>CAZUMF010000024.1:0-29946 GCA_964621385.1 uncultured Desulfohalobiaceae bacterium
TCCGTGAAGGCGGTCGGACCGTGGGCGCCGGAGTGGTTTCAGAAATTACGGAGTAGGAGCAAAAACATGGTCTCCATGCATAGTGCCAGAATCAGGATCAAACTGAAAGCGTACGATTACCGCCTCTTGGACAAGGCCGTGGCCGAGATTGTGGACTCTGCCCACAATACCGGAGCGACCATTGCGGGGCCGATACCGCTGCCGACACGGATTCATAAAGTCACCGTCAATAAATCGGTGCATGTGGACAAGAAGTCCCGGGATCAGTTCGAGATGCGCGTCCATAAGCGCCTCATGGATCTTCTCGAACCGACACAGCAGACTGTGGATGCTTTGGGCAAGCTCAGTCTGCCGGCCGGGGTCGATGTTGAGATTAAGCTCTAACAGGTGAACATCAGAAGGATTGGAATGCCTGTGCGGCCTGATTCGTCAGGATGCAGGTCCATACTTCCAGACAATAGGGGAAGTCATGAAAAATCAAGGGATCATAGGGCAAAAAATCGGGATGACCACGATCTTTGCTGACGATGGAACCGCCGTGCCGGTCACGGTTGTGAAAACCGGCCCGTGTCCGATCATTCAGGTGAAAGAGACGGACAGGGATGGCTACCAGGCCCTCCAGCTCGGCTTTGACCAGGTCCCGGAGCGCAAGGTCAACAAACCCCAGCAGGGACATCAAAAGAAATCCGGACAGGGCTATTATCGAAGGCTTGTCGAATTCCGGACCGATTCCGTTGAGGGCTATGAGCCGGGTCAGGAGATCGATGTCGATCTGTTCAAGGTTGGGGAACGGGTCAAGATTACGGGCACATCAAAAGGCAAGGGATTTGCCGGGGTGATGAAGCGCTGGAATTTCGGGGGCTCTCCAGCCAGCCATGGCCATCATAAAGTGCACCGAACACCGGGGGCCATCGGTCAATGCGCCTATCCGGCCAAAGTATTCAAGGGCAAAAAAATGCCTGGTCAGATGGGCAATAAACGAGTGACCGCACCCAACGCGGAGATCGTCGACATCAGAAAGGATGACCATCTGATTTTGGTGCGCGGACAAGTGCCTGGAGCGAAAAATTCCATGCTAACGATTTGTAAGAAAGGGTAAGGGCGAGCCGTATGACCGATGTCAGAGATCAAGAAAACAATCGAGTCGGCGACATTCAATTGCCCGACGATATCTTTCAGGTGCCCATCAAGCCGGAGGTTCTGCACAGGATGGTCAAGGCCCATTTGGCTGCCCGGCGGGTGGGAACAGCGAGCGTGAAGAGTCGATCCACGATTCGAGGAGGCGGCGCGAAGCCCTGGAGGCAAAAGGGAACCGGACGGGCCAGGGCCGGGACGCGGCGTTCGCCGTTGTGGACCGGCGGAGCCGTGACGCACGGCCCCAGCCCGCGAAGATACCGGATCAAGGTGAACAAGAAGTTCAAACGTGCTGCCCTGAAAATGGCCTTATCCAGCAAGCATCAAGCGCAGCAGCTGCTCGTCCTGGACAAGCTGGAGCTCGACCGACCCAAAACCAAGGCCTTTCTTGAGGTTAAAAATAAACTCGGCCTGCAAAAGGCCTTGATTGTTATCGCCAAACAAGATAACAACGTTGAGCTCGCAACTCGAAACATACCCGGAATTCAGGTCATCAGGGAAAACGAGCTGAACGTCTATGATATCCTGAACTTCTCCCAGCTGATACTCACGACCGAGGCGGTTGAAACCATCCAGGAAAGGTTGCAGTGATTATGGATTATACACACATACTTCTCAAACCGGTGGTCACCGAAAAGTCCACTTTTTGCAAAGAAGCCAATAATCAAGTTGTCTTCCGCGTTGCGGATCGGGCCAACAAGCTTGAGGTGAAAAAAGCAGTGGAAGAGGCGTTCAAGGTCCAGGTGCTCAATGTCAATGTCGTCCGGAAGAAAGCCAAGGCGAAAAAGCGCTTTGGTCGAACCCTCGGCAAAAAAGGCGGCTATAAAAAGGCCTATATCCAGCTCATGCCTGGCCATAAAATTGAATATTTTGAAGGTGTATAAGCTATGGCGAACAGGAAACTGAACCCGACATCGGCAGGACGCCGGGCGCAAACGGTCTCCGATTTCAAGGAATTGACCACGGCACGCCCTGAACCAACCCTGACCTCGGGACTTCCCAGGAAAAGCGGTCGGAATAACAATGGGCGGGTGACCTCCCGGAGACAGGGGGGCGGACATAAGCGCCGATACCGACTGATAGATTTCAAGCGGAATAAATTTGATGTGCCTGCCAAGGTGGCCGGTATCGAGTATGACCCGAATCGGAACGCCAGGATCGCTCTGCTCCATTATCTCGATGGTGAAAAGCGGTATATCCTGGCTCCGAAGGGTCTCACCGTCGGGGATGAGGTGGTCTCCGGCGATCAGGCGGATATTACACCGGGGAATGCGCTTCCGTTCGCGAAAATTCCCCACGGGACCTTTGTGCATAACCTGGAGCTCTTTCCTGGCAAAGGCGGCCAGTTGTGCCGTTCCGCAGGGACCTATGCCCAGCTTTTGGATAAAGAGGGAAAGTACGCCTTGATTCGGCTGCCTTCCGGTGAAACGCGGAAGGTCCTCTCGACCTGCCGGGCCACTGTCGGACAGGTCGGCAATATCGAGCACGAAAGCATTACAATCGGGAAGGCCGGCCGAAACAGGTACCTGAACAAGCGGCCCAAGGTCCGCGGGGTAGCCATGAACCCGGTTGATCATCCCCTTGGCGGCGGAGAAGGACGGAGTTCCGGGGGACGACATCCGGTCACTCCCTGGGGCGTTCCCACGAAAGGGTACAAAACACGCAGGAAAAACAAGCCTTCTTCCAAGCTCATCGTCAAAAAACGACAGCGAAAATAGGAGTGAGACATGCCGCGGTCTTTGAAAAAAGGTCCATTCATCGATGACCATCTCCAGAAAAAGGTGGAAAGAGCACAGGAAACCTCAGATCGAACCGTCATCAAGACGTGGTCCCGGCGTTCGACCATCATTCCTGAAATGGTCGGTCTGACCTTTGCGGTGCACAATGGGAAAAAATTTATTCCCGTCTTTGTGACGGAAAATATGGTTGGTCATAAATTGGGTGAATTTTCTGCAACCAGAACGTTTCATGGGCATGCCGGCGACAGGAAAAGCCAAGCCAAAGGAAAGCGTTAGGCGTGCAAGGAGCGAGAGGGAATTGAGCATGGAAATCAAAGCGAAAGCGCGCTTCGTCAGGGTGTCTCCCAGAAAGACCCGATTGGTTGCCGCGAATATCAAGAATCAGCCCGTGGAACAGGCCTTGAACATTTTGCAGTTTACCCCCAAAAAGGCCGCCAAGGAATTATACAAGGTTTTGTATTCGGCAATAGCCAATGCTGAACACTCGTCTTCCCTGGATGTGGATGCGTTGTATGTGAAGAATGTTCTTGTTGATGAAGGTCCGACAATGAAGCGGATCAAGCCCCGCGCCATGGGACGGGCCAATCGGATTTTGAAACGGACGAGCCATTTGACGGTTATTGTAGACGAATTATAGGAGGAAGCGTTTTGGGTCAAAAGATACATCCCTACGGGTTCAGGTTGGGTTACAATAAAGACTGGCGATCCCGCTGGTTCAGCTCCAAGGACTATCCGAAAAATGTGTTCGAGGACGATAAGATCCGGACCTTTGTCAAGAAAAAACTCTATCATGCCGGAATATCCAGGATCGAAATCGAACGGGCCGCCAATAAGGCCAGACTCATCATTTATACGGCGCGTCCGGGGATCGTCATCGGCCGCAAAGGGGTGGAGATCGAAAAACTCAAAAGCGAACTGGGGAAGACCTTTCAGAAAGATTTTGTCATCGAAGTCAACGAAGTGCGCCGTCCTGAAACAGATGCCCTGCTGGTGGCAGAAAATGTGGCCATGCAGCTTGAACGCCGGGTGGCTTTTCGCAGGGCCATGAAGCGGACCATGCAACTGGCGACCAAATTCGGGGCTCAGGGCATCAAGATATCCTGTGCCGGCCGGCTCGGGGGGGCGGATATTGCCAGAACGGAATGGTTCCGGGAAGGTCGGGTGCCCCTGCACACCCTGCGCGCGGATATTGATTATGGCTATGCCGTCGCCAGAACCACCTATGGCATTATCGGCGTCAAAGTATGGATATTCAACGGTGAAATTCTGGATGAGGTGGCCAGCAATGCTTAGTCCAAAGAAAATCAAATTTCGAAAGCAGCACAGGGGCTTTTTAAAAGGCAGTGCAACCCGGGGCAATACGGTCTCCTTCGGGGAGATCGGCTTGAAAACCATCGAGCATGGCCGAATCAGCAACCAGCAGATCGAATCAGCCCGTATCGCGATTATGCGGCATATCCGCAGAGGCGGGAAAGTGTATATCCGGCTGTTTCCTGATAAGCCGTTCACGGAAAAACCCGCGGAAACCAGACAGGGAAAGGGCAAAGGCTCGCCTGCGGGCTGGGTTGCCCCGGTTCGGCCGGGCAAGGTACTCTATGAAATCACAGGAGTGAATCTGGAACAGGCCAGAGAAGCCCTTGTCCGGGCCTCCCACAAACTTCCAGTCAAGACGAAAATCGTGTTTAAGGAGTGAGCGTCCATGAAAGCGGCTGAATTGAGAGAAATGTCCGAGCAGGAACTGCTCGGTAAGAAGGCTGATTTTGATAAGGAATTGTTTAATTTACGGTTTCAGCATGCAACCGGGCAATTGGAAAACACCCAGCGCCTCTCGCAGGTGAAAAAAAACCGAGCCAGAATTTTGACCCTGCTGCGCAGTAATGAACTGGAGAAAGGCCATGAATGAGGAGCGCGTCCAGAAGAACAAACGAGTGCTGAGCGGGTATGTGATTAGCGATAAAGGTGACAAAACCGTGGTTGTTCGCTGCCAAACCATCCTGCAGCACCCCTTGCTGAAGAAATATATCAGACGGCGCAAGAAATTTATGGCCCATGATCCCGAGAATACCTGTCAGGTGGGTGATAAGGTCCAGATTGCCGAGTGCCGCCCGATGAGCAAGCGAAAACGGTGGATTTTGAAGTCGGTCCTTGAAAAATCAGTTTAGAGTCGGGAGTGAACCATGATTCAGGTAGAATCGAAACTTGATGTAGCGGATAATTCCGGTGCCAAAAAAATAAGCTGCGTCAAAGTCCTGGGCGGAAGCAAACGGCGGTATGCCGGAATCGGAGACCTGATCGTGGTATCGGTCAAAGAAGCGATGCCGCATTCCAAGGTGAAAAAAGGCGAAGTGTATACTGCGGTCATTGTCAGGACGAAAAAAGGAATCGGCCGGCCCGAAGGGACCTATATCCGTTTTGATACCAATTCTGCTGTTTTGCTGAACAATAATCTCGAACCCATCGGCACTCGAATCTTCGGACCGGTGGCTCGAGAATTGAGACAGAAGAAGTTTATGAAAATCGTGTCATTAGCTCCCGAAGTGTTGTGAGGGATCGCATATGAAAAAAAGTCGTATCCATGTCAAGGACAAGGTCATGGTCATGTCCGGCAAAGACCGTGGCAAAGTCGGGCAGGTGAAGAAAATTGACCGCAAAAATTCCCGGGCGGTTGTGGAACAGGTCAATATGGTCAAGCGGCATACCAAGGGGAATCCCTACTCGGGACAATCCGGCGGTATCCAGGAGAAAGAGGCCCCGTTGCATTACTCCAATCTGGCTCTGGTTTGTGATTCCTGCGCTAAGCCGACCCGTGTCGGGTATACACTGACGGAAGACGGACGGAAGCTCAGATTCTGTAAAAAATGTCAAGAGATGTTGGATTAAGGTGGTCGGATGAATCGATTACAGCGAATTTACAAGGATACCGTCGCACCGGCTTTGAGTCAGGAATTCGCGTACAAGAGTTCAATGCAGATTCCGTATCTGCAGTTCATATCCTTGAATATGGGACTTGGAGCCGGCAGTCAGGACAATAAGCTCATACAGGATGCCGCTCAGGAACTGTCGCTCATTGCCGGGCAGAAAGCCGTCATCACCAGGGCGAAGAAGTCCATAGCCGCGTTCAAGCTTCGGGAGGGCATGCCGGTTGGATGCCGCGTCACCTTGCGCCAGAGCGGAATGTGGGCCTTTTACGATAAACTGGTGAATTTCGCCCTGCCCCGGGTCCGGGATTTCCGGGGCTTGTCAGATAGAGGATTCGACGGCCGCGGCAATTTCACGCTTGGATTACGGGAACACACCATCTTTGCTGAAATCAACCAGGATAAAGTAGACCGGGTCAAAGGCTTGAATGTGACCGTGGGCACCTCTGCCGTCACCGATAAAGAAGGCAAGGTCTTGTTGAAAATGCTCGGCATGCCTTTTATTAAGTAAGGAGGATGATTGTGGCGCGAAAGGCATTGATGAAAAAGTCCCAGAAAAAGCAGAAATTTTCAGTCCGCGAGTATAATAGATGCCCGATCTGCGGACGTCCACGGGGCTATTTGCGGAAATACGGCATTTGCCGCATCTGTTTTCGCCGGAAGGCACTTGTGGGTGAGCTTCCAGGTGTCCGTAAGTCAAGCTGGTAAAAGGAGTCAAGCGATATGGCAGTCAGTGATCCGTTAGGCGATATGCTCACGCGAATTCGGAATGCGAAAATATCTTTGCATAAAGAAATCCGTGCCCCGAAATCGAAGATGAAGCTCGCGGTCGTCCAGATTTTAAAAGATCAAGGGTATGTTGCCGCATTTGAAGAATTGGAAAGAGACATCCGGGTTGTCCTGAAATACGTGAACGGCAAATCTGCCATTACCGGTTTACAGCGTATCAGCAAACCCTCCTGCCGGAGATATGTGGGATATGCTTCCATTCCTGCCGTGCAAAACGGATTGGGAATCAGTATCCTCTCGACTTCTCAAGGCGTCCTGGACGGGGATCGAGCCAAGGAATTGCAGGCCGGCGGTGAACTTCTCTGTCAAATCTGGTAGTTTGGAGGCGTGCATGTCAAGAATAGGAAAATTGCCGATTCCCATTCCAGAGGGTGTGGAGATCGGCTTCATGGAAGATCGGATTGATGTCAAAGGCCCGAAAGGCCAAGTATCCGTCGTCAGGTATCCCTTGATCGACTATGTGCAGGAAAATGGCCATATTTCCTTGCACATTCAGAGTGAATCCAAAGAGGTCCGTTCGCAATACGGACTTCGGAGGACCTTGCTCAATAATGCGGTGCAAGGGGTCACCAAAGGGTTTGAAAAGGGCTTGGAATTGGTGGGAGTCGGCTACAGGGTTCAGGTACAAGGCGATGCTGTTGAGTTGAATGTCGGGTATTCCCATCCCAAAATCATTCAGCTGCCGCCTGGGATCAGCGCTCGGACCGAGGGAAACAAGGTGTTTGTCGCCGGGATCAATAAAGAGCTTGTCGGTGAAGTAGCGGCCCGGATTCGCCGTGTCCGGCCCCCTGAGCCCTATAAGGGGAAGGGCATTCAATATATTGATGAACAGATCAGGCGAAAAGCCGGCAAATCAGCGAAAAAATAAGGGGACTCCATGAGATCGAGTCGAAACGAAAAACGGAAACACAGGAAGATCCGGATCAAAAAAAAGATCTCCGGTACCGAGCTGAGGCCCAGGCTTGTGGTCTATCGCTCCAATAAATACATTTATGCCCAGCTCATCGATGATATCCAGGGGAGAACCCTGGCGGCTTCTTCTTCGCGCGCGATAGCCGAGGCCGCAGGCTCGAATATCCGGTCCGCGCATTTGGTGGGCAAAGATATTGCGCAGAAGGCCCAACAACATGATATTCAACAGGTGGTCTACGATCGCAACGGGTATTATTTTCATGGCCGGATCAAGGCTGTTGCAGATGGGGCACGTGAAGGTGGTTTAAAGATTTAATCCGGAGATTTGGGAATGGAAACGAACGATTTAGGCTACATTGAAAAGATCGTCCACCTCAATCGCGTGGCCAAAGTGGTCAAGGGAGGACGAAATTTTAAATTCAGCGCCTTAGTGGTTGTTGGCGATGGAAAAGGACATGTTGGTTATGGCCAGGGCAAGGCCGGCCAGGTGCCGGACGCCATTCAGAAGGCGACGGAACGGGCCAAGAAAAATATGATGACGGTCCCGCTGGTGAACGGAACGATTCCTTACGAGGTCCTTGGCCGGTACGGCGCCGGACGCGTCATGCTCAAACCGGCTTCCGGAGGAACCGGGATCATTGCCGGCGGTCCGGTCCGGGCGGTCATGGAGGCGGTTGGGGTGCACAATATTCTCAGTAAGGCTCTGGGGACCAATAACCCATTGAATGTGTTGAAAGCGACCATCAGTGGACTGGCATCACTCAGGTCCAGGGAAGAGGTCGGCCGCCTGCGGGACAGAGACGTTCAGCTGGCACGATAGCGCCGTTGATCCCCGGTTCTGAGATACGAACAATCAACAGGCAGGTGTGAGGCACGACATGAAGGTCAAACTTATCAGAAGCCCGATCGGCTGCACGCCGAATCAGCAGAAAAATCTCCGGTCCCTGGGACTCAAACGGGTGGGTCAGGTGAAGGACGTCCCGAATGATCCGGCTATTCAGGGTAAAATTCAGAAAGTCAAGCACTTATTAGAGGTGGTTCCAGCATGAAACTCCATGAAATTGGTCCTTCCGTATCCGATGGAAAGACGAGAAAACGCCGGGGCCGGGGTCCGGGAAGCGGTCTCGGGTGCACCTCTGGAAAAGGCAATAAAGGGCAGAACGCCCGCTCCGGCGGCGGGACACGTCCAGGGTTCGAGGGCGGGCAGATGCCGTTAAGCCGGCGCCTGCCCAAACGGGGCTTTACCAATGCCTCACGGGTTGAGTACAGCATCGTGAACCTGGAAATGCTGGAACGCCACTTTCCAGGCCAGGAGGACATCTCCCTGGATGATTTGTACCGGATCGGCAAACGGAAACGACCCGTCAAGGTGCTCGGGCGGGGTGACTGTACCCGGAAGCTGCGGATTACAGCCCACGCGTTCAGTCGAAGTGCTGTTGAAAAGATCAAACAGGCCGGTGGTGAAGCGAACAGTTTGGAGGAGTGATCTGTGATTCCCAAGATGGACAATATTACCGGGTCAAAAGAACTTCGGAACAAAATACTCTTTACCTTTGCCCTGCTCATTGTGTACCGGCTGGGGATTCACGTCCCGGTGCCGGGAATCAACGGAGAGGCAGTGTCCGATTTTTTTGACAGCGCTTCCAATACGCTTTTCGGTATGTTTGATATGTTTTCCGGAGGCGGCTTGAGCCGCTTGTCCGTGTTTGCCTTGGGGATCATGCCCTATATTTCGGCATCCATTATTCTGCAGCTGTTGACAGTGGTCAGTCCCGAACTGGAGCGTCTCAAGAAGAAAGAGGGCGAGGCCGGGCGCAAGAAAATCACCCAGTATACACGGTACCTGACCGTTCTGATCACCTTTGTCCAGGGAACCGGTATCGCCATCGGGCTGCAGAAGATGACGAGCCCCACCGGTGTGCCGGTGGTCCCTGATCCAGGCCTTTTGTTTGTTTTTGTCACGGTCATCACCTTGACCACAGGGACTTGCTTTATCATGTGGCTGGGGGAACAAATCACCGCCAAGGGCATCGGCAACGGGATTTCCCTGATTATTTTCGCCGGGATAGTGGCCAGGCTCCCGGGGGCGATGATGAAGACATTCCGTCTTCTGGGAACCGGGGAAATGACCATATTTGTCGTGATTCTCATTTTGGCCCTGATGCTTGGCGTGCTGGCTTTTATCTGCTTTATGGAGACATCCCAGCGTCGGATTCCAATCCAATATGCCAAACGCATGATGGGGCGCAAGCTCTACGGCGGCCAGACGACCCATTTGCCGCTCAGAGTGAATACAGCCGGGGTTATTCCACCGATTTTCGCCTCATCCATCCTGATGTTTCCCGGAACCATCGCCAATTTTTCGCAAGTTGAATGGTTGCAGCAGATCTCCGCCTATTTTCGTCCCGGTTCTTTGCCGTATACCTTGACCTTTGTGGCCCTGATCATTTTTTTCTGCTTTTTTTATACGGCGATCATCTTTGACCCCAAAGACATCGCGGAAAATCTGAAGAAGCAGGGGGGGTTCATTCCCGGCATTCGTCCGGGAATCCATACCAAGGAATACATCGATAAAGTCCTGTCCAGGATCACCCTGTGGGGATCGTTGTATATAGCAGCCATATGCGTCCTGCCCATGCTGTTGATCAACAAGCTCAACGTGCCGTTTTATTTCGGAGGCACGGCGCTGTTGATTGTCGTGGGGGTGGCCATCGACACGATGAATCAGGTTCAATCCTATTTGATAACCAATCAATACGAAGGGTTGATGCAAAAAAGTAAATTAAAAGGCAGGCTGTAAATTATGAAAGTTCGTCCTTCTGTCAAAAAAATATGCCCAAAATGCAAGATCATTAAACGGCGCGGGGCATTACGGGTCATTTGTGAAAACCCCAGACATAAACAACGACAAGGCTAAAGTCCATAAGAGCATGGTTGTTGATGAGGGTCATTGCTTTTTTTTTCAGCACGATGAAATCTTCAATCATCAATCTTCAATTTTAGAGGCGAGGGGGAATGCAACGTGGCGAGAATTGCAAGTGTAGATTTACCCAAGAATAAACGGCTCGATATTGCCTTGACCTATATCTATGGCATAGGGCATACGTCGTCGTTGAAAATTTTGGATGTCACCGGCGTCGACTGGACCAAGAAAACAGATGATCTGACCGCTGATGAGGTCACCAGGATACGCCAGGAAATCGAACAAAATTATAAAGTCGAAGGGGATCTCCGCCGGGATATCAATGCCAATATCAAACGCTTGATGGAAATCGGCTGTTACCGGGGTGAACGCCATAAACGGCATCTTCCGGTTCGTGGACAGCAGACCGGAACCAACTGCCGCACCCGAAAGGGACCCAAGCGGGCCATGGTTGCGAGAAAACGCAAATAATTTCGACACTAACCGCGCTGTTATGAGGTAATGTATGGCAAAGGCAAAACGTCGGGTCACCCGGAAAAAGGAAAAGAAGAATATTCCGACCGGTTTGGCGCATATCAAGGCTTCGTTTAACAATACGATTGTGACCTTTACTGATCCCAAGGGCAATGTTGTCAGTTGGTCGACTTCAGGAATGCTCGGGTTCAAGGGCTCGAAAAAAAGCACTCCGTATGCCGCCCAGATGGCGGCGCAAAGTGCCGCAAAAAAGGCGCAGGAACACGGCATGCGGACTGTTGGCGTCTTTGTCAACGGTCCGGGTTCCGGGCGGGAGTCGGCGATGCGGGCCATACATTATGCCGGTTTTAAGGTCACCTTTATACGCGATATCACCCCCATCCCGCACAATGGATGCCGTCCTCCCAAGAGACGGCGCGTTTAATGTATTTGAAGAGGAGGAATTGCTTTGGCTCGATATACAGAGGCGAAATGCCGAATTTGCAGGCGGGAAGCCACCAAGAACTTTTTGAAAGGGGATAGGTGTTATACGGACAAGTGCGCTTTTGAACGCCGGCCCTATCCTCCGGGACAACATGGACGGCGCCGGAAAAAGGCTTCTGATTATGAACTTCAGTTGCGAGAGAAACAGAAAGTACGCCGCATGTATGGTTTGCTCGAAAAGCAGTTTCATCGCTATTTCAAACAGGCGGACGCCCAAAAGGGTGAAACAGGAACCAATCTGTTGCGCCTTTTGGAAATGCGGCTCGATAATGTGGTCTATCGCATGGGATTTGCCAATTCCAGGGATCAGGCCCGGCAACTCGTCCGGCATGGGCATTTTTTACTGAACGGGAAAAAGGCTGATATTCCTTCTATCCAGCTCCGCTCCGGCGACACCATCATTATACATGAAGACAGCAGGAAGATTCCAGCCATTGCCGAAGCTCAGGAAGTCCTGGCGCGCAGAGGATGTCCGGACTGGCTGCAGGTGGAAAGTGAGCAATTTGCAGGCGAGGTCAAGGCCGTTCCCCAACGAGAAGATATCACCTACCCGGTGAATGAGCATCTGATTGTTGAACTCTATTCCAAATAACCCAGCCCAGAGGGCAGGGCGTTGGAACAGGGCATATGTAAACGAGACAGAGTGCTTGCGAAGGTGTCATTGATGTTATTGAAAGAAAAGGATCGTTTGATCAACTGCCGGAACTGGACCAATCTGGTCAAGCCGGAGAAACTGGTAAAAGACGAAAAATCCACGCAAACCTATGGAAAATTTACCTGCGAGCCCTTGGAGCGCGGGTACGGCACAACCCTGGGGAATGCTCTGCGGCGGATATTGCTTTCGTCGCTTCAGGGCGCGGCCATCGTGGCTGTCCGCATCGATGGCGTCCAGCACGAATTCAGTACCATTCCCGGGGTCAAGGAGGATGTGACCGATATCATCCTCAATTTGAAGCAAGTCCGGTTTTTGATGGAGACCGAGAATCCGCAAAAGCTCGTTTTGCGGGCGAACAAAAAAGGCGACGTCCTGGCGTCTGCGATTCAGGAAAATCAGTATATCCGTATCCTCAACCCGGAATTGAAACTGGCGACTCTGGCCGAAGATCAGGAGCTGCGCATGGAACTGGAAATCCATATGGGCAAGTCCTATGTCCCGGCTGAGCAGCAACAGCAATTCAGCGATCAGATAGGGGTCATTGTTTTGGATGCCAGTTTTGCCCCTATCCGCAAAGTATCCTATAAAGTCGAACAGGCCCGGGTGGGCCAGATGACCAATTACGATAAGCTCATTCTTGAAGTTTGGACCGACGGTTCAGTTTTGCCTGAAGACAGCATTGCCTCTAGTGCCAAGATCTTGAAAGACCAGCTCAATATCTTCGTCAATTTCGATGAGGATCGGATTAATGAACGCGAACCCGAGTCCGGTTCCGACGAGATCGATGAAAATCTGTTTAAAAGCATCGATGATCTGGAACTCCCGGTCCGGGCCGCCAACTGCCTGAAGAAAGCCAATTTGAACACAGTCGGCGAATTGGTCCAGCAAACCGAGTCCGATCTGCTCAAGGCCAAGAATTTCGGCAGAAAATCATTGGATGATATCATCCGGGTTCTCGAGGATATGGGGCTGGACCTCGGGATGACCGTTGACAATTTTGACGAGAAATATCAACAGTGGAAAAAAGGGAACGAAAACTATGAGGCATAAGAAAGCCGGCAAAAAACTTGGACGGACCTGGGAACATCGCAAGGCCATGTACCGGAATATGGCCAAGTCGCTGGTCGAATATGAACGGATTCGAACCACAGAGACCAAGGCCAAGGAGATCAGAAAGCTGGTGGAAAAGCTCATCGGATTCGGACTTGAGGGCACGGTCCATTCCAGGCGACTGGCGTTCAAGGTCCTGGAGAACCGAAGCCTGGTGAAAAAGCTTTTTGACGATCTCGCACCGCGGTTTGCCGATATATCAGGTGGGTATACCCGTGTGACCAAGCTGAGCCGGCCCCGTCGTGGGGACAATGCACCACTGGCGCTGGTGGAGTTCACGGTCCAGGGAAAACAGGAAGAGGCCTGATATAGAATTTTAGATTTTGGATTTTCGATTTTCGATTGTTAAGACAAAGAATAAAAGCTGGTTAACTGGCAAGAAAAGAGTGCAGAGCAGCAGAGAAATCTCCGTCGTAAAAAAAACCGGCCCTTGTGGCCGGTTTTTTTATGGCAGGGCCTGCAGGATGGCCTGGATGACCGCCTCCTGGGAAAGGGAGGTGGTATTGATGATCACAGCATCCCTGGCCGCGACGAGCGGGGCCGTGGATCTCGATTGATCCTGCCGATCACGTTGCTTCATGTCCTCAAGGAGATGATCGAAGTGTGCATCCAGGGACATGGCTTTGAGCTGCAACCAACGTCTTCTCGCCCGCTCTTCAGGATCAGCGTCCAGGAAAAATTTCGCGTCAGCATCCGGGAACACCACGCTCCCCATATCCCGACCTTCCGCCACCAGGCCGCTATTGTCGCCTATTTTCCGCTGCAGGTGCTTGAGCCGTTTTCTGATGACCGGCAGCTTCCCGAGGTGTGAGGCCCAGACGCCCGCCTGTTCAGACCGGATCGCCTCGGGCAGAGGGCTGTTGTTGACCCACAGGCTCGATTGGGCTCCGGTGCCGGTCAGTGTGAAGCGATATCCCGCAATGGTTTGATCCAGACGCTCCTCTGACCAGTTCCAGGCGCCGTCCCCAAGGAGCAGGGCCAGACACCGGAACATGGCCCCGGAATCAAGATAGGGAAGATTCGTTTTTTCGGCCACGGTTCGGGATATGGTTGTTTTGCCGACGCCGGCCGGTCCGTCGATGGTGATAATCATCATTTTTTTCTGGACAGATCAGCTTTTCCTTTTTTCAAGGAAAGTTGCTGGTCCCTTCGTTTGAAGTCTCTTTTGGCTCTTTGCCATGCCGGATCTGTCTGCGAAAAAAATGATCCATTGAGAAATTTGAAATTTGATGAGGCTATATACAACATACTGTTTTTTTGCATTTTTTTTTGCCAATTTCAAACGTTTATCAAAACGATAACTACTTGAAGTCATTGAGCAATCAGTAATGCTTGTCTATCAAATCCGCAATCCAAAATCCGCAATCCAAAATCCCAAATTCTATACACGCTCCATGGCTTGAATCAGGGCTTGATTTTCCGGCATGGTGCCGATGCTGACCCGGAGACAATCTTCAAGGCCATAGCTGCTCAGGGGCCTGAGGATGATGCCCTGCTGGAGCAGGGCTTCAAACAAGGCTTGAGCTGAGCCGGGAGGCTGGAACATCAAAAAATTGGCATGGGAGGGAAATACTGTGCAGCCCAGCCGGGTGAGTTCCCGGGTCAGATAGGTCTTTCCGGCATGAACCGTCTCAAGGGTCTTGTTCACAAAGTCCTGATCCATCAAAGCCGCGATAGCGGCGTGTTCAGCCAGAATGTTCACACTGAACGGGGGCTTGACCCGGAGCAGGTAGTCCCGGATTCCCGGGGACATGATCCCGTAGCCCACCCGCAGCCCGGCCAGGCCATACAGCTTGGAAAAGGTCCTGAGGATGATGAGATTGGGGGTCTGCTTCAAGTCCTGCAGCGGACTCACGGCTTCCAGGTCCTCGGCAAACTCTACATAAGCCTCATCCAGGACCAGAAAGCATTCCGGGGGCAGCCGGGAGGCCAGTTCCAGGATAGCCTTCTTGGCGGCAGTGTGACCAGTGGGATTATCCGGATTGGTGAGAAAGACCAGGCCGGTATCGGCATTGGTTGTGGTCAGGATCTGCTCCACAGGAAGGCTGAAATCCTCCGCCCGGGGGACTGCACGGACTTCAAGCCCGCAGAGTCTGGCCTGCAGGGTGTACATGCTGAAACTGGGATCGCAGACCAGGATATGGTCTTTACCGGGACGAACCAGCACGCGCAGCAGGAGATCAATGACCTCATCCGATCCATTGCCGACCAGGAAATGGTCCGGTTCAAGCCCGTAAAAATCAGCCAGTACCCGGCAGAGATCCGGGCTACCCGGCCGGGGATAGCGAAATCCCAGACCGGCAGTTTTTTCAATGACTTTGCGGACCTGTGGGGAGAGTCCCAGGGGATTTTCGTTGCTGGCTAACTTGGTGACCTGGTACAGGCCATAGCGCGCTTTAATGTCTTCAATGGACAGACCGGCTGTATATGAGGCGAAATCCAGAACCTGGGGCTGGATTTTTTGGGGCACTTTCATCGCAACCAATCATCTCTCCTTCTTCTGCAATCCAAAATCCAAATTCTACAATCCAAAATCTTATCTCAGAGGCTGAGGATCTGCATCAAAGGCTTATCAGCCTGCAAAAGGCGTAAAAACGTGCCCTGGGGCAGTAAATCCGAGCCTTTGGCAAATAAATTCTGCCAGATCATGATGGTTTTGGCCGTTCCAATGGCTTCTTCCGCCACCTGGATGTGCAAATCCACATGCTTCCCGGGTGTAAAGGGTTGATCTCCCGGCAGGAGAAACCCCTGTTGCCCCAGAAAATCGGGATGGAAAAGCTGTAGCAGGTGCTGATTGGTTTTGCATTTGAGTTTCATGGATGATTAATACGTCAGGCTGATTTCCTGGTCGGATCCGGAACACCCGGGGGCTTCCTGTCCGCAGGCAGGAATAAATTCAAAAATGAATTTGCTGCCGGATTCGTAGTTCGCGTGTATGATATAGGGGGTGTTCGTTTCCGGATCCGCAGGATTTCGCCAGGTTCCCAGATGGGTATACCCATCAGCATACTCGATGTCCCGGAGGGTGGCGTCCTCATACGTGGACTCCCCATCTTTGGTATATTGTCGTTGAACAGTGAAACTTGAACCTTTGATGGGTGGATTGCCATTGACATCCTGGATATAGACCCGGAAGGTGACGGTATTGCCGGTTTGCGCGATCTGCTCCACCTCCATGTCGCACTGTCCGCTGAGCAGGACCGGCATCCGGGCCATGATCAGATTGCTCAGGCCGGTTTGACTCTCGACCCAGGAAGGCGACCCGCTGTTCAGTCCATCAACAGCCCTGTGCAGACTGATGCCCTCCCCCCCAAGATAGAGAATGCCAGGATTATCCGGATTATCCACAGCCAGGGCATGCTGGGCCAAAAGGGTGCTGTCCTGGGGCGGGTCGAACTGGGCCAGTCCTGATGCGGATTGAGTCCATTCCCCATTGACCGGCGCGCCGTCCGGGGTCAAATCCAGAACATAGACGTTTCCCACGGCATGGGGTTCTAAGGCTCCCCAGAAATAGGTGGTGCAGTAAAGTTTCTGGTTGATCCCGTCCACGAGCAGGTCATTGATAGTCAAACCGGGATCGCGCGTTGTTTTAAAAGTAAAAGTGTCGCCGGCCGCAAAAGGCACACTCCCGCCGGCGATGGTCAGGCTGACCTGCTTGTTGTCCGCGCTGTAAGCTTGGTCAACAACTGCCTGGCTTTGTTCGCCCGAGATACTGCCGCTCACTGTGAAGGTGGTGGCGTTGAGCGCGGTCAGGGTCCAATTCTCAGACAGGGTTGTTGTGGCGTTGATCGACAGGTTGGAAATCACACCGTTGCCGCTGTTGTTCATGTCGGCTTGAGGGGTGGAGGCGCTCAGGCCTTGACCCAGTCCAAGTATATACTGGGTCCAGGTCCCCCCGTTGTCCGTGCTGACAAATACCCCGGCCTCCTCGGTTCCCACATAAATCGTGTCTATGACCCCGTCGGAATCCGGGTGCAGAGCCAGGCTGATGATGCTGTTGCCGGTAAAGGCACTGGTGGGAGACCAAGTTGTCCCTCCATTGCTGCTGCGGTAGACCCCGTTTCCGGTAGCGGCGTAGAGAACGGCGGTATTGCCGTGGGTATCCGGGGCCTTGACCATCTCCCGGACGATTTTGCCGTGACCGAGACCGCTGGCCTGGACCTGGAAGCTGAAGGTGTCGCCTATTGCAAAGGGAACGGAGCCCTCGCTAATGAGAAAGGATACTTCGTTGTTGTCGGATGCATAGGGCACGCCGTTTTGGGCTTTTTTGGTCTGCAGGCCGGAGACATCGCCGGTGGCTGTCCAGCGGTAGGTCCTGTGGGTGTCGAAGGTCCAGGTGTCCCCAAACTGAAAGGGTTGATCCGAGGACTCCTGGGTGATGAGGAAATTGATTTCAAGGTTGTCCGAGGTATAGGGGACATTGGTGGTTGCATCGCTCATGGGTCCTGAAACAGAGCCTTGGACACTCCAGCCGTCCGGGTTGGTGCTGAAGGCGAAGGTGTCTCCTGTTGTAAAATCACCAGGGGCGTCTTCCTGGACATAAAAAGAGAGGGAGTCCGAGCTGTAATTTTGGGTGATGTCCTCAAAAGGATCAAGCCAGCCCTCTTTGGAGCTGTGAACGGAGAATGTTTCTGCTCCATCCGTGCCGTTGGTGCAGGTGATAGTATAATCGGCGGCGATGCCTTTGGCCGTGGTAACGGTGAGACTGCCATGGTTATTATTGTCGGTTAGGGAGTTGTTGCTGAAATCAAAGCCGCCTGTGTAGGTCAGGGTCCAGGTCTCATTGTCAGCAGCGGTTGTGGCGTTCACGCTGATATCCCCTTCGGCTCCGCTGTTGGATCCTGCAGTGTCCAACACCGGGTCGGTGACTTCGATCCCGGTGAGTTGGTACACAACCTCCCAGGTCTCGGTCTTGGAGGTGCTGGACGGAACCGGCTGGGTCATATTGCCGTTCCCGGTCCCGCTGAAGACAGGATCGGATACCTTGCCTCCTGGTTCAAAGGTTTCCCCGTCCGAGGCAAACAAGGCCCCTTTGCCTTCGGTGCCGATCCAGACATAGTCGGTCCCGCCGCCGTCACAGGCCACGCTGAGCACGGCCTGATTCAGGCTCAAGACCCCGGCCCATTGTTCCGGGTCATTGCTGTTCCAATTCAGGCCCCCATCCAGACTGCGATAGAGGTGTCCCCGGCCCAGGTAACCAGTACCCGCATAGATCGTGTTATGATCGTCCGGGTCCACGGCAATGGCGGTATTGCCCTTGATATAAGGCTCGAGAATGTTTTGCCCCGCCTTGGGATTTTCAGTGGAGCGGCTGATATTGGTCCAGGTCACCCCGGAATCCGTTGACTTGTAGATGCCACCCCCGTTGGTTCCGGCATAGAGGATGTGCTCATCAGGCGAAGGTGTGACCTCAAGGGAAGTGATGCGGGTGGTCCGGCCGCTGTTGGCCTCAGCGGTGACCCAGGCAAAGCCTTCCAGAGGAGTGGTGTTCGTCCCCGGGGTCATAAAGGTTGCAGTGGCGGTACCATTGGCGGTCAAAGCCGTGCCGGACTGGAAATACCCGCCGGTATTGTAGGTTTTGAAGGAGATGGCCGTATTGTCCGGAATGGCGTTTCCATAGCGATCCGCAGCGTTGATGGTGATTGGGTCCTGCAGGCCTTCCATCCAGAGTCCTGAGATATTGAGGTGTTGAGCAGCAATACCAAACTCTTCTCCAACTGGGGGCCCGGCTTCAATAGCAATCTGGCTCGTGGTGGTGCTGATGGAGGTGTCCTGGTGGTAGGCCGCCTTGACGCTCACCGGCCCGGATTTGGTCCCGGTCTTGAGGATGGTGTTCACGGTTCCGTTCTTTGTGTAGGCAAACTGCGGGGAAAGGGATTCCCCTCCATTGGGGCTGCTGTCAATACTGAAATCAATCCGGTAGCCGTCATTGACCAGATCACCCTGGATGTCCTTGACTTGGAAGGCGATGAATGCAGTCGGCTCGCCGCCTGTGCCCACAATATTGATCGTGGCGGGATCTGGCGACCCAGGGGCTGTCTCGAGAAAGGCAGGAGGATTGTGAAGACTGATATCGGCAGTTGCCGTGGCATTGGCTCCGCCGGTCTGCCAACTCGCATAAATGGTCGCTTCGCCCCCCTCACTCCCGGCCGTGAAGGTGGTTTTGGCAACACCCTGCCCACCGCTTGTGCTTGCTGTAGCCGGCAAATTCCCCAAGCCGGGATTGCTCATGCTGAACTGCACGGTTTCTCCGTCTGGGGCAGGGAGGCCGGAAATGTCTTTTAAAGTTGCAGTGACAACGGCGGTATCTTCGCCCGTGGCCAGGACGGCATTAGGGACAACCTCCAGGCTGATCTGCCCGGCGGTATAGGTGACTTCGAGATCCGCGCTCTTGCCGCCGGCTGTGGCCTGAATCACCGCTGTACCGGCTTGATTGCCGCTGGTGAGGGTGGCCACGGCCGTGCCACCGGCTGTGGTGGCAGTGGAGGTGATGATTCCGCCGCCCTGGATGATGCTGAAGTCGACTTTTGTGCCGTCAGGTGCAGAGCCACCGCCAATAAGCGACACATCGGCCATAATAGATGATTGACTCGAATTGTCCGCAGGCAAATTGTCCGGATAAGCTGTTAATACGATTCCGGATATTTGGGGTCCACTCAAGGTAATAGATGCATTTTGACTGACATTGTTGGTTGTTTCAACAGTAATGGTATCCGTTTTGTCAGCAGGGACAAATGACGGTGACGTATAGGTAACGTTTGCAAATCCGCCACTCGTCGTTTGTGTTAGATTGTCTAACTGCCCGTGTTGAACACTAAAAGTCAATATTTCTCCGTCTTGGACCGCATTGTTTTGGGCATCAAGAACCGTGGTACTGATCAAACTCGTGCTGCTCCCATCCGCAGTCAAGCTCGCGGGTTTGGCAGTCAGAGTGATAATGGCCGGAGCCCCCGGGATGAACTGAACCGTGGTGGTATCGCTGACCCCTCCGGCGGTTACAGTGATGGTCGCCCCGCCCACATTGGTGGGACTGGTCAGGGTGGCAGTGGCTTGGCCGTTGACGGTCGTGGTGGTGTAGCTGGTCTGCACCCCGTTTTGCGTAGGATCGATATCCCCGGCCGTGCTGCTGAAGGTGACCTGGGTGCCGTCCGGGACTATACTTCCTTGTGCTGATTCGAGGCTCGCGGTGCAAGTTGTGCTGGAAACACCATCAGCTAAAAGACTGGATGATCCTGATGCAAGGCTCAGGGAGGCGATGCTGACGGCCTGGAACGTTACTGCATCGGCCTGGGTGATGGTTTCGGCAGTGACCACGATTTCCGCCTGGCCAGGGGTGGTGGACGATTTCAGGTTGACTGCAGCAATGCCGTTTGCGTTGCTGGTAGCATTGGCTTGGCTCAAAGTTCCTGAGCTGCTTTGGAACAAAACCAGGACGTTTGACATTGGTTGCCCCTCGGCATCGAGAACTGTTGCTTTAATGGGGGTGCTGGAAAGGCCGTCTGCCGGCAGGGTTGGATCTGCAACACTGACCTGAAGGTCGTTCACGTAGGGGATGATGACTGGATCGCTCGTGACCACGGTGTCTTTCCCGGCTTTGGCTGAGACTTGGGGACTGGTCCCTTGGGGATAGACCAGGGTTGCTTCAGCTATTCCGTTAGTGTCGGTCTGAACGGTGATCGAATCTGTGACATCAGCGGCTTGGACCGGGCTCACCACAAAATCCATGACAACATTGCGGATAAAGAGGTCCAGTGGACTGCCTGCTAGAAATAAAGTGTTTTTTGGTGGGAGAGCGGCCGTTGTCTTGAGAAAAGATCCGATATCGGTTTCGAAAGTGACATCAGCCCCTTCCACCGGATTGCCGTCTGCATCGGTCACAGTCGTTTGTAGAGGGACGCTGACGGTATCATCCGTTGCATTGAAGGTCTTGGTTCCCGCTGTAACGGCTTCAACCGCTTGGATAGCGGCATTCCCTTCTTCGTCATTATCTCCGTCCCCTCCCCCTCCTCCGCTGCCGCAGGCAGTGCAAAGGCTCAGAAGTACAAAGAGCAAGCCAATACCACAGTGCAATTTGAACGCGGATTTCATCAAAACTCCTTTCCAATTTCTTTCCCAAAGACTTCAACTGCTTCGGAGCAACGCATTTTCTTATTTGCTATGACAGAGATAAACCAATAAGCCCCTAAAGAATCGTGGGATGGATAAAGATCAACAATTCCCGTTTGTCCTGCTGAATGGATTTGTTCTTAAAGAGCCAGCCCAAGAGAGGGATATTGCCGGCTCCTGGAACCCGGCTCTGTTCGTCCTGTCCGGTAAATTGCTGCACGCCGCCGATGACAATGGTCTCTTCATCATCCACGATGAGTTTGGTTTGGGCGCTGCGCGTTTCAATGTCGTCGCCGGCCGGGCTGTCATCGGAAATTTCCAGTTCGAGGATGATCTTATGATCCGGGGTGATTTGCGGCAGCACAGAGAGCTTCAGAGTGGCATCCACATATTCGGTGGTGGTTCCCCCGCTTTCGGATTCCGCCTGGGTGGCGATTTTGGTCCCCTGGGTCATTTCGGCCCGGACATTGTTCAGGGTCACCACTTTCGGGGAGGAAATGGTCCTGACCTGGCCTTTGGATTCCCCCAATTCCAGTTGGGCGTCCAGGCTGTAGAGATCCGAGCCGGTCAATTTGGAAAAAAATCCCCCGATGCCCAAGGTTGCCGTGCCTGTGCTCGGCAGATTCACGGCAAAGCCTGCGTCATCAGGACCAGTGGTCTGCGTGATCGCCCCTTGGGTGCCATAGAGTCCCTGCTTGAAGGTGTTGCCATGATACTCGGTCTCATAGGACAGGCCGCCGCCCCATTTGATGCCCATGCTGCGTTGAAATTGGTCGGTGACGTAGACGAGCCTGGCCTCGATCAAAACCTGTTTTTCCGGCCTGTCCAAGCGGTTGACCACATTCTGGATGGTTTGAATCGTGGCTGCGGTGTCATGGACAATGAGCTGATTGGTTCTCACGTCGGAGCTCAACTTACCGCGTTCCGTGAGAAAGGATTGTAACTGGGGCTGTATCTGCGAGGCCTTGGTGTAATTGACCTGGATATACCTCGTTACCAGCGGGGCAGACTCAAGTTTGCTTTCCTGTTTCTCCCTCTGAGCACGTATTTTCTGGGAGCGTTGCTGCTCTTCCTTGATCTCCTGTTCCTGTTCCTGGTTGTATTTGGCATAGGTCATGATGCGCAGGATATTCCCCTGCTGGACATCTTTCTTCAGATTCAACTCTTTGAGGACGAGATCCAGAGCCTGGTCCCAGGGGACATTGTGCAGGCTCAGGGACATCCGTCCGGAAACTCCCTGCCCCAACACGAAACTGTACCCGGCCACGGATTCGATCAAACGAAGGATATGTTCGACCTGGGCATCCTGCAGGTTGATGGAAATGGGTTGTCCGGTGTACTGTTTTTGCCCTTCGGGATCCTGGGACGGAGCGGCAAGTGCCAGAGTTGAGGTCTGCTCCGGGAGGGCGGGGGCCTTGTTGTCAGAACCGGCAGAGGGCTCCACGTTCTCCCGACTCTGGCGGACTGTCTGAGGCGGTGTCTCTGTCTGGCGGGTCTCAGGGATGCGGAGCTGCAGACCCTTTGGCCCCCGTTCGATATGGATGGGACTTCGGGTCCGGGTTTTGAGGGTGAGAATGCCGCCCTGGGGACTGTTCTGCAGCAACGCGCTTTTGACGGCCGTCTCAAATTTTTGGAGATTGTAGAGTTTGATATAGGCTGGCGGAATCTGGATATCCGGCATCAGGAGCTTGATTTGGGTACTGGCGGAAGCAAGCAGTTCATACTGTCCAGGAAGGCTTGTGTTCAAGGTGATCAGCTGGGTGCCATCCTGGTCTTTGCTGAAGCGGATCTTCTCCAGCCGGCCTGCTTCAGGGGACGGTTCTGTGGCCGATGGCTTGGTGCTTTCCATCATGCTGTCCTGGGAGGCCGCTTCAAAAAAAAGCTTGATTTGTGAAGGCCTGGGGCGGGAGACCAGGAATTTGATTCTGGAGGCGAGCCTGATACGCAACGCTTCCCATTGTTGTGGGGAAACAACCGCAGGAACGGGTTGGAGTGCTTGGACAAGAGGGCTGTCCCCGGTGTCAGGGAGCCTGCAGGATTCAATGGCCGGGGAGAAACGGAGCGTGAATACGGGATGTTCGTAGTGCGGGTTGATCTCGGTTCGGGCATGGACCGGAAGAGTGACCACGGTTTTTCCGGCAGAATGAGCCAGCCTCAGGGCGGGCTGACCCGCTTGGGTTTCAGCAGGTGCTTTGCGCTGGGCTTGCGTCGTCTGATCCTGGCTCAGTCTGAGATCTTTCGGGGCTTGCACCTGGGTGTCCTGGTCTGTCTTTGGGGCTGAGGCAGGTGAACAACAGAGGCTGTTCGTGATCATAAGGAGCACAATCAGCCATCCAAACACCTGGACTGGGCTCCTGCTGCGCGATGGGGTTTCGCATCTGAGGTCATCCATTGGATTCCCCTTGTTGGTGAAGTTTTAAAATGGTGTCCTGGACAACTTTTTTCCCAAAGATATCCTTGTCTGTTTCCTGGATGATCACTGATTTCCCGGTTATCGCTGTGACTTTTCCCTGTCGTTGTCCAATGGGATCGCCAACCTGCAGGATATAGCCCTTGCCGTTGGGCAGCTCCACCAGGGCTTGGCGCTCGCCGCTTTTTTGGCTGAGGATGCCCACGAGCTTGAGTTGCCCAGGCTGGACCCGTTCCAGCGGCGTGAGTGCCTTTTTGGGTTTCTCCTCGGGACTGCTTTCTGGAGGTGTTGTCTGGATGGCCGGTTGAAAGGGATCAGGCTTGCCCGCTGGGGAATACATAAAATCAGGCGGCTTGACCCACTCAGGAGCTTCTGTCTGTTGAGGAGAAGGTGCTGCAATGAGGAGGCTTGCGGTCAAAACACAACAGAATAATAAGACTAGTACCCCAAATGGAATTCCGAAATTTTCGCGGCGACTGCCTGCTCCAGATTCAACACAGGGTTTTTGCCCCGGTTGCCTTGCCTTTTGTTTGTGAATTCCCATTGTTCGTCTTTCATGCAGTCATTTCGATTATTGTAACTATCACAGCCGGATGGTTCAGCTTTGTCGAAGATATAACTCGTATGAAACTTCAGACGAATGGAGTCACAGTTCCAAGCATTGATCAACGCTCGTCAGATATATATCAGCTTTGCCTCCGGCAAAGCTGATATCAGACAAATGCAATCAATTTTTTGTGGCCTTCAGTTCCGCATCAGTCAAGGTCCGGTACAGAAACATCACGCAGTTTGCCGAAAGATAGGTTTGATTTTGATTGGTCTGTAAGGGTCTCAATTGCACGTTTTTCAGGGTCACCAGCCTGTTGAGCCGGGAGAGCCGGCTGAAAAAACGCATCAGCTTGTGAAATTGCCCGTTAATGTTCAAGTTGACTGATCGTGAAGCATAGTATTCATGGAGTTCTTCAGAACCCGGGGCAAAGAGCAGGAATTCAATGCCCTGCTCGTTCCCGAGAGCTTCAATTTCAGAAAGAAGGTTTTCCATGTCGCTGTTGCTTTGGGGGAGAAGGTTCCGGGCAAAGACCAATTCCCGTTGAAGCGTGGCATATTGTTCCTTCAAGGCTGGCAAGCGCTTCAATTTGTTGGTGAGCGTTGGAATGGTGGCATCAAGACTGGCGATTTCCTGTTCGAGTGTATGCAGTGTATTTTGTTGCGGCAGAAAATAGAGGTACCAGTATCCCCCAACAAGGAGAATCAGTGTGCCTATGGTGATGAGCCATTTCTGCTTTTGGCTGAGTCCCTCGAGCTTGTCAATGATGACCTGTCTATTCATCGGTGTCTCCGGCTTTTTGCGCAAAATCGCCATTGATCCGGCACCGGAAAGACACCAGGCTGTAGTCCTTGATTTTTTTCTGGCTGGTCTGGTGCAGAATCACATCGAGAATATTGGGCGAAGTGCGGAGATTTTTGACGTACTCGGCAAAAACCTGGTTGTCCAGGGCCACTCCGGTCAGATCAATATGCTTGTCCTGATTTAAATCCAAAGATTCAAACCAGATCCTTTCCGGCGGCAGTTTGACCACGAGTTCATCCAGAAAACGGACCGGCCGGCTTTGCTCGGCGCGAATGGATTTGATGGCCTGAATGTAGGCCTGAAGCTCCTGGTTTTTTTTCTCAAGCTGGTTGAGGTTCCCGATTTTTTTTAACAGCTCCAGTTTCTGAGCGGTTTTCTGTTCCTTGAGTTCCCGGGCGGACTGGACCTGATGGGAAATCCAGCGCTGGGTAAAGCTCAGCCCAATGAGCACTAGAATGAGCATGAGTATAAAAAGAATCACTTCTTTTTCGACATTCGCCACCCGGGTGCGGCTTTTTTCCGGAAGCAGGTTGATCGTGATCATAAGACAGAACGCAGGGCCAGGCCTGTGGCGACACAAAATTGCGGGCCGCAGCTTTGCAGATACTGGTGATCAAATTGTTTTTCACTGACGCTGATTTCTTTCCAGGGGTCGAGATAGTTGACCTCCAACCCGAGAAAAGCCGCCAGGCTTTGGGCCAGGCCGGGGATCAAACTCCCGCCGCCGGAGAGATACAAAGATGATATGTTGTGATTCGCCCCTTTGGTATTCCGATAAAAATGGATCAAACGTTGAATTTCCTCGGCCCAGGTTGAAAAGGTCTCATCCAGTTCCTGGTTGATTTTCCGGCGCATTGTCAGATCGAGGTGTTGAAAACCATTCATTTTCAGGTTTTCTGCCTCATGAAGCTTAACATCCAAAGCAGAGCTGATCCGTTTGGTGATGTGCTGACCGCCGAAACCGGCATCCCGGATAAAGGCCGGGTACTGATCGGCATGAACACAGAAGATGCTTTGTATTCCCCCGATATCCAGGAGATACACAGCATCAGATTGATATTCAGGATAATTGTATTCAAAACAGTTATTCAGAGCAAATCCGTCAACGTCGACAATCATGGTGCCCATGCCCGCGTTGCCGATGGTTTTTTGGAGCTCAAGCACCATGGATTTCTTGCTGGCCACCAGCATGATGTTTTGCGTATGGTCCGAAGCGCCGGGTCCGGCCACATGGTAGTCTATGAACACATCCTTGATATCAAAGGGGATATTCTGACTGGCAAGATCCGTGAGATCGACCTTCTTTTTTTTCGGCTTTTCCGGAATCGGGGCATCAATGTGCTTGATGATCACGGAATGTCCTGCCAGGGAGGTCACGACGCTTCTGTCGCGGAGTTCCAGGTCGCTGAACATGGCTTTGAGGCTGGAGGAGAGGGTTTCGTCGTTTTTCCTGTCCTCGGCTGTCAAGCATCGTCTGGCCACTCGTTCCAGGACGACGGCGGAACGTTTTGGCTGCAGGCGCACCACTTTTGTCCAGTCGTGTCCCAGGTCGAGACCGCTGACGGTCTTTTTCCCGAAGAATTGAATGCTTTTCACCGTTGTGCCTCAATATCCGGACATCAGGTCCCGGCCTCTGTCCGCACTTTTAGCCGACGTTCTTTGGCCGGAGCGTAAGCACGGGCATTTTGGCCCCTTTCACAACTTTTTCCGCCACTGAACCAAAGAGGATTCTGTCGATGCCCTTTCGGCCATGCGTGCCCATGACAATAAGGTCCATGGCCTCTGCATCCGCAAAGTCAAGGATCTCCTCGGCGGCATACCCGGTGAGGACTTTTCCGCTGACCTGCACCTCGCTGAAGTTTTCCTTCAAAAAGGTGTCCATGGTCTCTTCAGCCCCGGAGATGATTTCCCCCACAAAATTCTCAATGGAGCTGGGCGCCACTTGGAAACCAATATAATGGGCAAGGGTGGGCGCTACATAAATGACCATGATCTCAGCCCCGAACGCTTTGCCGAGGGTTTGGGCATAGGCAGCGATTTGTGGGCTGTATTCTGCGAAGTCAACGGCACAGAGGATTTTTTTTATTTCAGGCATGTCCGCCCCCTTTTGGCATATGGTTGCATGAGCATTGTTGAATGAGGATGCGGTGCTAAGGACCGTATCCACCGCACTAGCGGGGTTTAGTGTTACAGATGCGCCGCAGCTTTGTCAAAGTTCTGAAAAAAAGAGCAGCCTGTCCCTCTCCCACATATTGGTGCCTGCTTCAGGAACATGATTGGTATTCTACACGATTCTTCAAAAAAAATCAAGGTCCTGCCTCTTTGAAGGCGATTTATCAGAGAACAGCTGCGTCGAAGGAGTCGTTTTTTTGCAGGCACCTAAAATCATCCAACTATTTTCAGACGCTTTCGCCGCTTCGCTTCCGCCAATTTCAGGAAAGGTTTCGAGCCGGGAGTTTGCAGTGGATGCTCCGGGTTAAGGGCTCAAGGGTCTGGACCTGAATGGCTGAAACGGGAATTGCTTGAGGAAAAATATTGCGCAACCGGATTTGTGTCTCTGGATCGGTTGTGTCCCATTTATTCAAAACCAGAATCCGTGGGATCTCCTGCAACTGCATGTCTTGCAGGATCTGCAGCACAGCCCGGCACTGGTTCTCAACTTCCGGGTGCGAGGCATCGGCAACCTGAACCAGGACGTCCGCCGCTTGCAGCTCTTCGAGTGTAGCCATAAAGGCCTGTCGAAGATATTCCGGAAGGTAATTGATGAACCCCACAGTATCGGTCAGGATAACCTCGGTTTCTTCAGAAAGACGCAGCCTTCGACTGGTCGGATCCAGGGTGGCGAAGAGCTTGTCAGCGGTATAAATCGTACTGTTGGTCAGGGTGTTCAGCAGGGTGGATTTGCCTGCGTTGGTGTATCCGACCAGGGCGACGATGGGCAGGCCGGCCTTGGAGCGTCTGACCCGGGTCGCGTGTCGCTGCTTGCGGATTTTGGACAGTTCCTTATGAACACGGGAGCGTCTGACCTTGATCCGACGTCTGTCCATTTCCAGCTTGGTCTCTCCCGGTCCTCTGCCGCCGATACCGCCGGCCAGGCGGCTGAGGGCGCGGTTTTTCCCGACCAGTCTGGGAAGCGTATAGTCCAGCTGGGCCAGCTCAACCTGGAGTTTGCCTTCTCTACTGGTGGCGTGCTGGGCGAATATATCCAGGATGACCTGGGTGCGGTCCAGGATCTTCCGTTCGGTGATCGCGGCAAGATTGCGCATTTGCGCCGGAGTGAGCTCGCAGTCATAGACCAGGATCGAAGCACCGGACTGCAGGGCCAATACCTCCAGTTCCGCCAACTTGCCTTTGCCCAGAATATGTTTGGGATTGACGGCGTTTACCCGTTGCACCAGAGTCTCCACAGGGTCCAAACCAGCGGTCAGCAGAAGGTCCTTGAGTTCATTCAGGGACTCGGTCTGTTTTTTTGAGGCCTGGGTGTTCACGCTGATCAGGAGGGCCTTTTCTTTGCCGCCGGCAGACAACAGTCCGGTGTGGCGGCTCAGTTCAGATTCCAGGGCTTCAATTTGAGCGGAGAAATCGGTTCTGTTCTTGTCCCAGGGGAGCGGGTCTGAGATCAGGTAGGGACGTTTGCCGTGGCTGGCGGGGAGAAGGTGGGCCCATTGAAACAAGTTGGGTTCACCGCTGTCGGCGATGGTCAGGACCGCAATGGAATCGAGTCGCAGAAAGACCAGATCCATGAGATCTTCATTGGAGAGCCCGCTGGTTCCCAAATGGGTGTGGATCAAACGCAGCCCCCGCAAGCGGCCGGAGGTCTGTCTCTGCCTGCCGAGTTCGGGAATCACGATGCGGTCCCGGACTCCGACAATGACCATTTCCGGGCGTCCCTGTCGATTGATCAAGAGCCCGATCTGCCGACCGAGCACAAGGCTCAATCCGGCGATTTCCCTGGCCTGTTCAAGGCTGTATCCGCCCGGTTCGGTATATCTCCGCCCATAGAGCCGGGTCAGGCTTTTCATGTGGCCGGGTCGCAATCCCCCGGTATGACCATAAATTTTGTATGCTATCGGAACACCTCTCTTTGATTGAAGATTGAATATTGCAGAATGAAGAAGGAAAAGGAGAGATTGCCTATTGTTGCCTGTCGCCTTATGTCTGCAGCACTGTGTACTTTTCAGTTTTCAATCTTCAATCTGCAATTCTGCAAGTCCCTTGGCGATGAGGGCATCGTAGCGTGAAATCAAATCAAAGGTTTTGACGGCCATGTTCTGCCTGAAGCTCAGGCTGATTTGAAAATGGTTGCTCCGGCACTCTTCAATGAATGCTGGATAGTCCTCCGGTGAGGGGAGAACCAGGACGCTGTGGTAGTTTTTCGCGCCGGCCCGAAGCAGGGTCGGGCCCCCGATATCAATGGCTTCCACCAATTCCCGGGGAGTGCTCTGTTTTTTGAGGGCCTCCGCAAAATTGTAGAGATTGACGCAGATAAGATCAACGGCTTTGATATCCAGCTCATCCAGGACCTGTCTATGGGAAGGCTGGTCTTTGTCCGCCAAAACTCCGGCATGGATACGGGGATGGAGGGTCTTGACCCTGCCGCCAAGGATTTCCGGAAAGCCGGTGACGTCCTGGACCGATGTCACCGGAAAGCCGGCTTCCCGAATCATTGTGTGCGTGCCGCCAGTGGACACCATAGCAACATTTCCCTGGGCCAGGGTTGCACAGAGCTGTTCGAGTCCGGATTTGTCGGTGACGCTGAGGAGCGCCCTGCGTATCGGCAAAAAATCCATTTGAGCCTCCTGAGAGTTAGGTGCACAACAAACACTGCAAGCCTGAAACATTTTTGCATGTTTTTTTCCGATTGACAAGTTACGGGAAAAGGGGGATACGGTTCACGGTTCACGGTTCACGGTTCACGGTTCACGGTTCACGGTTCACGGTT
>CAZUMF010000025.1:0-29255 GCA_964621385.1 uncultured Desulfohalobiaceae bacterium
TGGGGGTCCTATTCCAAAAGCCTTACCTGGGTCCGCTTTTGGCCGCCTTTAATACTCCGGGTATCGATAGGCATGGCCTTTGCCTTGAATCCAAAGCTGAAGGTTTTGTTGATCAGGGACGGCTCACTCTTGGACGAGGACAGCTTGAAGCTCGTGGCGGATCTGGCCGCCGAACATGGCGGCCAGGTTTGGCTTGAGCGAGTGGGTGAGGGGCAGGAAGTTTCAGTGATTATTGAGGATGGACGAATCAAACAATAACTTCAACTTCAAAAAGGAGCGGGAAATGAACACAGGATTTGTGCAGAACGTGAACGTCGAGGGACTTGAATCTGCTGAGGAAAAAATCGAATTTTTGAAATCCGGACTGAACCCCGAGGACGGCGAGTTGACCCTGTATTTTACAGCCTTGCAAGGCCTCAAAAAAATCCTAGACGAAATCAGCGATCAAGTTAGGTCTGGCCGTGAAGCCATTGAAGAATTCTCGAGAGAATGCCGAAAGATCGAAAATGCAAACCCACAACCGAAGACAGCAGAGGATCACCAAGAAAGTTATATAGAAACAAGACGAAAGCTGATCGGGTTTGTCTCTGAAGAATTGTACAAGACGAACGCTACACCGGAGTTTATCGGAGAAACCGTTTTTGGTTTTTTAACGCAACATATTGGAGGAAACAAACATGAAAACGCGCGAGCATCTTTCACAAGCGGCAGCCAAGACAACGATGCTACGGCAGAGCCTCGGGAGTGAATTGCAACTGAGCGCAGAAGGTGTTTTTGGTCTCTATTTGGTCCTGCAGGACATCGAGCGAGATATTGCAGAGGCGGAACAGTTGCTCAAAAAAGAAGACATCGAACAATGATCAATCAGGCCGGGGGTTGCCATGTGCGGCCCCTGGCCCCAAGGAAAAGCTATGCTTGCAATCAAAAACAGATCGCTCCTGAGTGACGCACCGCTCCCGGCCATGGATGAAATCCGAAAGCAGCTGACAATCCCGAATCCGAAATACAAAACGCTTTTGAAGCACGGCAAAGGCGGCCATCGCTTTGTGCCAAGGGATCTGAAGTTTTTCACGGAACACCCCGGCAGTGTTCTGTGGTTCAGCTTTCCCCGTGGCTTCACCCGGGAGGCCGTCACAGTTCTGCAGGAGCATGGGCAACAACCCAAGATCCTGGACCACCGGCGCCGTTTGTCGGAGATCAGCCTGACCTTTCGTGGGGATCTTCGGGACTACCAGCAACGAGCGGTTGATGATGTTCTGGCCAGAGACTTTGGAGTCCTGAGCGCGGCAACTGGATCTGGGAAAACCATCATGGCCCTGGCCGTAATTGCGGCCAGACAGCAACCGACGCTGATCCTTGTGCACAACAAGGAGCTTCTGAATCAGTGGCGGGATCGGATCAAGACCTTTCTCGGGATCGAGGCGGGAGTGATCGGGGGCGGCAAACTTGATGTGCAGCCGGTGACAGTGGGGATCATCAACACCGTTCGGAAGCACCTGGACAGCCTCCCGGAACACTTCGGGCATATCGTGGTGGATGAATGTCACAGGACCCCGGCAAGCATGTTCACGGAAGCAGTGACAGCCTTTGACAGCAAGTTCATGCTTGGCCTTTCGGCGACGGCTTACCGGCGGGACGGGCTTGACCCGCTTATCTACTGGACATTGGGGCAGAAAGTGCATCAGGTGGACCCCCAAGAGCTGAAGGCAAGCGGCGCAGTTCTGACCCCGGAAGTGATCAGGCGCGAGACATCATTCAACTATCGATACCGTGATGACTATTCAAAGATGCTGCAGGTCCTGACAAAGGATCAATCCCGCAGTCAACAGATAGCCCAGGATGTTGTCCGGCAAGTCAGGGAGCGCAGCGGTACAGCGCTCGTAGTCAGTGATCGTATCGAACACTGCATGCAGCTCGGGTCTTTCATCGAGGGATGGGGCGGGAATGTTCGATACCTGACCGGAAGAGTCCGGGAGCTGGACCGTAAGGATGTTGTTAAAGATGTTCAGGCCGGCAAGGTTGATGTGCTTGTGGCTACGGTGCAGCTGCTCGGGGAGGGCTTTGACTGCCCCGGACTGTCCAGTCTCTTCTTGGCAACACCTATCCGATTCAAGGGCAGGCTCCTGCAGGTGGTAGGGCGCATACTCAGGCCGGCAGACGGGAAGCGGCCCATTGTATTCGACTACGTTGACGGCCAAGTGGGAGTGCTCAAACATCAAGCCAGACATCGAGGTCAGGCTCTGGCGGAGGTATCGGCATGAAAATCAAGGCAGTGATCGGCATTGACCCGGGGAAGACCGGAGCTGCGGCCCTACTCCCGGCAGAGGGTGAACCTTTGATTATGGATTGGCCCGGTGATCCTGTTGCAGCAGCGGAGATCCTCCGGGACTGGAGCATGGAGTTTGACGCACAGCTCGTGGCCTTGGAGAGCGTGCACGCCATGCCAAAACAGGGAGTGAGCAGCACCTTTTCATTTGGCCAGAACTTGGGCCAGTGGCAAGGGATAGTATCAGCCTTGGGGCTCCCATGCATGATGCCCAGGCCGGCAGAGTGGCAGAAAGGAATGATCAGGAAGGCAGACGGCAGGGACACAAAGGCTCGTTCCCTGACCGTGGCCAGGCGGCTTTTTCCCGAGGCGGATCTGTCTCGAAAGAAAGATCACGGACGGGCTGATGCCCTGCTCTTGGCGTGGTGGGCCAGGCAGCAGGTGAAGTGATGCGCAGAGATCGTCAAATATTGCGGGTCCTTCCCGGCTTGGCAGTTAACACGGGTGCGAATGAGCGCAAGTTTTCGCCGAATTTCACCCCAAAAAATCAGAGTATCCATTTATGACCGACAACCAGACCCCGGGTGTCCATATCAGCAAGCAGGAGCTTTTGACTGTCCTGGACCTATCTCTTGGCCGGCTGAAGAAAATGCAGCGCAAGGGCTGTCCAGGTGCAGAAGGCCGTGGACGGAAGTCGACATGGGATCTGCTCAAGGTGGCAAGCTGGATCGTTCAACAGCCCGTCCATCCGCAGGAGAAACCCGAAACACGGAAACGGGCTGCAGACATTATCCGGCAGCATGAGAGGCCAACCCAGGGAACACCCCCTGCAGAAGATCCCCCGGCAGAGGTTCCTTGTGATGTGCTCGGGCTGGAGGGGGCGGTTGATCGTCTGCGGCAGGCCGAAAATCAAACTTATCAACGATGGATGCAGGCCATTGAACAGCAGGACCCGAACCAGGCTTCAGATTTCCAGAACTGGCAACGGGCTCTTGATCTTCTCCGAAAGGCCGAGGGAAACCTCCTGGAGCTTTTGGAACGCCGGCGCGAATTGTTGCCCGCGGATGAGGTCAGGACATGGTTGTCCAGACGGGTTGAGGCGGCGAAATCAACGTTGCTGGATATGCCCGGCAAATTGGCCCCCAGCTTGGAAAATCTTCCATGGTCAGAAATCCAAAAATCTCTTGAAACAGAGGTACGCCATGCACTCTCAAGATTGGCAGACAGAATTGAATGATTGGTGGGCTGGAGCGTGGGCTCCACCGGCGCAGCTGAACCCGTGGCAGTGGGCAGAGCAAGAACTCGAGTTTTCGGCGAGATCCTCCCCCTATCCTGGCCAGTTCCGGTCATCGATCACGCCATATGTACGAGGGCCCCTAGAGGCATTCCGGGAACCTGTTGTGAGGCGGATCACCCTTTGCTGGAGCGCACAATCAGCAAAGACCACCGCTTTGCTTGTGGCCCTGGCTTACTGCATCAGCCAGGACCCCGGACCGGCCCTTGTGGTCCAGAGTTCAGATAATGCGGTCAGATCCTTTTCAAAGAACAGGCTGCAGCCTCTGATTCAGGATTGCCCGGCACTGGCTAAGCACATGACCAGCAAAAAACATGACTTCAATGCAACGGAAATGCTCCTGGATCGGATGACTATCTATCTTCAGGGAGCAGGGAGCCCGGCGCAGCTGGCCATGAGGCCCATAAAATACTTATTTGCAGATGAAATTGATAAGTGGCTTACGGACAGCGACAAAGAAGCCGATGCTTTGTCCCTGGCCCTGGAGCGAACGAAGTCCTACCGGAACTGCAAACAGATCCTTGCAAGCACTCCCACCAACGAGCAAGGCCCGATCTGGCAAAGCTACCTGGCCGGATCACAGGAGGCCTTTTTCCTGCCCTGCAGCCGGTGCGGATCACTGTTCGCCCTGGAGTGGGCGCAGTTAAAGTGGCCCGAGACAAAGGATAAAGAAGAGATCCAGACAGAGACCTACCTTGAGTGCCCGCACTGTCAGGCGGCTCTATCGGAGAAGGACAAGGGACACATGCTGCAGGCCGGCGAATGGATAGCACAGAACCCCGAGGCCCCCCGATCACATCGGAGCTTTCATCTAAACGAACTGTACAGTCCTTTGACCAAGTGGGGGGATCTCGTTTTGAAGTTCCTGCAGGCCAACCAGGAGAGCAAAGCCGGCAATCGTGGACCGCTCCACAACTTCGTCAATTCATCCCTGGCCGAGCCCTGGATTGAGAGCGAGCACAGGCAGACCAAACCACAGGAAGAAATTCTTGCTTTGCGCGATGACCACCGGCAGCCGGGGCAGATCCCGAACGAGGGAGTCATTGGCCTGACAGCAGGGGTGGACACCCAGGACAATGGCTTTTGGTACGTAATTCGAGCCTGGGGCAAGGGTCTTTCATCCTGGCTGATCCTGGAGGGCTTTGTCCCGGATTTGGAGTCTTTGGGCACTGTCTTGTGGGGAAGCATTTTTGAGGACAGCAAGGGCAAGCGCTACATCGTCAATCGTGCATTCATTGACAGCGGCGGACACCGGACAGAGGAAGTGTATTCGTTCTGCAGGCGCAACCCCAAGGCCAAACCCATCAAAGGGGAACAACGACTCTACGGACAACCCTGGAAATTGAGTGTCTTGGACAAGATCCATGGCCGGGACGGGAAAGCCTACCCGATCCCAGGAGGAATGCAGCTATTCAGAATTGACACAAATCACTTCAAGGACCTCCTGGCCGGCAAGATGAGCGTGCCCCAGGGCCTGGAAGGGGAATTCCGGCTGCATGCTGACCCCTCCAAGGATTATGTTCAGCACATGACCAGCGAGTACCAGGACGAAAAAGGGATCTGGCGGAAATCAAAAAAACGGAACGATTTGTGGGACTGTGAGGTTTACGCCCTGGCAGCGGCGGAGGTCATTGGGGTGCGGTTTGCGGGAGCCCCAAAAAAAACGAAGACCGCAACACCCCCCGCACCTAACCGCCAACGATATACAGCCGAGCGGCCCAGCCCTGGCCGGCAGCTGCCGAGTTGGTTTCTTAATCGATAAGGAGCGAATGATGGATAATCGCCTTGACGTGGCCCAAGTGGCCCGGCGGCTGAACCTTTCCCGTTCCAGTGTTTACCGGCTCATTCATGCCGGCGAGCTCCGTGCGGCCGCCTTCGGCCCGGTAAAAGGCTTCAGGGTCTGGGAGTCATCGGTAGAAGAGTACGAGCGTAAGAAACTTTACGAATCCGAGGTTGTCCCGGTCTGACAAAAGGGGGAATGGATATGGCTCTTTTACGCGCGATCGAGGTTCAAAATCGTCTGGCCTGCTCCAGGGGCATGGTATTCAAGTTGCTCAAAAAATCAGAGATTGAGGGTTTCAAGGTGGGTTCGGAATGGCGGATATATTCCAATTCAGTTGAAAGCTACATTAATCGTCAAAAAAATGGGAAAAAATCTGAAATTCCATGTCACAGATAACACAGCTCATACAAAGACCATTGTTTTTGTTATATTTTTTGTTATTGTCGGGTTGTCCATTGGCATGCGGCTTTCCGCGGACCGCCTCCGGCATCGGGTCGGGGGCGGTAAAACCCCAAGGAGGCAACCCATGATAAAAATCCCTGAGGCTGAAATCCATCCCCTAAAGTTCACGCTACGCAAGCGCGGACTCACTCAATTACAAGCGGCCAAAATGCTTGGAATTTCCGTTTCGAGCTTGAGTCACATCTTGAACGGCTACAGGCAGATCCCCCCGGAAATCAGAGAGCATTTTGAAATGGTTCAGAAATCTTTGGAAGCAGGAGAGATAGTCAGATGAACATTGCATGTACTCACTTAATTTCTCAGCCTTGGGCAATCACTGAGCAAGGGCTGGAAATCGTCAAAGGCGCGGCACTGCAAGCCGAACAGCAAGAAGCCCTGTTGACCAGAAACGGTAGCCGGCCACAAGGAACGGAGCTAACAATCCTCCGGGGCGAAACCGCCATCATCAATGTTATCGGCCCGATATTCCATTACGAGAATGTTTTAACCTGGATTTTTGGTTTTCCGTCTTCTGATAAGTTAATCCAGGAAATTCAAAAAGCTATAGAAAATCCGAAAGCACAGAAAGTTGTCCTGAACATCGACTCCCCGGGAGGCCAGATCGGAGGTGTCAGCGAGCTTTCGAAATTCATTAAATACCAGGTCAAAAAACCGGTCACAGCCTATGTTGGAGACCTTGCGGCGAGCGCCGGCTACTGGCTGGCCAGTGCTGCGGATGAAATCGTGGCCGCAGACACTGCAGAAGTTGGATCAATTGGGGTTGTGTTCAGCATGCTTCAGAGGTCAGACAATACTCTCGAAACCGTTTCTTCCTTGTCCCCCAAAAAAAGGCCAAACCCCGCAACAGATGAAGGCCGGAAGCAGATCCAGGCCCGGGCGGATGCCTTGGCTGAAGTTTTTGTCGAAGCCGTCATGGAGAATCGAGGACTGTCCAGGGACCGGGTTCTGTCTCTTCAGGGGGATGTGGCCATCGCTGCCCGGGGGATCAGGCTCGGGCTGGTTGATCGGATCGGCTCTCTCGAAAGCTTGCTGACCGGCCAAGGTCACGGCCAGAGCGCATATTCCGGCGCGAGCGCGTCAATGCAGGGCAGCCCTTTAACCGCCGATGCCCAGGCCAGGTCAGGCGGCGGCCCCGGGTTTGTCGAGCAGAACTTCGGCCCTCAGGCCGGACATGGCACTGGACATCCACTTCTCGCAGATGCCCAGGCAAGGCAAGAAACGGAAGCTGTTTGTGATGAGGGCCAGGGGAAAAGCCCGCTGCTCAAAAATGCCGAAGCCCGGAGGTAGAATTCATGGACGCAAAATCATTGAAAAAATCGGATAATGCCTTAAAAAAGATCCAGGCCCGCTATAACAAAGCCCAGGAGCGGCGGGAACAATTACGTTCCGAGCTACAGGGGCTGGAAGGTCAGCGAGACGGTTTGATCGAGCAGCTGGCACGAGACGAAGGGGACCCCACAGTCCTGGACAAGCACAGGCTCAAGGTTCAATCGATCGAGGACCAGTTGCAGATTCAAGATGAAGTCTTAGAGAAAATTGATGTCGAGCTTCAGGCGGCCAGGCGCGAAGTCTATCGTGCAGAAAAGTCCATAGACGACGAATGGAAAGCAGTGTGGCGGCAGCGTTTCGAGGAAACCTTGGACGAGCTTAAGCTCTTGCTATCACAGGCGAAATTGTGTCAAATCGAGTCCGGCACGGGCACAGGCGGTTTTGAATTTGCAGACAGAGTCAGATCCTTAGCCTTTGTGACCGAGCCCGGGCAGCCCGCCGAAAAAAAGCCACGTTCGCAACACCTGACAAATCAAGATCGGGACAAGATCAAGGCAGACCTGGCCAGAGAAGAAGCAGAAAAAAACAACGTGGCCCCCGAGCCCAGCAACAACGAACATCACGCGATAGATCCGGCCCTTGTTGTGTGATAACAAGGAAGGGCGGGAAAGACACTCGCAACTCCTCTCCCGGCCCGCTCACCCTGGCCGCTGCACACAAGGAACCCCGTGCAGCGGCCAGACTTCGCTTGTGCCTGCCCATCTGTCTCTGCCCTTGTTTCTGGCCGGTGGTTTTCTCCAGGCTCGCTTTTACATAAGGCCGGGTTATGGTCCAGCAGACTGATCCCATAACAGGCCCTATGTAAACTTTCCCGCCATCAACGCAAATCAAATCCCGCCCACCGCCCAAGAAAAAGGCCCGCTCCGGCGATAACCGTGGCGGGCTTTTTTGGTGGGTAGCAATAGGGTAGCAAGCTTTCAGTTTATGTTTTTAAACCCTTTAAATTCTTTGTAAAAAAATGGCGGAGAGGGTGGGATTCGAACCCACGTGACGGTTTGAGCCGCCAACCCGATTTCGAGTCGGGCCCGTTACGACCGGACTTCGGTACCTCTCCGCGTTTGGCTGTCCCCCAGGCCAGAGTCTGGCGCCGGCTTATTCCGAGCCGGGCGACTCACGGCCTGTGGGTGTCTGGGCTGCAGCGTTTGCTTTGCGTTTTTCCGCAAAAAAAACCTGCAGCAGAGACCGGCTTTGTTCGGCGAGCATCCCGCTCTGAATCCAAAAACGATGATTCAGCCAGGGAAACGCCTCAAAAATGGAAATTCTGGAAACAACGGCCCCGGCCTTTTCATCCACTGTCCCGAAAACCAACCCGGCAATGCGGGCCTGGACCAGGGCCCCGGCACACATCAAGCAGGGTTCCACCGTACTGAGGAGCACGGTCCCGGGCAGGCGGTAATTCTTTTTGACCCGGGCGGCGCTGCGCAGAACCTGGATTTCGGCATGGGCGGACGGATCCTGCAGCCGGATGGACTGATTCCGGGCTGCGGCCAGGCACTCGCCTCCGGCATCCAGGAGTACGGCCCCAACAGGGATCTCCCCCTCCTCAAAGGCCTGTTGCGCCTGTTCTAGAGCCAGCTTCATGCCGCTGGTCCATGCATTCGGATCACCACCCAGCCTATCCATTCTCGCTCCAGGAGTCAAGATTTCAGAAAAGCAACCCCTTCCTCGAACAGCCGGGTGCCGGAGAGGCTTGTGTCCCCCCTGGTCCAGGCCGGGTGATTCGTCGGGTGGTTGAAGGCTTCCGGATGCGGCATGAGGCCGAAAATCCTCCCTGTGGGATCCGTCAATCCGGCAATGCCCAGGGGCGACCCATTGGGGTTATAGGGATAGGCCTGGGTGATTCGTCCTTCGGGGTCGGTGTACTGCAGGGCGATGAGCCTGCCGGCCTCGATGTCCTGCAGTGTTGCCGCATCTCTGGGGATCAGCCTGCCTTCGCCGTGTCTAACCGGAAGGTAGATCCGGTCAAGCCCTCTGGTGAACACACACGGGGAGTCTTCCCGGCAGTGCAGATGCACCCAGCGGTCCTCAAAGCGTCCTGATTCGTTGTGGCTCAGGCTGAGGCAGCGCTCAAGCGCCTTGTGCGGCAGTCCGGGCAGCAGTCCGAGCTTGACCAGGAGTTGAAACCCGTTGCAGATCCCCATGATCAATCCGCCCCGGGCGTGGAGCTGTCTGATATCCTCGACCAGGCTGCGTCCGGACCGGGTACTGGCGGAGGTGAAGCGGACTGCAGCCGCCTGCGCCCCGCCGAGGTGGTCTCCATCTAAAAAACCACCCGGAAAGATCAAAAAGTTGAAGTCTTCAAGCAGGTATTGTTCCTGGATCAGGTCCGCAAAATGGGCGATAACCGTACGTTCGGCGCCTGCCGCGCGGCAGGCGAAGGCGGTTTCCCGCTCGCAGTTCGTTCCGTATCCGGTCAGAACCAGGGCATGGACTGAAGGCATGTTCGGCTCCGGCTGTCTTGACAATCCAAAGGGTTCTTGCCACAAAACTGGGTGGATGGGCTGCAGCATACGACCTGGCAGGAGTGCCGTCAACTTCCGGCAGCCGGCTCGTATTTTGCATCTCGGCTGTCATGGACTTTTGCCAAAGAACACGGTAGTGTTCAGCCACCGGGCATCGAGGGTCCCACAGCTTCGGGCTTCGTGCCGTCGTTGCTGCATTGCGAGGCGTCTTGGCCGAAGCAATCCCAGACAAAAAGCCTCTCTGAGAGATTGCCTCGCTTCGCTCGCAATGACAAGCTTTGAGTTATGTCCGTATTGGTTTCTTCGCTATCGCTATCGAAATCGAAATCGATCTTTGCGGACCTTGATATGATTCTGTGAACCGTGAACCTGCAACCCCCATGCATGCTATGAAGACAAAGTTTATTTTCGTAACCGGCGGTGTCTTGTCTTCCCTGGGAAAAGGTTTGGCCGCGGCGTCCATCGCCGCCCTGCTGAAGTCCAGGGGGGTGCGGGTGACCATTCAAAAACTCGATCCCTATATCAATGTCGATCCAGGAACCATGAACCCCTTCCAACACGGGGAGGTGTATGTCACGGACGACGGCGCGGAAACCGATCTGGATCTCGGCCATTACGAGCGCTACCTGGATGTCCCCATGGCCCAGTACAATAATTATACCTCCGGCAGCATCTATAACACGGTGATCACCAAGGAGCGGCGCGGGGATTATCTCGGCGGAACGGTCCAGGTCATCCCCCATGTGACCGATGAGATCAAAAAGGCCGTGCGTGATGTGGGCCGGAAAGGCGAGGACGTGGCCATTATTGAAATCGGGGGGACGGTCGGAGACATCGAAGGGCAGCCCTTTCTGGAGGCCATCCGTCAGCTCCGCTCCGATTTGGGCAAGGAAAACGTCCTGTACATTCACTTGACCCTGGTCCCCTACATGCGGGCCGCCGGGGAATTGAAGACCAAGCCCACCCAACACAGTGTGAAAGAGCTCAGAAGCATCGGCATTCAGCCGGACATCATCCTCTGCCGCTCGGAAGTGGAGCTGGCCGAGGACATCAAGGCCAAGATCGCTTTGTTCTGCAGTGTGGAGGAAGACGAGGTTTTTTCCGCTGTGGATGTGGACAACATCTATAAAGTCCCCATGGCCTTTTACAAGGAAGGGCTGGATCAAAAGATTGCAATCATGCTTCGGCTCCCGGCCAAGAATCCGGATCTTGCCAATTGGCGGGACTTGGTGCAGCGGCTTGAAAACCCACAGGGCCGGGTTTCCATCGGGATTGTGGGCAAGTATGTGGACTTGACCGAAGCCTACAAAAGCCTACATGAGGCCCTGGTGCACGGCGGGGTTGCCAATCAGCTGGCAGTGGATCTCGTGTATGTCAATGCCGAAGAACTGGATGCGGCGAACCTCCAAGAGCGTCTGCAGGACATGGACGGGATTCTGGTTCCCGGCGGATTCGGCTACCGCGGGGTTGAAGGGAAGATCATGGCCTGCGGCTTTGCCAGGGAAAACAGCATCCCGTTTTTCGGGATCTGTCTCGGTCTGCACTGCGCGGTCATTGAATTCGCCAGGAGCGTCCTGGGGCTGCCTGAGGCCAATTCCGCGGAGTTTGTGCCCGAGGCCCGGGATGCGGTGATTTATCTGATGACCGAATGGTACGATGTCCGGAATCAATGTCTGCAGCAACGGGACCGCACCTCGGATAAGGGCGGGACCATGCGTCTGGGTGCCTATCCCTGTGTGCTGCAGGATGGCAGTAGGGCCCGGGCTGCCTATGGCCGGGAGCACATCCAGGAGCGACACCGGCATCGCTATGAATTCAACAAGGCCTATGCCGAACAATTCGGAGCCAAGGGGATGATTCTGAGTGGCATCTCACCGGATGAGACCCTGGTGGAAATCATGGAGATCCAGGATCATCCCTGGTTTGTCGGCTGCCAGTTTCATCCGGAGTTCAAATCAAGTCCCATGCAGCCCCATCCCCTGTTCCGGGATTTCATCAAATCGGCCCGGGAGCGGCGAGGGATCAGGGTTGAATGATCAACGTACAGACCTTGTACATCATCTTGGATGGTGCCGTTGGACAGGCTCAAATAGCTGAATAGAGTTTTTTGACTTCAAATTGGACATTCATGTGGTGTCATACGAGGTAAAGCCAAAAACCATGAACGAGTTTTCCCTCCCGACCAAGGGCCCTACCCCCCTGTTTTTCATTGCCGGACCCTGCGTGCTGGAGGGCCTGGACCCGGCCAGAAAAGTGGCTGCGGATCTGGCAGCGCTCCGGCAGGAATTGGACGTCTGTCTCATCTTTAAAAGTTCCTTTGATAAGGCCAATCGAACCTCCATCGGCAGCTACCGGGGTCCGGGGCTGGAGACAGGGCTGCGCTGGCTCGAGCAGATCAAGCGTGAAACCGGCCTCCCAGTGCTGACCGATATCCATGCGTCTGATCAGGCCCGTCCGGCGGCCGAAGTGGCCGACGTTCTTCAGATCCCCGCTTTTTTGTCCCGTCAGACCGATCTGCTTCTGGCCGCGGCCGAGACCGGGGCCCTGATCAATGTGAAAAAAGGACAATTCCTGGCCCCCTGGGATATGGAGGGGGTAATCGGCAAGATACACCAGGCCGGAAACGAGCGGGTCTGGTTGACGGAACGGGGGGCTGCTTTCGGCTACAATAACCTGGTGGTTGATTTCCGCTCCATTCAGATTATGCAGGGCCTGGGCGCACCCGTTGTCTTTGACGCGACCCATTCGGTGCAGCTTCCTGGCGGCCGGGGGGATCGGTCCGGGGGACAGCGGGAGTTTGTCCCCCTGCTGGCCAGGGCCGCGGTGGCCGCCGGCTGCGACGGCGTGTTCATGGAAGTGCATTCTGATCCGGAGCAGGCCCTGTGCGACGGACCCAATATGTGGCCGCTGTCCCGGACCCGTGACCTGTTCAAGACGCTTTTGGCTGTTCGACGGGTTCTGGATCAGAAATGATGCTGATTTGCACCGGAGTTTGATTCAGGGTACTATGATTCAGAAACGGCAAAAGCGATCCGAAATCATGGCCCGGGCCCGCCGGGTGAAAATGCTTCTCTGTGATGTCGACGGGGTGTTCACGGACGGCGGTCTGTACTATGACTCCCGAGGAGGGGTGAGCAAGCGCTTTCATGTGCATGACGGATTCGGCGTGAAGCTGGCCCAGGGAGCAGGCCTGCAGATCGGGGTGATTACCGGTCTGCAGTCGCAGGCGGTTCAGCACCGCATGCAGGAACTTGGTATTCAGGAATATCATGCCGGCTACCGGGACAAGAGAGATCTGTTGCCTGGCATCTGCCGCCGGAATGCCCTACAGGAAGTCGAGCTGGCTTTTCTTGGGGATGATTGGGTGGATGCCTCCCTCCTGGGACGCGTCGGACTACCCATGGCCGTGGCCAACGCCCAGAGAGAGATCCGGAACATGGCCCTCTGGATCTCGCGCTGTAACGGGGGGGATGGCGCGGTGCGGGAGGCGGTTTCCTTTCTTCTCGGAGCACGGGGCGCCTTGGAACGGGCTTGGCAGGGATGGCGCTCTCTCGAGTAAACAAGCGGCTGGGCCTTGGCCTCCTGGTGGCCGCTCTGGGGCTCGGGCTGTTCTTTGCCGTGTTTCTCCGCCAGTCCGATCAGGAGGAATCGGCCCCGGATATCCCTTTTGAGATGGAACTGGAGGATTTTGAACTGACCCACGGCAGTCAGGGGCGCAAGGCCTGGCAGCTCAAGGCCAAACGGAGCAAATACGACAAAACCGAGGAACGGATCAAGCTTATCCAGCCGGATTTTGTGTTTTTTCCGGAGAACGAATCCGGGGTGGTCCGCGTTGGATCCCTGTACGGCAGACTGGACCGCAAGGCAGGCCGGATGATGCTTTGGCCGCGGGTCACGGCTGCATATGAACGAACCAGGATTCAGGCTGATCGCATGGAGTATGACGAAAACTATGAAGAGCTGGTATTTTACGGCAATATTGCGGTCAATTCTCCGGAAATGGTCATTCGCAGCAGCAACGGCGTCTTTGATCTGGAATCCAAAACCGTGCAACTCTGGGGTGCGGTGGAGGTGGTGCTTCGGAACAGTGGAAATTAGAAATTGGAAATTCATGAGGTTTCAGGTGTCAGGGAAAGAAAAGATTTGCAATATCCATGCCTTAAAATCTGACACCTGACACCTGAAACCTCGATTTGCAAACAATTCACAACAACATGTCCAAAAGCTTGTAAATATTGTCGCTCCCTGGAAAGGGCACTGAAATTTCAGACCAACCCCGGGTTGCGGGAACGAGGAGTACAGCGCATGGGATATATGAAAAATGCGGGCCAGGGTCAGAATGCCCGGCCGGTCCGGTCCGGGATTGTGTTTTTGGCGGTCATGAGCTTGTTTTGGTGGTTCCTGACAGCAGCCGCTGCCGAGAAACTGGCCCTCGGTCTTGAAGGGGACGAGCCGACCCGGATCACTTCGCAAAAACTCATCTACAATCAGGCCGCGAAAGAAGTTGAATTTTTCGGGGATGTGCATGTGATCCGGTCCGATTTTCAACTCTGGTGCAACAGAATGCATGTTTTTTTGGCGAAAACAGCAACTGAGGAATCATCCGGGAAAAACCCCGGCATTGAGAAGATCGTGGCCCGGGAGGCCGTCCGCCTGGAGATGGAAGACCGCCGGGCCGAAAGCGAACAGGCCGTGTATGAAGCTGCTGCCCAGAAGCTCATTCTCCAGGGCAACGTGGTCTTGCAGGAGGGATTGAATGCTATCCAGGGGGAGAAGGTTGTTTTTTTTCTGGAGGAGGAGCGCTCCGAGATTTACAGTAGTGAAGGCCAGCGGGTGAATGCCGTGTTTTATTCCACCCAGGACGAGGAATGATGGTTCAGCTGCAGGCCCGGAACTTGCAAAAACAGTATGGCCGGAAGGTCGTGGTCGCCAATGTCCATTTGCATCTGCAGCAGGGGGAGGTCATCGGACTGCTCGGTCCGAACGGAGCCGGAAAAACCACCACCTTTTACATGCTCGTGGGCATCATCAAGCCGAATGCCGGCAGGATCTTTGTCGATGAGCGTGACATCAGCCACTGGCCCCTGCATCGTCGGGCACGATACGGGTTGAGCTATCTTCCCCAGGAAAGTTCGGTTTTCCAGAAATTGACGGTCCGGCAGAATCTTGAAATCATCCTCGAATACACCCCTCTGGACCGAAAGCGGAAAAAGACGAAAGCAACCCAACTGCTGCAGGAGCTTGGTATCGCCAGGCTGGAACACCAAAAAGCGGCACTGCTTTCAGGGGGGGAAAGGCGTCGTCTGGAAATCGCCCGTTCCTTGATCCAGAATCCGAAATTCATCCTTCTGGATGAACCGTTTGCCGGAATCGACCCCCTGGCAGTGGACGACATCCAGTCGATCATGATCGATCTCAAGGAAAAAGGGATCGGTGTGTTGATCTCTGATCACAATGTGCGGGAGACCATGGATATTTGCGATCGGGTGTATCTGGTTCATGAGGGGCATCTGATCCTCGAAGGCACCCCCGGGGAGATTGCCGCAGATTCCAAGGCCAGACAGGTATACCTTGGCGAAGGGTTCCATTTATGAGCCTCCAGTTCACGCAAAACTTAAAACTGATTCAGCAGCTGGTCATGACCCCGCAGCTGCAGCAGGCCATCAAACTGTTGCAGCTCTCCAAGCAGGAACTCCTGGAAAGCATTCAACAGGCCCTGGTGGACAATCCGCTGCTGGAGGAAAAGCAGGCCCCGGCTGCGGCCGAGGAGCCGGGGCCGACCATCCGGGAGCGCGAAGGGGTTCAGCGGATCGATGTTCAGGAAAAGGATTTGTTGAAAAATGCCGAGTGGGATGATTACCTGGGGGTTTTTTCAAGCAGATCCAGGCAGGCCAGGGAGAAAGACTTCCAGGAACAGACCGGGACCTTGGAAAATTTTTACGCGAACAAGCCTTCCCTGGAGAGCCATCTCCACTGGCAGCTGTCTTTGTCCGATCTTGATGCCCGCCAGAAACATATCGGCGAGCTCATCATCGGGAATTTGGGGTCAGACGGGTACCTGCTCAGTACGGCCTCGGAAATCGCGGAACAGACCGGTTCTTCTCCGGAAGAAGTGGAAGAGGTGCTCCAGAAAATCCAGTTGTTTGACCCGGTGGGCATCGCCAGCCGAAGCGTTCAGGAATGCCTGCTGATTCAGGCCGGATTTCAGGGACTGGACGACCCTCTTCTGCTGCAGCTCATCCAAAATCATCTGCCGGATATCGAGAACGGCCGCTTTGACGACCTGCTGCACCTGTTTCAGGAAGACCCGGAACGGCTGCAGGCCTGCATTGAGACCATAAAAAGCCTGGATCCGAGGCCGGGGATGGGCTTCAGTGAGGAGGACGTCGTCTATATCAGCCCGGACGCCTTTGTCTATCAGTTTGACGATACCTTCAACATCCTGCTCAATGATGAAGGGCTTCCGGATTTGCAGATCAACGCCGCCTATCTGGAAAACAACCAGGACCCCGGGGCGGCCGAGTATTTGAAGAACAAGCTGCAGGAGGCCGAGTGGCTGGTCAAGAGTCTGCAACAGCGGCAAAAGACCCTGTACAAGGTCTTGGAATATATAGTGGAGTATCAGGAGGAATTTTTTCGAAACGGCCCCCAGCACTTGAAGCCAATGGTTCTCAAGGATGTGGCCGGGGCCGTGGGGGTCCATGAATCCACTGTGAGCCGGATCACCACCAGCAAGTATGTCTCCACTCCCTTCGGCATTTTCGATCTGAAGTTTTTCTTCGGCAGCGGCTTGGCCACCGGCAATGGGACGTCCATTTCTTCTGAAAGCATCAGGCTGGCCATCAAACGCCTGGTTGCGGCCGAAGATCACCAGAAACCGCTCAGTGACGAAAAAATCGCCGAACTGCTGCAGGAAGAGCTTGACGTGCACATTGCCAGGCGGACCGTGGCCAAGTACCGGGTCCATCTCCAGATTCCTTCTTCCAAGAAACGAAAGAGTCTGAAGGCCTGAAATCAGAAGATATCGAACATAGTAAGGTCCTGGGAACGTTCTCTGTTTTTTTACCAAAGGAGGGTATATGGAAATCATTTTCAATTTCAAAAGCTTTGACCCTTCGGACCATCTCAAGAGGTATGCTGAAAGCCGCTTCGCCAAGCTGGAAAAATATGTACGCAACCCAGGCAATGCCAGCATCAAGATCAATTTGGAAGTGGAAAAATTTCGACAAATGGCCGAAGTGGTCATGGACGCCGACAGCGTCCATATCTCCGCCCAGGAGGAGACCAATGATATGTACTCCACGATTGATGTGGTTTTAGATAAAATAGAAACCCAGTTGAAAAAAGCCAGAAACAAGCAGAAAGAGAAACGGCGGAACCGCAGCGGAGCCTCCCAGGCTGCCGGCGCCGAAGGACCCGAGGCCCTACTCGATCCCGAGACCCCGCAAATCGTTCAAACGGACCGTTTTGAATCCAAGCCTATGGATATTGAAGAGGCCGTGGGGAGACTGCAGAAATCGGATTATGAATTTCTCGTTTTTTTCAATGCGGATACTAACAGGGTGAATGTGCTCTATAACCGGATAAGCGGGGATTATGGGCTCATCGACCCGGGGATGTAAACCATGCAGCTCTCAGATTATTTCGATCCGGACTTGCTTGTGCACGATTTGAAGGGAACCACCAAAACAGCCGTGCTGAAAGAGATGCTGGTCCCCTTGCAGAAAAAGATCGCTGGATTGGATCTGGAAAAGGCCCATTCCATTTTATTGGAGCGGGAAAGCCTCGGGAGTACGGGAATCGGTGATGGTGTGGCCATTCCTCACGGAAAAATGGAGGAACTCTCCGATATTTTCGTAGTGGTGGCCCGCAGCGAGTACGGCATTGATTTCGATGCCCTGGATGCCAAACCCTGTCGGATATTTTTTCTGGTCCTGGCCCCGGAAAATGTGGCCGGACTGCATTTGAGAATCCTGGCCCAGATTTCAAGGCTGCTCAAGGATCCCGGATTCCGCCAGGACTTTCTCCAGGTCGAAAATCGGGAAGGGCTGGCGAGGTTGCTGGGCTCCATCTGAAATCCAAGAATGGCCAAGCCCATTCTTGGATATATCAGGAGTGTTCAGGGCTGGTGTTGCAACCGGTCGCGCAACTCCGGGCGTGAGTGTTTGGTGCATTCGAAACTGTGGACAGGGGAGAAAGGCAGGCTGTGACTGAGCGGGTTCAGTTTCCGGTGATTATCCTGACCGGGCTTTCCGGTTCCGGGAAAAGCACGGCCTTGAAGGTTTTCGAGGATTTAGGGTTTTTTTGCGTGGACGGACTCCCCGCGGGAATGGTGACCCGGCTGGTGGGCCTGCTCGTTACAGAGAACCCCCGGGATTTTCGTGGCCTGGCCCTGGGTATGGATATCCGCCAGCCCGATTTCATTCTGCACTGGCAGCAGACCCTGGATTGGCTGGCTGAAAGGCATATTCAGGCCGGAATTTTCTTTTTGGTTGCCGACAAAGAGATCCTGATGCGGCGGTATGCGGAAACCAGACGCCCGCACCCGCTGGAATCCAGGGACGTCGGCCTGGATGAAGCCCTGGAGCGGGAGCGGGAGCAGCTCGCCCCGCTGTTCAACGACGCGGATCATGTGATCGATACCTCTGCGTTTTCCATACACGACCTGCGGCGCCATCTGCAGGAACTCCGGCTTTTTGGGAATGAACCGGCCCATGGCTTGCGCGTGCATGTGGTTTCCTTCGGCTTCAAGTTCGGGATTCCCAAGGAGTCGGATCTGGTGTTTGACCTTCGCTTCCTGCCGAACCCCCATTTTGTGGAAGGGCTCAAGGAGCTGTCCGGGCGTGATGCCTCTGTTGCCGACTATGTCCTGGCCACGGATCCGGGCCGGATGTTTCTGGAGAAATTGGTGGATTTTCTTTTGACGCTTCTGCCCCTGTATGCCCAGGAAGGCCGCTATCGGATGACGCTGGCCGTTGGCTGCACCGGGGGGCGGCACCGCTCCGTGGCCGTGGCCGAGCGCCTGTACGCCGTTTTCAAACAGGAACTGTATTCGGCCTCTGTGGAACATAAGCATTTGGAGCTGGGCTGATTGCGTGGTGTGGTCTGTCCCGGCGTGAACGTTTTAACCTGTGAATCCGGACCTTCCGTTGTGACGGGAGGTCAGGGTCCGGAGCCTGCAATGCTCGGTGTGGTACTGGTGACTCACTCGGACTTTGGTGAAGCGCTGCTGCGGGCCGCCGAGGGCATTCTCGGAGATCAGGAGGGCTGCTTGTCGATCTCCGTCAATAACCAGCAGTCCATGCAGGAGATGTTTGAAGCCATCGAGTCCGGGGTCAAAGCAGTGGATACCGGCGAGGGGGTGATCATCCTGACGGACATGTTCGGCGGTACGCCCAGCAATCTGAGCCTTTCTCTTTTGAAGGCGGCCCGGATTGAGGTCATAAGCGGGGCGAACTTGCCCATGTTGTTGAAAATCCTCGGCTTGAGGGAGATCCCGTTGGATCAACTGGCTCAGGAAGCCAAGACCGCCGGCCGGCAGGGCATCGTGGTCGCGGGAGAGGTTTTGAAACGCAAGGTCGCAAAGAAGTCGGGAGTATGATGCCGAAGCTGTGGATCAGAGTTGACAATCGTCTCATTCATGGACAGATCGTTGAGAACTGGCTGCCCTATCTCAACGTCGGCGGTATCGTCGTGTCCAACGACCGCCTGGCCCAGGACGATCTGCAGCAGGAGATCATCCGGCTGGCTGTCCCCCGGGGGGTCAGCCTCCTGTTCTGCCCGGTCAGGCGGTCCCTGGAGACCGTCAATGCCGTCTGGAATCAGGGCAACGCAAAGACGTTTCTGGTGATCCTGGTCTCCTGCGCCGATGCCAGGCGGGCCTTGCAGTCCGGATTGCATTTCCAGCAATTGAATATCGGCAATATTCATTATGAGCAGGGCAAGCAGCAGGTCTGCGACCATATCGCCTTAAGCCGGGACGACATCCAGTGCCTGCGTTTTTTTGAGGAGCAGGGCGTCCAGCTCGATTTCCGCTGTCTGCCCAACAAGCAGGTGCAGGTGAAAACGATCTGGTAATATAAGGGTTCACGGTTCCAGGTTCACGGTTCACGGTTGCAGAAGGGGGGAAAGTACGTCTGAACGTTGAACAAGGAATAACTTCTTCAAGTTTTTCAATGCCTTTTAACTGTGAACTGTGAACCGTGAACCCTCTTAACCTCTGGTCCCTGAAGACGTATGAGCAGCTTTTTCCTTTTCCTCCTGGCGGGAAGCGGGCTTTTCGGCCTGATCTCCCTGGCCAGGTTCTCCCTGAATCTCGGTTTTGTGGACCGGCCGATCGTCATCGCCCTGCTCTTTGCTCTGGTCACGTCCAACTGGCAGGAGCCCATCGCTATCGGAATTTTTTTCGAGTGCTTTTGGCTGGATACCTTTCCCGCCGGGACCTACCTCCCCCCCCAGCAGACATTCGCCGCGTTTTTGAGCCTCCTCACGGTCCAGTATCTGGGGCTGACCCAGGTCGGCTCCATCCTGCCCCTGTTGATCCTGGCCCTGCCCTTGACCTGGCTCATGAACCAGCTGGAGAGCTGGATCAGAAAAACAGAGAACGCCAATTACCTGCGCAGTTGGGAACTGGCCCACTGCGAGGCTGAAGCGTATCGTCCCGGGGTCTTCGTCTGGGGGAGTCTGCTGAAAACCGCTGCCCTGAACATGGCCGCCTTTGGATGTTTCTTCAGTCTTGCGGTTTTCTGCCTGCGGCTTGGCCTCCAGTTCTGGCCCGCCTCGGTTCAGGGCCTGTCCTGGGGGCATGTCTTGACCGGCGGACTGGCGGCCGGACTGTTGTCCCTGCGCTCGCGACGCGTCTATCAGGCCCTTGTCGGCGCCGCCCTGTGTCTGATCCTGGTGCTTGCCCTGGCTAGTGCGTGACGCATTAAATTTCTGCTTGTCAGTGCATTTTTCATGTGCTAAAAATCACAAGCTTTTGAGGCTTAGGGTGTCGTGGTGGATTCCCGGCACGAGTGTGAAAGGGGTCTTCAATCTTCAATGTGAAAAGGAGGTCTGTCATGACTGCATATGTTGTCGGTCATAAAAGTCCGGATACGGATTCCGTGTGCGCAGCCATCGCCTTGGCGGATTTGAAAAGCAAACTGGGTGTTGAGGCCAAACCCGCGGTCCAGGGGGTTGTGAACCCTGAATCCCAGTTTGTCCTGGACAAATTTGGTCTGGATGCACCTGAACTGCTCACCGATGCCGAGGGCAAGCAAATTTTTCTGGTGGATCATTCCGATCTCGCGCAAAGCCTGGATAATCTCAATAAGGGGGAATTGCTGGGCATCGTGGATCACCATAAAGTCGGCGACGTGACCACGCCGAATCCGATTTGGGTCTGGACCTGGCCGGTGGGCTGCACCTGCACGGTTCTCAAGAATATGTACGATTTTTTCAAGGTGGAAATTCCGAAGAACATCGCCGGCATTATGACCTGTGCTATTCTGAGCGACACCGTGGTCTTCAAATCAGCGACCTGCACCGAACAGGACACAGAGGCGGCCGAGGCCCTGGCCAGGATCGCCGGCCTGGACGATCTGCAGGCCCTGGGTGTGGAGATGTTCAAAGTCAAATCCGCCATCGAGGGAACGCCGGTCAGGGAACTGGTCAAACGGGACTACAAGGATTTCGACATGAGCGGGAACAAGGTCGGGATCGGACAGCTGGAAGTGGTGGATCTCTCCCTTCTGGACGGGGTCAAGGAGGACCTGGCCAAGGATATCGCGTCCTTGAAACAGGAAGGTTCCTATCACAGCGTGTTTTTGCTCTTGACCGATATCATGAAGGAAGGCTCGGAGATGCTCCTGGTCTCGGATGATCCTTCGGTGGTGGAGAAGTCCTTCGGCACAGCCCCGAGCGGGGACCGGGTCTGGCTGGACGGGGTCATGAGCCGGAAAAAACAGGTGGTTCCCAATTTTGAAAAGGGGTTTGCAGCGTAGAGACGTATCGGTTCCTCTCACGTCCTATTTTTTTTCTTAACCGTGAACTGTGAACCGTGAACCTGGAACCTCACTCGTGTTTCCAAGCCCGGTCAGACCCTTTTCTGACCGGGCTTTTTGGTGGAGGTCCCAGATGATTGGGACTTGCGGCCGCCTTGCCTGGCAGGGGGGAATTTGCTATGGTTCCGGGCTTGCTGTGCGGTAGCCGGCCAGAAATTCGGCCCAGAGCCCGGGGTCACAGGGGCGTCCGGTCTGCTGGAAGCTGATTTTATCCAGGGACCGTTTGAATCGTTTGAGATTGGACTGCTGCCAGCCGGTATGCGGGGGCCTGATCCGGCCCCGGTCAAAATCAACCAGCCAGAAGGATCCCTGGGCATCGAGCAGGATATTGTGGGCGTTGAGATCGGGATGGTCCACGCCGGCCTGGTGGAATCGGGCCAGAAGCGTCCCGAGCCGGTCCCAGTCGGTTGCTTGCAGCCGGAGGGTGCCCAGGTGTTTTGAAAGGGGAGCGGCCCCTGGTATGCGCCGGGTGATGAGTGCGGCGCTATAGAGCATCCCCCGCCGGGAGACACTGGCCGCAGCCGGTCTGGGAACAGGCAGTCCCAGGTCGCTGAGCCGGGCCAGGAGGCGCCACTCGCGCCAGGATCGGGAACGGGCGTGGCCGGTCCAGACATACCGGTCTTGAAGCACGGACTGCAGGGCGCCGCCATGCCGGAAAAGGCGCAGCACGAGTTCTGTCCCCTGGTGGTGGACATACAGGGGGGGCTGCCGGCCGGTGGAGGCCCGCCCGCAGACGGCATTGGTCTGCAGCCAGTAGGCCGGGGTGAAATGCCCGGGTTCGGGATCGGACATCAGCCGGGGATCGAAGAGAACGGCCTGTCCGGGGAAATACCTGATCGCAGCCTGGGTTCGGGGGCGTGTCATATCCATTGTGGATGCATGGATTGAATAGGAATTGGGGTTGGCACACATGGGACGCTATGAAGAGATCGATCTGGCCCGGGTGAAAACCTATCCCGCGAGTCCGCGGAAGTCAAAGGTTGAATTCGGGATGGAGGCCGAGCCGCCCCGGGCCGGGATGCGCTTTGCTGAATTTTGGTCCGGCCTGCCCGACGTCCTCAAAGTCAGGGAGCTTCGGGAACTGGTCGCGGCGGTGGCGGCGGCCAGGGACAAGCAGAAGCCGGTTCTGGCCATGCTCGGGGGGCATGTGATCAAATGCGGCTGCGCTCCGGTGCTGCTGAATCTGGTTCAAGCGGGATTTGTAACCCACATCGCGGCCAACGGTTCTGTTGCGGTTCACGATACCGAACTCACCCTGTTCGGCCATACCTCTGAAAATGTGGAGGAACAGCTTGCCGACGGGTCATTCGGCATGGCTCGGGAAACCGGGGAGACCATCAACCTGGCCGCGGTTCAGGCCCGGCACGAGCACAAGGGGTTTGGCGAGGCCCTGGGCGAGGCCTTGTCCCAAAAAGGCGGGGGCTCTGGGCGCCGCTCGCTCCTGGCCGGGTGTTTTGAACACCGGGTCCCCGTGACCTTGCATGTCGCTCTGGGAACAGATATCGTGCATCAGCAGCCCACAGCTGACGGGGCGTCCATTGGGGAGGCTTCTTTCCGGGATTTTCGCATCTTGACCGCGACGGTCTGCCGGCTTGGGGGCGGAGGGGTGGTCCTCAATTTCGGCAGTGCGGTGATCATGCCGGAAGTCTTTTTAAAGGCCCTGTCCGTGGCCCGAAATCTGGGATGTGCTGTCAGGGATTTGACCACGGCCAATTTTGACATGCTCCAGCAGTACCGGCCGCACTGCAATGTGGTCACGCGCCCGGTCCTCCAGGGGGGGCAGGGCTATTCCCTGACCGGCCACCACGAGATCATGATTCCCCTGTTTGCCGCAGCCCTGCATGAGGCGGCTTCCGGAAAAGCGCTCTGAGAAGAAGTTGAAGAGGTTCACGGACAAGAGGTTAAGAGGGTTCACGGTTCACGGTTGAAAGAGACGGACAAGAGGTTAAGAGGGTTCACGGTTGGGGAGGCGGAGAAGATGTTGAAAGGTTCGTCAGTTTAGCCTTTGTCCATCCGCGTTCGCCTTTCCGCGTTCCGCGTTTCGAGCTCCGCGTTCCCCGTTCCGCGCTCGTCGTTCCCCGTTTCCGCCTGGCTCATTTTGAGGCGGCGTTGGTGGCGTTTTGGCATGTTATGGGTCGTTTCCTTCGGCTGGGTCTTCCAACGATCGTGCATCCAGAGCCATTGTTCAGGGGCTTGAAGCAGCTGCTTCTGGACAGCCCTGGTGTAGAAATCTGCGATGGCTTTGATTTTTTCTTCTTTGCTGCCGCTCAGACTGCAGGTGTCCAAGGGCTCTTGACAGTTCAGGGTATACTGTCCGTTTCCGTCTCTGCGCAAGAAAACCGGCCAAACCAGGGCCTTGTTCAAGAGGGCCAGGTAGGCCGGGCCCATGTTCACAGCGGCGGTTTTTTCAAGGAAAGGCAGAAAAACGGCTTTGCGGCGAGTGCAGTTGTGATCGACAAGAAATCCGCTGATGCCGTTTTGCCTGAGACAGCGTGATATTTTGCCGGTGGTTCGCCGGTTGGAGACAATTTCAGTGCCGGCGTGTTGCCTGAGGTGGATGAGCAGGCGGTTGAGCTCTCGGTCTTTGGGATAATAGGCGATGATCTGGGCCGGTCTGGAGCCGGAGGCAAGATTGAAGACCCCGGCTAGAAGCTCCCAGGCCCCGAAATGACCGGATGCGGTGACAATGGGGCGCTCTGTCTTGAGGACCGCGAAAAAACGGTCCGGGTCCGCGATATGCACATGCTCCTGCAGAAAGCGATGATCCAGGGTCCGGTTCGCAAAAAGTTCAAGAAAGGCGCAGCCGGCCTGTTGAAAACTCTCTCTGGCGGATTGTGCCGCCTGATCCCGGCTTTGGCCCAGATGCAGGGCGATGGCCTCCGTGGCCAGTTTCCGGCGTTTGGGCAACAGGCGCCACATCATCCGACCCAGCCAGCGGCCCGCCCGGTGCTTCTGCTGGAGACTTAGGCGCTGGGTAAGGACACTGAGCCCCTGGTAGAGCAGACTTTTCATAGTTGAGAGTTTCAGAAGGTTCACGGACCAGAGGTTGAAGAAGTTCACGGTTCACGGTTGAAAAATGCAGAGAAGAGGTTCACGGTTCAAAGGCAAAATACATACTGATCCAATTTTGGTTTTTCCCGACAAGGACTGCTGATTCAAAGGTTCCTGGTCTCTATTTCAATAGAAGCTGGATCAGTATATACACGAGCTTGACAAGATTCGCACTTGAAAAACATGAGTTCCGGAGAAGCATTCGCCATAAAGCACAGACCGGACCATGTGCTGCCCTCCAGGCCCAGGATCCTCATCGTCCTCATGGGCTCCCTTGGGGATGTGGTCCGTGGGCTGAGCCTGCCGGGGGCCATCAAGCAGCACCGACCGGAGGCCGTCATCACCTGGTTGGTGGAACCGGCCTGTGCACAGCTTGTGGCGGTGCATCCCCATGTGGATGAAACAATCATCTTTGATCGTCCTCAAAAAATCAAGGGGCTTTGGGCCTTGTATCGAAATTTATCCAGCCGGAAATTTGATGTGAGTCTCGACCTGCAGCGTCATTTCAAAAGCGGCGTGTTCAGCCTGCTGGCCCGGGCCCCAAGACGCATCGGTTTTCACCGCCGCCAGGCCAAGGAGTTCAACTGGCTGTTTCAGACCGAACGCCTCTCCAGTGAAGCAGGCCCTTTGCCCAAGATCGAGCAATATCAACAATTTATGGATGCCCTGGGCCTTGACCGGATCCGGCCCTTGGATTTTGGGCTGCAGGGACTCACAGAGCGGACCGCCGGGGGCGGCGAAAAAAACGCCCCGCTCAAGACGCCGTATGTGGCCCTGGTTCTGGGGAGCAGCTGGGAGTCCAAGGAATGGTTTTTTGAAAGCTATCTGCAGCTTATGCGCCGCTTGTTGAGTCTGGACAATCTGCAGCTTGTGCTGCTCGATGCCCCGGGGAAAAAGCAGCAGGCCCTTGGTCTGACCGATATTCTGGGCTCGAAGCGGATCAGCAACCTGGTTGGGCGCACCACCCTTCCGGAACTGGCCGGGGTCCTGCAGGGGGCGGAACTGGCCATCGGTCCGGACTGCGGCTCGGGGCATCTGGCCGCGGCCGTGGGCACGGCCTATATCTCGCTTTTCGGCCCCACGGCAGCGGATCGAACCGCGCCCTTCGGCTGCCTGCCCCTGGTCTGCGAAGCGGCCCTGGACTGCCGCCCCTGTTACAGGCGACGCTGCCCGCGCTTTGATAAGGGCTGCATGCGGGCCATTGACCCGGAAGCGGTCTTTGCCCTGGCCTGCAGGCTGCTGGGAAGGCCGGCATGAATGCTCGAACAGCCGCAACGGTTCTGGTCTACTGCCCCAACTGGGTTGGGGATGTGGTTATGGCCACCCCGGTTCTGGACTGCCTGCGAAACAATTTCCCCCGGGCCCGCCTGGTGGGGGTCATCCGGGAATACGCAGCCGGCGTTCTGGACGACGGCCCCTGGTTTGATGCGCTGATCACCTGCCGGGAAAAACATTTCCAGGGATTTTGCCGTCTCGTGCAGCAGGTTCGAGCCATGGACCCTGACCTGAGTCTTATCCTGCCCAACTCCTTTCGCTCGGCCCTGGTCCTGGCCCTGGCCGGGGCTGGTCAGAGGATCGGCTATCGCCGGAACAAACGCTCCCTGCTGTTGCATGGCGGGCCCCGTTTGCAGGACACACGGCCCAGGCCCATGCAGGCCTATTATTTTGAGCTCTGCCGCTGGTTGAATCTCAGGCTCCCAGGCAGCACGACCCCCAGTCTCTTTTTTTCCGAGGCCCTTGAGGCCAGGGCGGAGGCCCTGCTGGCCGAGAAGGGCATCTCCCGGGAAGACCGGCTCATCGGCTTGAATCCCGGGGCCAGATTCGGCTCGTCCAAATGCTGGCCCCCGGAGTATTTTGCGGAACTGGCCGAGCGCTTTGCAGCCGGTATCGGCGGGCGGATTCTGCTCTTCACCGGTCCCGGGGAAGAGGCGATAGCCAGGGCTGTCTGCTCGCAATGCCGGGAAGCCATCATCCATCTCGGTCCGGAACAGGTGGATCTGGCTTTGCTCAAACCCTTGATCCAGCGTTGCGCCCTGCTGGTGAGCAATGATACCGGGCCGCGCCATTATGCCGTGGCCCTGGGGGTCCCGGTGGTCGTGCTCATGGGCCCGACTGATCCGGCCTACACGGCCGGCTGCCTGGAAAAGTCCCGGGTACTGCGCAACGACGATCTCGACTGCGTGCCCTGTCATCAAAAGCAGTGCCATCTGGGGCATCACCACTGCATGCGCAGCCTCACCCCGGAGGACGCCTATCAGGCCGGGAAGGCCCTCCTGGAAGATGCGGCTGCAAAAAATCCTTTTGTAGCCTTTAGAGGTCAGTAGTCAGACGTCAGAAGTCAGAAGTCAGTAAATTCAGTTGGTTATAATGAGATTCAGACGCTTGAATAGTTACCTTATGACTTTTTGCAGGTTCGTCCTGGAAAAGGAGATGGGGAAAAGCCCTTGTAATACAGTATAGAGTTGCAGTCTCGATCATTGATCAACGCTCGTCATTGCTTTGATTGGATGTCTGAGGTCAGAAAGCAGAATGAACATCGAACATCCAATTTTGGTTTTTGAAACAAAGACTGATTGTTCTTTGATTTCAATGACAGAGTCCTGAAAAAGGGAAGCTGGAGCAGTACAGGATCTCCGGAGAAGATAGCATGGAAGATCTGTTTTACCGCCGAAAATGGGAAGCGCTCAAGAGCCGGGAGGCGGACAGCCGGACATTGGCCAGGCTCTCGGATCAGATCGCCCATTCCTTTCTGGACAAGTATCTCAAGGATCATTCCGTGGAAGAGCGGTATATTGATCTGCTCTGTGAAATGAGCACCAGCTCTGAGGCTCAGGAGCTGAATGCCCAGTCGGCCAGATCCCTGTTCGGCATCATTATCGAGAGTCTCTGCGACGAGTTCGAGGAGCTGCAGACCATGACCTACAATCAGGTTATGACCCGGGTCATCGCCTACTGTAGGGGTATCCCCCAAGGCTGCACCCTGGATAACGAGCTCAAGCGCTTCCAGTTGTTTTCCCGGCAGGACCTCTTAGAGCGGATCATCGCCCTTCGGCAGAAAGAATCCGGTCTGGAGAACCCCCGGCGGGTGCAAACCGCGATCATCCTCTCCAGGGTGACCCTGGGAGCGGACGTGGCCATCACCAGCGTTGTGATTCAGCGCCTGCAGAAAGCCCTGCCCGGGGTCAGAATCGTGGTCGTCGGCCCTGAAAAATTACAGCAGGTCTATGGGGGCAACCGGGATCTTTCCCTGAAGCGGGTGGACTACGCCAGGCGCGGGGGACTGCTGCAGCGGCTTGGCCCTTGGCACCAGGTTCTGGAGTGCATCAGGGAAGAATCCAGGACCGTGCCCCCGGGAGGTCTGGTCCTGTTCGATCCGGATTCCCGCTTGTCCCAACTTGGTGTGCTGCCGGTCTGTCCTTTTCCGGACAGCTTTTTTTTCGACAGCCGCTCCGAGCGCAACTGGAGCAGCCATCTCTCCATGGCCGAGACGGCCAATGCCTGGTTGGACCGCATTGTCGGGGAGCAGGGTCTGTGTTTTCCCCGGGTTTGGGTCCCAGAGACAGTCGCAGTGAAGGCTAGGCACCTGGCAGAGACCATCCGGGCCCACGGGGCTGCCCGGCTGGTGGTCTTGAATTTCGGAGTGGGAGGCAACGCGCGCAAGCGAGTGGGGCCGGAATTTGAAATCCGGCTCATGCACCGCCTACTCCAGGAACCCAAAACAGTGCTTCTTCTGGATACCGGCGCCGGCAACCAGGAGCTGGAGGCCGGTCGAATCGTTCTGCAACGGCTCAAGGAGCTGGGGCATCCGGTCCGAGAACAGAGCTTTGCCTCGGATGCGCATCCGGTCCTGGACCAGGGCGTGCTTGGCATTCGGGCTGCATTCGGGGAAATGAGCGCCTTGATTGCCTGCTCTGACGAATTCATCGGGTATGATTCGGCCTTTCAGCACATTGCCGCGGCCCAGGGGACGCCCTGTCTGACCATCTTTGCGGGATCGAACAATATGCGCTTCATCCGGCGCTGGAGCGCCTTCGGCCCGAACAGCAGCCGGATCATCCATGTGGACACCCTGAACCATCCCTTGGGGGTTGATGTCGAGGATATCGTGGTCCGGGTCATGCACCAGCGGGCTTTGGCCGGGCTGCTCGGTTGAAAAAGGCTTAGGGCAGAGAGCATAGAGCATAGGGCATAGAGCATAGAACAGAGAGTTAAGAGATATCATAGTTGGAAAAGATCAAAGGGTTCTTGGTTTTTTCTTGCTGACCTCTGATCTCTCGTATGAAACTTCAGACTTTTTTGAACCAAAGAGCGTGACAGAATGAACATCGAACGTTGGACGTTCAAATTCTGCCTGAAGGAATGAATATCGAACCTCCAACGCTTGTATGAAAAACCAAAATGGATTTTCTACCTTTGATCAAACTGGCTGATCCGTTCAGCCAGCGGCTAGCGCTCGTATGAAACTTTAAACAAATGAAGTCACACTTCCAAGCATTGTACAAAGCTCGCCATTGCGAGCGAAGCGAAGCAATCTTTCAGAAAAGCCTCTTGTCAGGGATTGCTT
>CAZUMF010000026.1:0-29240 GCA_964621385.1 uncultured Desulfohalobiaceae bacterium
CCTGCAGGGCGCCGGTCAAAATCTGTTCTTTATCCGTGGCATTAAAAAACTGCAGTTTTGGTTGTCTGCCTTCAGCGATCAAATCGAGATCCATAGTACTCTCCTTTATACCAGAAGTTGGCACAAATTGCGCATTTGTCACTGCCACCAATAACCTTATCCGGCTCTGATAAGACAGGGGCTTTGAATAGGGCTAACTTCTGATATCTCAAAAATATAAGTGTTCAATCTACAATATTCACTCTTCACTCTTCAATTTTCAATCCACTTGGATTGCCGTCTGCATCCCAGCCCATGGCCGCATAATAATCCTGAACCAGTGGTTTGAGCCAGTCCTCTCCACTGCTGCCGCTTTTCACAAAGAAATCCTGGAGCCTATCGTCCTTCCGGCCGGCTCCCAGCCGGCAGTTCAAGCCTCGCTCCAGGCTGATAATCCGCTCACCCATCTCCAGCAGCTGCCCGGCCGAGACCGCCTCCCCGGTCACCGCCCGGAACAGGGCCGCCTCCTCCTCCAGAGAAAAATCACAGAGCAAAGAGAGGGTGGGGATCTTGCACAGCCCGAGGCTGTCCAGGACCGCATTGACACACGCGGCCTGCTTGATCATCCGCCCTTTGCCCTTTGTTCCCTGCAAATCCACCGCTTCTGTTGAACCGAAGGCCTGCAGGGCCTGCTCTTTGGTCCAGTTGTATTCAAGGGAGGCGTACAAGGTATTGAAATCCCCGCCTCTGTTGGAGACGGCATACCCCAGGGCCGTGCCCCTGATCCGGGCCGGGTGATAGGCGGAAAGTTCCAGGCCTTTGACCTGATAGGCAAAGGCATCTGAGCCCCGACCGATGTGCTCGGCGGCTTTTTTCACCCCTTGGCCGAGAATCCGCCCCAAGCCTTCCCGGCGGGCGATCTGCCGCAGGAGGAGATCCATAACCTCCGCCCGCCCCCAGGCGAGTTCCAGGCCGCCGGTCTCTTCACGGGTCAACAGGCCTTTCTCGAAAAGCTCCATGGCAAAGGCCAGAACCCCGGCCGCAGAGATGCAATCCAGCCCCAGGCGGGAGCAGAGGTTGTCCAGATGGACCACAGCTGTGATATCCGACAGCCCGCATCTAGCCCCGAGGTTGACCATTGGTTCGAACTCCGGCCGATTGGCCCGGCGGTCTGAAGCTGAGTGGTCTTTCAGGGCGAGTTCGGCCTTGCAGCCGATAAAACAGCGGTAGCACCGGGTCCGCTTCCGGGTAGCGCTCTCCAGCAGCTTGCCGTCGATTTGGTCCACATCTGCAAAACGATGATCCTGATAATTCCTGGTGGGCATCAGACCCAGATCATTGCACCAAAGGACCGAACCCGCTCCGCCGTGTCTGGCAAATTCCTGATAATGAGCGCTCTGTTTGACTTTGCGGACAAACTCCCTGCTGCAGCCATTAGCCTGCGGCAAACCGGCTTTTTGCGCTTTGGGTGTATCCGTAATCACGATCGCCTTCAGCTTCTTGGAGCCCATGACCGCGCCCAGGCCGGTTCTGCCCGCGGCATGATCCAGGCTGTGCAGGATGCAGGCAAAGGGAATGAGATGCTCCCCGGCCGGACCGATGCTCAGGGCTCTCGCCCGAGGACCGAAGCGCTCCCGGATGCGATCGTGGGTCTGCCAGGTATCAAGCCCCCACCAGGAGGCGCCGTCCTCAAACCTCAATCTATCCGGCTCGATCACCAGCAGAACCGGAGCTTCGCTCCTGCCCTGCACCAGCAGGGAGAGATACCCCACGGCCCGCAACCAGGCGCCGAAATCACCGCCGATATTCGAACTGCCCAAAAGGCCGGTCTGCGGGGAAAGACCGCTGATGTGCAGGCGGGAGGAGACCGGGGCCGCGGTACCGGTCAGCTGGCCGCAGGTGAACAGCAAGAGATTCTCCGGACCCAGGGGGTCAGCCCCGGGCGGCAGGTGCCTGGAAAGATGCCAGGCATTGTAGCCCCGCCCCCCGGAAACCGTGCGTAAAGCTTCAGGATTTACAGTCGAGGCGGAGACGGTCTTCTCTGTGAGATCGATTGTACAGAGCCTGTTTGCGTTTTTCTGAAATATCATGGTGTTCCACTCGTAAGTACAGAGCTCTTTAGAGTAAGCGAAAATTTGCAGTCATCGAACGATGGTCATTTGTATCTTCTAGACGCACGCATCAGGCTGATGGCGAAGGCTCGCTTCACCAGTCATTCACAAAAAAACGAGTGCACGAGGAAAATGTTCTCTTGCCGTGCCGGTCCAGAGAACAGAAAGGACGTCTGAAAGGCAGGACCCCTCTAGCCGGTGATGAGCACGGCAGGGAGAGGAAGCCGTGAAACATCGGCTCGCGAGGGATTCAACTTTCAGACGTTTGCGAGGGGGTCGATGACCTCGACAAACGGGAAACGGTGAAAATCGTTATCCCGGGTGTATATTTGCCGAATTCCATACTCCCGCATGAGTACGGCAGTATGAAGGTCATGAATAAGGTTCCCTCTGAGAAAAGACGTTTCACTCAAAGTATTGACGGCGACAACCGAATGACGGTTTGAGTGCACAAGGATTCCCAGGCTCGGAGAGGCGCACAAGGCCTCAATATAGGACCAGGCATCCTCGATGTTCCAGGGATTCAAAAAAACACTCGGATGGGTGACCACCCGCAGGAATTCATAAATTATGTTCCAGGTGATATACCAGGGGAAATCCCCATGTCTCCATTCTTCAACACACCGCCGGCAGATTGCCTGCTCTGGAGCGCTCGTGTTTGCTGCATAGACAAAAATATTGGTGTCAACCACGAACACTGTGATGCCCCTCTTCCATGGCCTGGTAAAGGCTGGCCCGGTTGGCCACATCGACCAACATTTTCCGGCCATCAAATTCGGGCATTGGAGGCAGCTCTTTCACCTCATCAGGGGGCTCCTCCAGCATTCGTCGCAAGGCTGCCTCGACGAGTTCGGAAATATTTTTTTTCCGTTTGGCGGCCTCTTCCCGGAGACGATCCATAATTTCGTCGTTGATGATCAATGTCGTCTTCATGTGGAAAACCATACACTGAATATGCTTAGCCGTCAAACAAAAAAGCTGCCGGGATTGAACCCGGCAGCTTTTTTCACTCTCTCCAAAAAAATTGCCTCTCTGCCATGCTGTATCAGGACTTCAGCCAGACATCATCAAAATACATGTACATGGTCGGATGGGCGTTGAGGTTTTCCACGCGTTTCCTGCAAATCATCCACTGGTTGATCCAGAAGGGGATGCCGATGGAGCCGCGATCCTGCTGGATCTGCTCCAGCTTGCAGAAGATCTTGCGCCGTTTCTCCACATCCAGGGTGCCGTTGGCCTGCTCCAACAGCTCACCGAATTCTTTATCCGACCAGTTGGTCTCGTTCCAGGGCACGGGCTTGCCTTCATCATCAGCGATATAGGCCAGATTGAGGACCATGGTGCCCAGGGGACGGTGGGCCCAGACCGTGACCCCGAGTCCCACTTCGGTCCATTTTTCCCAGTACTGGCTGTTGGGCATGGTCTTGATATTCACGGTCAAGCCGGCCGGTTTGGCATCTTCCTTCAGAATCTCGGCATAGCGCACGATCTCGTTCCAGCCGCTGCCCACGTTCAAATCGACTTCCAGGCCGTCGGGATACCCGGCTTCCTTGAGCAGCTGCCTGGCCCGCTCCGGATCGTATTTCGGGGTCTCGATCTCGCAGTACTCCGGATGCATGGGACTGACATGGACATCCTGTCCAATAAGCCCCTCGCCGTAATAGGCCAGACCCAGGATTTTCTCCCGGTGCTGGCAGAGCTTGATGGCCTGGCGCACCCGATTATCGTCCCAGGGTTTCACATCCACCCGCATCCGCAAGACCCTGGCCGAATTGGTGGGGATGCCCATGACCTTGACCTCGGGATTGTCTTTCAAGGCCTTGAAGGCCTGGGGCCCGGGCAGGTCGGACATATCCATGGAATCGATATCCCCGGATTGCAGGGCCGCGATCTGGGGGGCGAGTTCCGTTCCCAGATTGATGAACTGCACCGAATCCAGATAGGGCAGCGGCTTGCCGTCAACGCCTTTCTTCCAGTAATCGTTTCGGGCCTTCAAGACACAGCGCTCCCCTTCCCGGAACATGTCTACGGTATAGGGGCCGGTTCCATGAGGCTGCTTGATAAAATCTCCTTCAAAGGTCCGGGAGTTCAGGACCAAGGCAGGGTAGTGGAATAGGTGCTCGGGAATGGCGATCTCCGCCCTCTTGAGATGCAGCTTGACCTGATACTTGCCGACTTTTTCAATGTCGGTAGGATCCAGGTAGCTCTTCATGAGCCCGAGCATGGAGGAGCCGACATCCTTATCCAGCCATTGATTCATGGTGAAGACCACATCGTCGGCGGTGAATTCGTCCCCGTTATTGAACAGCACGCCCTGGCGCAGGTTCAAGGTCCAGGTCAGGAGGTCGTCGCTGGCCTCCCAGTTCTTCAAAAGATAGGGATGGGTCACATTATCGGCGTCGGTATAGGTCAGATATTCAGCCACCTGGCGGATCTGGTTGCTCGGCGCAATCCAGGATATCTGGGAAGGATGGGTCACCCTCTCGATGGGAGCGGAAACCTTCACGCTGCCCCCGCGCTTCACGCTGCCGGCAAACGCCTTGCCGGGCCGGGTCAATCCGGCCATCTGGCTCGCCGCGGTGACCGAGACCCCAAGCAGGGCCGCATACCTGATAAATTCCCGCCTGGAAATTTTCCCCGTGGCCAACTGCGATTTAAGGTCCTGGACCCCTGGATGCATGTGCTTCTGACTCATGGTTATCCTCCTTTGTGTTCACCCATCCTCTCCAAAATGGAGAGTCAGGCATTAAAAAAACAAATAAACCCGTTTATGCGCTGACGGCGGTATCTTCCTCCGTGAGTTCCTCCATATTGCGGAGGGCCTCCTCGGAAAAATGACAGTGGATAAGGCCCCGGTGTCCCCGCTGCCGCCGCGGCGGCCGCTCCCGGGCGCAGATCCCGCCGCCGTCCGGAAGCTGATGTCGTCGGGGACAGCGGGGGTGAAAGCGGCAGCCTTCCGGTGGGTTCAAGGCACTGGGCACATTGCCGCTCAGACGGATGTGCCCCTGCTCCGCATCCGGATCCGGGATGGGCACGGCCGAGAGCAAGGCCTCGGTATAGGGATGATAGGGGGGGTCGTAGATGGCCTCCACCGGACCCATCTCCACGATCTGGCCCAGATACATGATCACCACGTCGTCCGAGAAAAATCGGACCACGCTCAGGTCGTGGGCAATGAAGATCAATGAAGTGGAAAAGCGCTTCTGGATCTCCAGAAGCAAATTCAGCACCGCAGCCTGGACCGAGACGTCCAGGGCGGAAACCGGCTCGTCGCAGATAACCAGGTCCGGCCGGCTGGCCAGGGCCCGGGCAATGCCCACCCGCTGTTTTTCCCCCCCGCTGAGCTGTCTGGGGTAGCGGTCATAATAGGTCTCGTTCAGACGCACCGACTCCAAAAGGCGGACCACCTCGGACCTGATCTGTTTCTTGGGCACAGTCTTGAATAATTTGATCGGTCTGGCGATCTGCTGGCCGATGGTATAGGAGGGGTTCAGGGTGGCGTCCGGATTCTGGAAAACCATCTGCATTTCCTGAATCACGGTCCGCTCCCGCTTGGTGATCGGCTTGTCCAGATCAAAATTCAAAAACTGGGCCTGTCCCCCGGTAATCTCCTCCAGCCCGATCAGGCCCTTGACCATAGTGGACTTGCCGCAGCCGGATTCGCCCACCACCCCCAGGGTGCGACCCTTTTTCACATTGACCGAGATATCGTCCACGGCCTTGACAAACTGTTTTTTCTCCATCCCGAAGAAGCTGGCCAGGGACTTGGACTCCTGCTCGTAATAGACTTTCAAATTGTCCACGTTGAGCAGTTTTTCCACCTGCTCCTCCCCGTTCTTGAGTTCGGGTTTCTTCTTGATCTCTTCAAAACTGACCCGGTTCTGATAAATATCCCGGGCCCGGAAGCAGCGCACCGTATGCGCGGGTTCGATCTCCACATATTTGGGCCGGCCTTCCCGGCATTCCGGATGCACATAGTCGCAACGCTCGGAAAAGATGCAGATCTCGTTTTCCCGCTCCGCCGGATCCGGCACCCGGCCGGGAATGGGATAGAGCACCGAGTCCTCCTTGTTCCGACCCAGCTTGGGCACGCAGCGGATCAGTCCCTGGGTATAGGGATGCACCGGATTCTTGAAGATATCGTGGGCCGAGCCCTGCTCCACCCCGATGCCGGCGTACATAACACACATCTTGTCCGAGACCCGGGCCACCACCCCGAGGTTATGGGTGATGAACAAAATCCCGGTATTATATTCCTCTTTCAACTCCTCCACCAGATCCAGGACCGCGGCTTCCACGGTCACGTCCAGGGCCGTGGTCGGCTCGTCCATGATCAAGAGCGCCGGGCTGTTCAGCATGGCCATGGCGATGACCACCCGCTGCTGCTGGCCGCCGGAGAGCTGGAAGGAATACCGGTTCATGACCTGTTCCGCGTCCGGCATGTGGACTTTTTTGAGCATCTGCACGCAGCGGCCCCAGGCCTCCTTGTCGGAGATGGAGCGATGCGCGGTCAGGACCTCGGCCAGCTGCTTGCCCACCGGCACCACCGGATTGAGAGCGGCCATGGGATCCTGATAGACCACGGAGATCCGGTCCCCCCGGATCTTGTTCAGCTCCCGCTGGGGCTTGCCCACGATTTCATCTCCGTCGAAATAGATATGCCCTTTGGGGATACGGCCGTTCTGCCCCAGAAAACCGACAATGGCAAAGGCCACCGTGCTCTTGCCGCAGCCGGATTCCCCCACCAGGCCGAGGGTTTCCCCGGAACGGATTTGAAAATTGAGCCCCTCCACAGCCAGAACCCGGCCTTTCCGGGTCTTGTAGGCAATGCTCAGGTCCTTGACCTCCAACAGCGGCGGAGTGGTCGTACTGTCATTCATGATTCACACAATCCTGTGAGTTACTTCTGGATTCCAAAAATAATAAACTTACAATACAACTGGTATACAAAGCGTTGAATAATTTTTGATCGTCTGACGATCAAAAATTATTGGTAGCGGGTCATCTCTTCGCGCAGACCGTCGGCCATGAGGTTCAGGCCCACCACCAGGGTGGCGATGGCAATGGCCGGCCAGAGCGCGGCCCAGGGATGTCCCTGCAGGATGAACTCCCGGCCTTTGGCCACCATGCTCCCCCAGTCCGGGGATGGCGGCGGGATGCCCATGCCCAGAAAACCCAGGGTCCCCATGGCGAAAATTGCATACCCCACCCGGAGCATGGCGTCGATGATCACCGGTCCTTTGGCATTGGGCATGATCTCCACAAACATGATATGCAGCTTGCTCTCCCCCCGGGTCTCCGCGGCCTTGATATAATCCCGGGTGCGGATGTCCAGGGTTAGACTGCGCACCAGCCTGGCAATCCCCGGGATGCCCATGATGGCCAGGGCGATGACCACGTTCACGGCTGAAGCCCCCAGGGCGGCCACGATCAAAAGATACAAGAGCAGCACCGGAATGGAGATCATCGCATCCAAAAGCCGCATGACGATCTCGTCCGGCCAGCCCCCAATATAGCCGCTGAAAAGTCCGAGGATGGATCCGATCACCAGGGCCACAAAGACCGACCAGATCGCGGTCCCGCCGGGGATATTCACATGCTCGGACACCGGCAGATAGACCAGGACCACCCTGGCCCCGTAAATGATCCTGGTCCAGAGGTCCCGTCCCAGTTCATCGGTCCCCAGGATATGCTTGGCCGACGGCCCCTCGTTGGGATGCATCCAGTCCTGCTCAGTGGGCGTATAGGGGGTGAGGGCCGGTGCCAGGATCGCCACTCCCACCCAGAAAAAGACCAGAAGGAATCCCACGGTGGCCGTCTTGGAGGACAGAATGATCTGCGCCGCCCCTTTGATCTTCTTCCAGACCCCCTTCTGGGGCTCCACCATGGAGCCGTCGCCCTGTTCCGGAATAGTCTCCAGTCCCATTTCTTCCGCTGTTTGCTGTTCCGTCATTTACGCTTCCTTTTTCTTGGAGCTACTGTCCATTTCCCACTGACTGTGTCGACCTCACCCGTCATTTCAAGCCGTCTTTTCGCCACAGCAATCTCATAGACGTTCGTTCAATTGAAGTTTCATACCAGCGATATCCAAAAAACAGCCCGGCGCTGTTTCTGGATCAGGTGTATCGGATTCTCGGGTTTAAGAAGGTATAGACGATATCCGCAATAAGCTGGGTGCCCACGGCGATCAAGACCATGATCATGGCCCCGGCTTCCAGGGCGGCCACATCCTTATACAAAGCCGAATCCAGGAGATATTTGCCCAGGCCCGGGTAGCCGAAGACCACCTCCACGATGACGATGCCGCTCATCATCCAGTTGATATGCAGCATGATCACGGTGATCGGAGCGATGAGCGCGTTGCGCACCGCATGCTTGAAGATCACCTGCCAGTAGGGAAGCCCTTTCAAAAAGGCGGTCCGGACAAAGGAATGCTGCATGACCTCGGCCATGCTGGCCCGGGTGATGCGCAGAATATACCCGAGCTCGATCAAGGCCAGGGTCAAAACCGGCAGCACCAGCATATCCGGGCGGGTCCAGGGCGCCTTTTCCCCGAAGACCGTGGCCCCGGGCACCAGATTCAGCCATTGGGCCAGGATGAGGATGAGAAAGATACCGGTCACAAATTCAGGTATCACCGAAAACATCATCCCGGGGATGGACAGGCCCCGATCCAGCAGGGAGCCTTCCTTCAAACCGGCTACAATGCCCAGGAACAGGGCGATGGGCATGATGATCACAAATGCGGAGCCCGCCAGGACCAGGGAGTTGCGCAAACGGACCCCCAGACTTTTGCTCACCGGCCGGCCGGTGCGCAGGGACACCCCGGGATCTCCGCGGACAAAGCCCTTTTTAATAGGTATGTATTCCGTGGGAGCGCCGCTGGATTTCATCCAGCCGGTGCCCTGCACAAAACGCCAGGCCTCCTTTTTTTTTCCTTCCTCCCCCTTCACTGCTTGATTCTAATCATTGATTCCCCAAAAAAAAGACGACCCCTGCTCATTGGTCGTCCAGCGTTCATTATCTGTGTGGGTGGAAATTTTGCCCTGCGGCCCGCGTTCCATGGCAATGAGGTCCTCTCCCTGCATTTTCCAGCGCACCAGGCTGCCGTCTTGTTTCACCGCCCACCATTCCTGAAACCCCTCCTTTGAGGTCACCCGTTTCAACTCCAGGCCGATCTTGCTCTCCGCATGCCAGTCGCTGCCCACCAGCCAGTAGAGATAGCGGACCAGAATCGGCTCATCCAGTCCCATTTGATTGAGGAACGACTTTTCCTGTTCCGGAGTGATGAACCCTCCCAGAACATTCCGGGCCACATTTCCGGGTGAGGCTTCGGTGATAAGAAAGACCGCCACGGAGACCAACACCATGGTCAAGAGCATGAGAAAGAATCGACGTATGATGAATTTTGCCATAACCCGCTCTTCGTTTGAAGGATTCCAATGATCAGATGCAGTCAAGTCTGGACAGTAGCAGAGTGTCCATCGTTTTGCAAGCCCTGGAAAGACATTTGTATCAATACAGGCCCATATCAGGGACTTTGGTCAAGTCATGCAAAAACAACCTGAACCACCTTTTGCGCCAAAAAAAAACGCCGGAATTTGCATAAAAAAGCCCCTGAGATCAGCATCCCAGGGGCCTGAGGCCTTGAAAAAGAGAACAATCACTGCGCTGCATTTCGGCCTTGTTCAAGCCAGGAATCCCAGAGGTCCTGGTTCGCAGCGATCCATTCGTCAACGTGGCGCTCGATGTCTTGTTGCTTGTTCTCTCCTTGATTCATTTTCACGTTCTGCGCAGCAACATCCTGCAGCGGGACGGACATGATCTCAAACATTTTCCCGGCAGCAGGGTTGGCCCGCAAAAACTCCTTGTTCGCGACCACGCAGATATCGTTGGCGGGATAGCCCATTTTGATCGGATCGGTCACCGCACCATCCACACCGCTCATGGTCATTTTATCCTTGAATTCTTTCTCAGATTCCCTGGCAATTATCTCCGGGACGTTGATCCAAAGAACATCTTTCCCGGGTTTGAGCTTGTAGATAGTCCAATTCGGGGTCCAAGTGTAAAACAAAATCGGTTTTCCGGACTGATAGCGGGCCAAGGCATCAGCCATCCCGGCAGAATATCCGGCCTTGATGAGATGGATATGGTCTTCCAGTCCGTAGACCTCAATGTGAAAGTTGTTGGCCAGTTCGCACCCCCATCCGGGCGGGCAGCCGACCAGTTCGGCCTTGCCGTCCCCATCGGAGTCAAAGGCCTCTTTGACCTCCGGCCGCTTAAAGTCATCAAGGGACGTAATGCCAAATTTTTCAACATCTTTTTTCGAAGCCAAATACCCCTGCAAGGCTCCGGCCTTGATCACATAGCCGGCGATCTCGGCTTTTTCATCGAAGTTTTTCGGAAGCTGCACATTCTGCAAGGGGAACCAGCTGTTGGCCCAAAAATCGATATCGCCCTGACACACGGATTGATAAAAAATCGGGACCGCTAAATCCTGGGCCTTGTTAACCGTGTAGCCTAATTCCTCCAAGGCCCGGCTGTAGAGAGCTTCCAGAAAAAAACCCGTGGTCCAGGTAGCCCGTGCGGGTTGGACCGTCACCCCCTTGCCGGGAAGATCGCCCGCATTCAGGCTGGTGGTCAAGCTCAGGGTCATGAGGACTGCGGCCAGACACAACACACGACGAAAAAAACAGAACCACATACAAAACCTCCTGGGATGAAGGAAACCTATATGATCAACTCCTCGAGGCATCCGGCATCGAGGAAATTTCCTGATATCCTGACGGGCTCGTATGAAACTTCGAACTTTTTTGAACCAAAGGGCGTGACAAAATGAACATCGAACTTCCAACGCTCGTCGGGTATGAAACTCGATTTTTCTTCAAAGTTTCTTCACTGATCAAACTGGCAGACGTTGTTTTAAATGAACAGCATAACAGCCCAGTCGTATATTTCGTTAAATATCAAATAATTATATGTCAGCCCTGCAGCAGGGCTGACATCAGACCCCGGCCTCCTTCTCCGCTTCCTGAACGATGGAGCGGACCTCCTGCCGAATCGAATCGGTCAGCGGGACCGGCCGATGGGTCTTGAGGATCTCCAGCATCTGTTCATGCGCCCGCTGGTAGATATCCTTACCCCCGGCCGCCTCCCAGTTCGGCCGCATCTGACGGTCGATGAGCCGGGCCTGGGACTGCGTGCGCATGTATTCGTAGGTGGACTCGTGGGCCAGATAATCCTTGCCGATACCCATTTCCTTGATGATGTCCACGGCCAGGGTGGTGTCGCTGACCGGCACGCCCTGCAGGGTGTGGAGAATCATGGAAGCGATTTCATTGTCCAGGACCAGCTGAGCCAGATCAAAAGTGATGCCCATTTCCAGCATTCCGCAGCCGTAGACCACATTGGCACCTGCCAATGCGGGCAACAGGCCGGTAATGGTTTTTTCATGGCCGGACTGGGCATCCACGACTTTGCTGTCCCCCTAGCCGCCGGCCACAAAGCAGGGCAGAGAGTAGTACTTGGCCAACCGGGCCACTGCCGCGCTGATCATGGCGGTTTCCGGCGAGCCCACCGAGGCTGTGGCCCGCTTCAGATCCATGGGGCAGGTGGAACTGGCGTAGACAAAGGGTGAACCTTTTCGGGTCAACTGATTGAGAACCAGGGTGGCCAGGACTTCGCTGTTCTGCACCACCAGGGTGCCGGCCAGATGAATGGGCCCCGACCCCCCGGACATGGCCATGGCAATGACGTTGACCCCGATCCCGTTTTCCGCGGCGGACATGGCGATATCGCAATGGTCTTCCGGGAGTTTCAAGGGGCTGATGGGACAGGTCACAAAGGTCAGGATGGGCCGCTCCCGCAGCTTGTCCTTCCCGCCGACAATGGCCGAACACATCTCGATGATCTTGCCGCACTGAAAGCGATCCACCGGCCCAAGCCAGTGATGCTTGGTGGTGTTGGTCAAGGAGGCCTCGGCATTGTGCAGGGCCTGAACCGGGGCCGGCTTGTCATGGGAACACATGCAGCGTTCATAGGTCGCGATGCAGTCCAGGGAATCGATGACCAAAGCCGCTTTTTCAATATCGGCCTTGGTGGTTTCCCGGTGCTCGCCGCTGTACGGATCCACGAACATGATGCCTTCGCCGAAGTTGGTGAAGCTCACCCGGCCGTCTTCCAGCATGACATCGTCCTCGGGCCGCCGACCGCAGGCCTGGAAGCTGGCCGGAGCGGAACGGATGGCATCCTCCACCACCCAGTTCGGCATTTTGACGACTTCGTTCTTGTGATCCACTGTGCAGCCCCCGGAAGCGAAAATCTCCCGGGCTTTTTCACTTTGGACATAGACCCCGACGTCCTTGAGGACTTCCAGGGTGCCCAGATGGATTTCATGAGCCTCATCCTCGCTCATGACGTTCAGGCTGAAACCTGAACTCCGTTGAATACCGGCTTTCCTCACTCGTTTCATGGGACCTCCTTTTGAGGTTCACTCTTCACGGTTTTTGGAATTTCAAGCGTATTTTCGATTTTCGATTTTCGAATTACGATTTCCGATTGTTCAGACAGGAAATAAGAATTTGAGATCTGCTAGAAAACCAATACGTGTTTTCTGAAGGACTCTATTCTCCAATCCGCCTTCCGCATTCCACAATCCAAATTCCAATTTACATCCGGACCCGGGCGCTTTTGGGATCATACAGCGGCTCCAAGTGGATGGTGATGGGGTACTCTTTCCCTGCGACATTGATGACATACTCGCCCTGTTTGATCCAGTCATCGCTGATACCGCCCTCGCACTCAAGATAACACATGCCGATGGAGCGGTCGAATGCATGGGCATACGCACCATGGGTGTTTTCTGCCACCAGAACCCCATTTCGATAAATGGGCTCATCGTGATAGATCAGCGGCTCGGGATCGTTTATGGAGAACATGACCAGTTTGCGGTCCGGGCCCTGTTGCTTCTGTTTCAGCAGGACCTCTCTGCCGAGAAACTCCCCTTTGTCAAACTTGAGGCAAAAGCCCAGGCCGGCTTCGATCGGGGTATCATTGGGCGTAATATCCGCGCCCCAATGCTTGAAGCCCTTTTCCAGGCGCAGGGAATCCAGGGCATGCAATCCCACCAGCTTCAGATCAAAATCCTGCCCTTTTTCCATGAGGGCGTCAAACACATTATTGGAAAACTCAGCGGGAATGTACAATTCCCAGCCCAGTTCCCCGACAAAGGACATGCGTATGGCCAGGGGACGGGCATAGGCCAGATCGATCTCCCGGGCCGTGGCAAAAGGAAAGCCGGCATTGGATAGATCGGCATCAGTCAGGGAGGCCAGGAGCTCTCTGGACCGGGGTCCCATGACCGCAAGCATGGTGTAGCCGGAAGTCATGTCACTCAAGGTCACGAAATCATCGGCCTGGATCTGCCGCTTGATGGTGTCCATGTCCCGGGTGCCGCAGGCTCCCGGACTCACGACAAAGAACTGGTCCTCGGCGAGGCGGGTCACGGTGACATCGCCTTCAATACCGCCTCTGGCATTGAGCAGCTGGGTGTAGACCACTTTGCCCAGGGCCACGTCCACATTGTTTCCGCAGACCTGCTGCAGGATGCGGCAGGCATCCCGTCCCTGGACCAGAAGCTTGGCCATGGAGGAGAGATCATACACCCCGACGTTTTCCCGGATGGCCATGTGCTCTGCTGCAGAATAGGCGAACCAGTTCTGGCGTCCCCAGCTGTAGTCATACTCCGGACTCACCCCCTCCGGGGCAAACCAGTTGGCCCGCTCCCAACCGGCCACCACCCCGAAGCAGGCCCCCCGATCCGCCAGCCGGTCGTGAAACGGGGTTTGGCGCACATTCCTGGAGGTAACCGGCTGCTTGAACGGCCAATGGTCCGCGTAGAGATTGCCCACGGCCTCCACCACCCGGTCCCGCAGATAATAGCGGTTTTGCTGCCAGGGAAAAAACCGCCGCACATCCACGGCGGATAAATCGTCTTCAGGATAGCCCTGATCAATCCATTGGGCCAGGGCCCGTCCGGCGCCCCCGGCACTGGTGATGCCCACGGAATTCATGCCCGTGGCCACAAACACGTTCTTCAGGCCCGGGACTTCCCCGAGCATATAGGCGGTGTCGGGAGTAAAACTCTCCGGAACCGTGGTCAGGCTGTTGATCTCAGCCTCCTTGAAGGCCGGAACCCGTTTGATGGCATTGTTCATAAAGATTTCAAACTGATCCCAATCCTCCTGGAGCTGGGTATGGGCGAAATTCTCCGGGATGCCCTCCATGCCCCAAGGTTTGGCCACCGGTTCGAAACCGCCCATCAAGAGCCCCCCCATCTCTTCCTTGATATAGATATAGCCGTCCATATCCCGGATATAGGGCATGCCCTTGTAAGTCCCTTCCATGGGATTGGTGGTCATGTGCATGTGCTCCGCCGCAAAAAGCGGGAAACTGACTCCGAGCATCGCACCCAGTTCCCGGGACCACATGCCGCTGCAGTTGACCAGGTACTCGCAGCGCACTTCGCCCTGATCGGTCTGGATGCTCCGAATGTTTTTGATCAGATTCTCGCGGGCGTGATCGAGCTGTATCCCGGTCACTTTCACGTTTTCCAGAATGGTGACCCCGCCTGAGCGGGCCCCCTTGGCCAGGGCTTGGGTGGTGTCCTCCGGATTGGTGTGCCCGTCATTGGGCTGGAGATAGGCCGTAGTCAAGTCATCAATCTGCAATAACGGGAACAGGCGTTTGGCCTCGGACAGACTGATTTCTTCCATTTCAACGCCAAACGCCCGGGCCATCTGCATGGACCGGTCGAATTCCTCCTTGCGGGCCGCCGTCTGAGCCACCCGGATCGATCCAGGCCGCTGATAGCCGGTGGGCTGTCCTGTTTCCTCTTCTAACCGGGAATACAGATCCGCCCCGTAAACCGCCAGCTTGGTCAGGGGGGCATTGGCCCATAACTGGCCCAGCAGGCCGGCTGCTGCCCAGGTTGTGCCCGAAGCAATGGTCTTTCGCTCCAGGAGCAGGACATCTTTCCAGCCCAGCTTGGCCAGATGATAGGCTACGCTGCACCCGACAATGCCCCCGCCGATAATGACGACCTGTGCCTGTGTGGGGAGTTTTTTCGCCATCAGAACCCTCCAAAAAAATAGAGATTACAAAAAATGAAATAAAAAAATACTCCATACAACTGAGCCGTTATATCGTACATCGTGCAGAAATTACATACCTTGTCAAACATTATCTGCGAAATACCAGAAGTTGGCCCAAAACGAAGCCCCTCTCCTGCATGATCTCTCAAAAGTTTCATTGACGGCAGAGACAAAGCGCCATGAGTGCCACCATCTGGTATAGCAAATCCCGGGCCAGAGACAGGGTATCCCTGTTTTCGGAAAAAAATCAAGTGCGTTGGACAACAGATGCAGGAAACAGAGCGGAAAATCGAATCACAATCGAATCAAAATCCGGGGAAAAAGGAGGGAAACAAGAAAAGCATTCGAAAGCACTGAACAAAAATGAGTTAATTTCGACTCAAAGCGCCTCTTCAGGCCTGATCATCGCGTGTCTGCATATTGGTTGACAGGCCGTGCTTTTTGAGCTTCCTGGCCACCATGGACTGGGTTATCTTGAGATGCTCAGCGATTTTCCGGGTGCTTTTGCACTTTTTCATGGCCCTGATCAGAATGGAGCGCTCCAAGGAATCAATCTGTCTTGGAAGACTCATCCCCTGAGCACTGTCCAGAAGAGGCCCTGCTGTCTCCGGACCGGTCTGCCTGTGAACCTTCTCTCCGATGGCCCTGTCCAGGAGATCCTCTTCGGTCATGACCACGAGTTGCCGCAGAATATTCTTGAGTTCCCGAACATTTCCGGGAAATTCGTAATCCAGGAGCCGGTTCATGCCGCGCAGGGAAATGCGCTTATTCATGCTGTATTCCGTATTGAATTTGTTCAGATAGGCATTGCCCAGGGCAATGATGTCCTCGGGTCGCTCCCTGAGGGCCGGGACTTTGATGCTGAAAGCGTTCAGCCGGTGGTACAGATCCGGTCTGAAGGCTTTTTCAGCGACTCTGGCCTGGAGATCGCGGTTGGTGGCAGCAATGATCGTGCAGTTGATGGTGATGGGCTTGATGCCGCCGATATGCATGACCTGATGATCTTCAAGACACTTCAAAAGCTTGGCCTGCACGGAAAAGGGAAGTTCCCCGATTTCGTCCAGTAGGATCGTGCCGTCCTGGGCCATCTCAAAATAGCCGATCTTTCCGCGGGTCGCTCCGGTGAAGGCCCCTTTTTCATAGCCGAACAACTCGGCTTCGAGAAGGCTCTCCGGCAGAGCCGCGCAATTGACTTGAACAAAGGGCTTGTCCTTGCGCCTGCCGCTGTCGTGCACGAACTGGGCCACCAGGCCCTTTCCGGTCCCGGATTCCCCTGTAATCAGGATATTGGAGACATCCAGCCGGGACAGCTTCAGGGCGGCATTGAGCAGCTGGCGCATCTCCATGCTCTCGGAGATGATGCCGTGCTCTTTGAGATCCGCCAGGTGAATATTGGACAGCTCGTCCTTGTACTTCTGGGCCACGTTCTGCAGCTGTTCGAGTTGCTCCTTGAGGGAATTCAAGGTGGTGATGTCATATTCATTGACCACCACCAGGGCGATGCGGCCCTGATCGTCAAAAACCGGAATGCCCGTTGACAGGATCTGTTTTTTGGTTTTCAGAACATGGATGAGACGGGTGGCCGGACTCTTGCTGGACAGAATCCGGGGCGTCAAGGCCTCGTCAATAATGCCTCTTCTCTCCAATTCTTTGATATTTTTCCCGATAATGTTTTTTGACTTCACGCCGATGAGCTGCTCCGCTGCTTCATTGACCCGCAGAACCACGCCCTGACCATCCATGATCCAGATGCCGTAGTTGGTGAAATGAAAAATGGAATCGAATTGCTTCTGAAGCATGCTCTGTTCAGTATTCATAGTCCAATCCAAGGCAATCCCCAAGTGGTTTCCAAATGAGTCGTTTTTGCATCACACTACACCAGAACCTTTCGCTGGTCAATCCGGCCGGCACCGGCAGAACCGTGCAGAATTCACGAATGGATAAAGCCGATTAGCCAAACCGAATCCGCCTTGGGCGGTTGCATCCGCCCGCCTCTTTTCTCCAGGGACATGGCATGGAATTTGTAAGAAGCGTTCCGAGAAAATGGGCCTGTTCAAGCACAATCCGTATTTGACATTCTCCGGACCCAATGGGTAGCATCCGCCTTCCTGAGGAACAGCCTGCGGCCCAAACCAAAGATTTGCATTGACGTAGATCTTTCATTAAAGCGTTTCATTCCCTAACGAGGTTTAATTTGAACACGAGGAGAGCGTCATGAACATCGGCTTTATCGGACTGGGCAATGTCGGGGCCAAACTGGCCGGCAGCCTTCTGCGAAACGGCTTCTCCCTCACCATCCGGGATCTCGACCCTTCCCCGGCCCAGCCGCTTTTGGAACGCGGGGCGCACTGGGCGGAGTCATCGCGGGCCATGGCGGAAACCTGCGATCTGATCATCACCTGCCTGCCGAACCCCGTGGCTTCAGCCGCGGTCATGGAAGCCGACGACGGCATCCTGGCCGGGCTGAAGGCCGGAAGCTACTGGCTGGAAATGAGCACCACGGATTCTGCAGAAATCCGCAGGCTGGGCGCCCTGGTCAGCGCCGCCGGCGGCCATCCCGTGGACTGCCCTGTCTCCGGCGGCTGCCACCGGGCGGCCACCGGGAATATTTCGATATTCGCGGGCTGCGACCGGGAAACCTTTGAGGCGGTTCTTCCGGTCCTCAAATCCATGGGGCGGCGCATCCTGCACACCGGAGATCTCGGATCGGCTTCCATTCTCAAGGTGGTGACCAATTACCTGGCTTCAGTCCATTTGGTGGGCCTGGGCGAGGCCTTGATGACCGCAAAAAAAGCAGGTATGGATCTGAATACGGCCTATGAAGCAATTCGCATCTCCTCCGGCAATTCTTTCGTGCACGAGACCGAAAGCCAGTTGATCCTCAACGGCAGCCGGGATGTGAATTTTACCATGGACCTGGTCCTCAAGGACATGAGCCTTTTCAACGCCCTGGCCGAATCCCTTGCGGTTCCGCTGGAAATCGGCCCGCTCGTCCAGCGCATTTTTGCCGACGGACAGACCTGTTATGGTGATCGCTGCTTTTCGCCGAACATCGTCAGGCGGCTGGAACAGGCCTGCGGCTGTGAACTGCTGGCCCCGGGTTTTCCGGCGGAACTCGTGGACGATGAACCCGAGGAACCGGGCTATGAAGTCCGGTGGCAAGACCGTTGTTCGATCGATAAAATCAATTCTTGAACCAAAGGAGTCAGTATGGCTGGGTATATGGGGAACATTCTGCATGTCGATCTTTCCAGGCGGACCACGACCGTGGAACAACCGGATGAGTCCTTTTACCGCAAATACATGGGAGGCAGCGGGCTGAACCTCTATTACATTCTCCGGGACATGCAACCGGGCCTGGATGCCTTTGATCCGGGCAATGTCCTGGCGGTGAGCAGCGGGGTGACCACCGGCTTTCCGGTGTCCGGCCAAAGCCGAATCACCGTCAGCGCCAAATCCCCGCTGACCGGAGCCATCGGCGACTCCCAATCCGGCGGCTACTGGCCGGCGGAACTGAAATTTGCCGGCTTTGATGCGGTGATCATCAAGGGGCGGGCTTCTTCCCCGGTCTATCTCTGGATTCATGACGGCCAGGCGGAAATCATAGAGGCCGGTCACCTCTGGGGGCGGGTCACCGGTGAGGTCGAGCAGCAGATCAAAGACGAACTGGGAGACAACAAAGCCAAAATACTGCAGATCGGCCCTGGAGGCGAAAAACAGGTCCGATTCGCTGCGGTGATCAGCATGAGCAATCGGGCCAACGGCCGGACCGGCATGGGCGCGGTCATGGGAAGCAAAAATCTGAAAGCCCTGGTGGTCAGAGGGAAACAAAAGCCCCAGGCCGCGGACAGGGCCAAGGTCAAGGAACTGGCCAAGTGGGGGGCCTCAGCCTACCCGGACTCCATGGCCGCCGGGATGGACCTCTATGGGACGGCCAGTGCGGTCCTGGGGATGCACGCCGCCGGCGGTCTGCCCACCCGCAACTTTACGTCCGGGGTCTTTGATCAGGCCCAGAAGATCGACGGCACGACCATGACCAAGACCATCCTCAAAGGGTGTGATACAGGCGAACAAGGCCGTCTGGGCATTGACACCTGCTTTGGCTGCATCGTCAAATGCAAGCGGGTGGTGGAAATCACAGACGGGCCCTATCCGGTGGACCCGGTCTACGGGGGGCCTGAATACGAAACCGTGGCCACCTTCGGCTCCTATTGCGGCATCGACGATCTGCCGGCCATTGCCAAGGCCAATGAACTCTGCAACAAATACGGACTGGATACCATTTCCTGTGGGGCGAGCATTGCCTGGGCCATGGAGGCCTTTGAAGCCGGCGAACTCAGCCTGGAGGACACGGGCGGACTCGACCTTCGATTCGGCAACACCGCGGCCATGCTTGAACTCACAGAACTGATCGCCGCGAGGCAAGGATTCGGGGACATTCTGGCCGAAGGCTCGGCCAGGGCCGCCAGACGGCTGGGCAAGGGCGAACGCTTTCTGATCACCTGTAAAGATCAGGAATCCCCGGCCCACATGCCGCAGCACAAAAAAAGCATGGCCCTGATCTATGCGGTCAATCCCTTTGGAGCCGACCACCAGAGCAGCGAACACGACACCGAATATGAACCAGAGGCCTTTGGACACTTTGCCGAGAGGCTGGCCCACCTCGGACTGGCTGATCCCCAGCCGGCGGCATCCTTGAATGCCGCCAAAGTCGCCTATACCCACAAAACCCAGCAGCTCTTCAGCCTGCTGGACAGCCTCAACCTCTGTCAGTTTGTCTGGGGCTCCACCTGGCAGGTCTACGGGCCGGACAAGATCCTCGAGTTTGTCCGGGCCGCGACCGGCTGGGAGGTGAGCATGGACGAGCTGCTTCTGGTGGGTGAGCGGCGCTTGAACCTGATGCGCCAGTTCAATGCCCGGGAAGGTCTCGCCGCTGCCCAGGACACCCTCCCGGAAAAGTTTTTCAGCACGCCCCTGCAGGGCGGCCTGTCCAACGGCTGGAAAGTGGAGCGACCGGATTTCGAGGCCGCCAGACAGGAATACTACCGCCAGTGCGGCTGGGACGAAGAGAGCGGGAGGCCCACCCCGGAGACACTCAAACGCTTGGGCCTGCAGTGGAGCCTGGAGACATGATCCGGGTCAAGGGGCGGGATGTCGCCTGGCATGCCAGGATCACCATCAGCGAACTCCTTGCCACGATGGACGATCCCTTTCCCTATGCCGCGGCCCTGGTGAACGAACAGTATGTCAGTCGAAGCGAATTCGACGCCGCCATAATTCCGGATAATGCTGAAGTCATCTTCATCGCTGCGGTGGGCGGGGGCTGATTGGATTTCCTATTGAATATTGACGATTTAATAATGAAACGAGATGTTTTGACAGGGTTCGAGGTTCGTGGTGAACCCAGCATGAGGAGGTTGCATGGCCTTAAAGAGTAAAATCGACCCGCTCTCCAAGGATGAAATCAATACGATCCACGATGCGTCCATCGAACTCCTGGAAACCTGCGGCATCACCTTCAAGTCGGAAGAAGCCGTGGCTGTTTTCCGGGATCGCGGGGCCCGGGTGGACGGACAGAGAGTGTACATACCGCAAAAAATGGCTGAAAACGCCATGATGCGCTGTCCGTCCAAATTCTGGTTCCGGGCCAGAAATCCGGAGTACGATCTGCGTATCGGGCAGGGCTTTGCCGTGCAGCCCAATACCGGGCCCACGGATATTCAATGCCAGGATCACGGCCGGCGGCCGGCAGCCCTGCTGGACTACATCAACCTGCAGAAGATGTATCAGGCCAGCGACGTGGCCAATATTGTCGGGGGCCTGCCTGTGGTGCCCCAGGACATCGATCTCCAGGACATGCATCTCCGATTGATGTACGAGACCGTCAAAAATACCGACAAACCGGTCATCAGCTACTGCGGCGACGGGCAGCAGGCCGAACAGGTCCTGGAAATGGTGGACATTGCCTTCGGCCGCACGAATATCCTGCAGAGCAGCCATGTGGTCGGGGTGAGTGTCAATCCCTTGAGCCCCATGGCCTATGGGCCGGAGGCCATCGAAACCATGATGACCTATGCCCGCCACAATCAGCCCGTGTTTATCCTGCCCTGCATCCTGGCCGGCATCTCCGGACCGGTGAACCTGGTGGGAACCGTGGTCCAGCAAAATGCAGAGATTATCGCCGGAACCACCCTCATTCAACTTGTCAATCCGGAAAACCCCGTGGTCTACTCCCCGTCCTCCACGGTCGGCGATCTGAACAAAGGGCAGTACATCACCGGCTCGCCTGAACCCTTTTTGATCAATTCCGCCAATCTGCAACTAGCCAACGACCTGTACAAGGTCCCCACCAGAATCATGTGCGGCATGACCGATTCCGATGAGATCGACTGCCAGGCCGGCTATGAGACGGAACAGAACCTCATGATGGGCATGCTCACCGGGGCGAACATCCTGAGCAACTGTCTGGGCACGCTGGACGCCTTGATGGTCACTTCCTATGAAAAATTCATGATCGATGAAGAGCTGTTCAAACGCTTTCACCGCATCACCGACGGCCTGGAGGTGACCCAGGAAGCCCTGTCTCTGGATATCATCAAAGACGTCACCTCCGGCAGCAGCAGTTTCCTGACCCACGAGAGCACCTTCCGCTACTGCCGCAACTACTGGCGGCCCTCGGTTTCCTCCAGAGGACGGCACAAAAACGTGCTCAAGGGGATTGGCTCTGAAGATCTCGTGGGCATAGCCAACAAAAAGTACAAGCAGCTCCTGCAGGCCTGTCCGGAGAGCATGATCGACCCGGCTCTGGACGCGGAGCTGCAGTCCTTTATGCAGAAATCATTGGACTAAAAAAACCCGGTCCCTGCGGACCGGGTTTTTTTTCAAAAAAGGCCTCGGAGTGAAGAAAGCCATCCTCACTCCAGATCCACCGTAGCCATCACCGGCGGGAATGGAGCGCAGCGGAATTCCCGTCCGTGTGCATTGCATTTTTAGGCAATTTTATATAGTTAAGTGAAAAACCATATAGTTATGAAATGTTTTCAGCTGCCATGTGAGAACGAATTAAATATTCTTTGTCTGTTGTAGATTCCTTTGCCAATTTGTTTTGTACACCATATTTTTCCTTAAGTAATTCTGATTCAATCATTTTTATCCTCCTCCTTGAATAATTCAAGTGGTGTAATGATTTCTGGTGTTGATAAACCAAGACGACCGTTAATTATGCGGATATGTCTTCTTTTATTAGCATATGAATAAATCATAATTATTAGACATTTCTGACCACCACTTCTTTGTAATCTCTATAAATGTCTTTAATGACTCACGCTTATCAAAATAGTAGCTTGGTATGGTCGAATCAAGGTAAACTTTTTCTTTTATTGTATTTATTTCGTGCATATTCTGTTCCTATGCTTAATATATGAGTGCCTAACGGCGCTAATCAGCCGCGCTTTTTTTGCGTCGGCTGCATTTGTTTGTTACAAGCAACACTTTTTATATTTTTTCCCGCTTCCACAGGGACAGGGAGCGTTTCGCCCTATTTTTTCCCTTTTCTCCACTTTCTGTTGACCTGTTTTTTTCCTGCGCTCCGCTTTTGGACGAGAGTTGCGAAAACAAGCCCAGTTCTGCATTTCATTGATAGTACTCTCAATAAGTGTATGTCTTCTATTTTTTCGAAGATCATCCAGGGTTTTTTCTTTTCCTTCCTGGAGGATGTCTTCAATAGTTTGAAAATCAACAAAAAATCCTTCAATCAAGCCATTTTCATAACCTGATTGTATTTCCTCATAGACTTCTTCAGGATAGAGATAAGCACAACGCGTCGCCAAAGCAGTCCAAACATAAGAATAGTCAACTTTCAATTTACCATGAAACAGTTCTTTAAAGTATCCTATTACTTCATCACGTGATTTTATACCAACCGCGACTAAAACCAGGAAACATTCAAGTCCCGCTGCCCGAACATACTCGTTCAATTTTGTATTTTCTATGAGTCCTTGTAGCAGTCTATCGTTGCCATCATAGACCGAGGCCAAAATCCTGCCTAAATGTTCAGTGACGGTATCACCACTTATTTTCAGAGGTATATCGCCAGGTATTGAGTAAAAGTCTATTAGTAATGGGAAAGCCTGTTTTTCCCGAAATTGGGCCAATAAGAACATCGCAAAGATATGGCCAATATAGTTTTTTTCTTCAAATAACTCAAAAACATTCTCTTTGGTAAACTCAATGAGGTTTAAAAGTTCGGGAACAATCAATTCCTGATTGTTGATGGCTTCGTTCAAAGCTTCGCGGGGAAAACGGCCGTCGTTGTATTTAAGTTTTTCTATGATAGTTTCAATATCCACCTGGGTACTCCCATTCTGATTTTTTTCGTCAACTCCATGCCTCTCCCTTATCACATGGTGAAACAACAGACAAATATTTGAATTCGGTGAATCCGAATCCGGGGTCGGGCCTTTATGTAACTATTTAAATTACTTGCAAAAGACGTTGTGGGAAGGTCGTTTTGTACGCCCCGATGAAATCCTGCAGTCGCAGGTTCGCCTTCGGCTCAATTTCATAGGATAAACTTAAACCAATCTTTTTGGCATCAAAATGGCTGATTTAAGATCTGTATTCCAGTCGCTACCTCAAGGATTTCTCGACCCGGTTTCTGGAAAGCATCTGCTTCTGGTGCGAGGGCGGGGCGGGCTTTTCCCCAATGGAAATGGTTTATTTTCGGTTGTCAATTGTCTACTTGACGTATTAACAATTGTAGCTACAATTTACTATGCTTTTCGAAACGGATTGGGAGAAGGTTGAATCCAAGTCTGATGAGAAATTGACGCAGGAGGCGATTTTCGATCCTGAAAATCCACCTATTGACGAGGCGTTCTTGGCTAGGGCCGAACAAGTACAATCACCCAAAACCAAGCAACAGGTCACATTACAATATGATGATTCGAACAGCCTGACTTTCCAGCAAAGGAGAAAACGATGAAAGGCCCCTGTGTCTGGAATCTGAATAGGGTCGGACGATGGTAACTTCTTGAATCGATTATAAAAGAACTTAATGCTGCCATAGCCGGTCCCATTAGCCGGGAAAAGCTGGGTGAGTACACACGACGCTTACCGGGAGGTGAAGAAGCCATGCAAACAGCTACAGAACAGATACGAAAAGAGGTCTACGGCGTTGGTCAACAGGGCCGTCGAGAACTGACCGGATTTCAGACACCAGCCCACAGGAGACCGAACCGATCACAGGGCTCTCTTTCGCTCTAACGCTTCCAATGGGACCTGTTTAGCGTGCCGGCGCTAAACATGCCCGTAGTAGTCCCGGTGCACCACCACGGAATAGGCGTAGTCCAGGAGGGTGCCCCAGCTGAAGACCGGCAGATCCACGGCCTGCTGCACGGCCCGGGCAAAAGGCTGCATGCCGGTGCACTCCAGCATCAGGGCCCCGATTGTGGGATGCGCCCGGCAGACCTCCCGGCAGACCCCGACAAAATCCTGTTCCGCCTTGTCATAATAGATCTCCGGAACCGCAGGCCGCTTTTCATGGTTCCAGAGGTTGTCGAACTCCGGGCAGCCGTATTCGTCTTCAGCCCCGGCCACGATGTACCGGCTCTGCAGATCGATCCCGGTATTGCTCAGGTGCGCATCAGACAAAAAGCGCTTCTGGGCGCAGACAATGCCCACGTCCTTGTTCGGGCCGATGACTTGCTGGATAAAAGGGACCTGAAGCAGACTGGACATGAAAACCGGCACATCCACCGAGCCGGCCACGTCTTTTTGAAAGTAGGCAAAATACCCGCATTCCGCAGCAATGGCCCGGCAGCCCATCTGCTCCAGCTTTTTGGCCGCTCTGAGTATCGGCTCCCGGCAGGGGGACTTGTCCTCCTCCCAGACCAGATTCCAATTGTCCACGCCCACGGCCACCTCATACTGGATCGGGTAGGGAAAGGCGCTGGCGTTGCGGACGTCCCCGGGAAAGCCGGGGTAGGCATCGTCCAGGACCATGATCCCCAGCCCCATGCCGTAACAGGTATGCTTTTTCCGGGTCCGGGCATGATTGATGTTGAAATCGCGATTCTGATAGATCATGTGCTTCCTCCTCACGGACTGAGAAAATGCAAAAACGGGGGCTTGTTTCGGGCGTCAGCTTTGCCACCGGCAAAAATAAAACAGGCCCGTGGGTAGGCCATGGCTCGTTGGATTGCCGAATACGCTTCAACCGAAAAGTCGTACCCAAGGCCTGGCTCCACATCCTCGTAGTAAGCAACGGCCTCGGACAACTCCTTCTCGGCATTCGGATGAAACCGGAAACTCATCGTTCAAAATTTTTCCATATCTTCTCAAAAACCTCGTCTCCCGGGATCGTTTCGACATTACCAGTGCGAACTTCCTCCAGACGCATCCGGGCCACCGCGGCCCACTTTTTATCAAGCTCTGACTCAGGAGGGTTCAGGCTGCGAAGAAGGGAATCCGCCACGATAGCCCGTTCTTCCACAGGGAGAGACTCCGCTTCATGAATGAGGTCTTTAATCTTCATGTCATCACCTCAACTAACTATTTGACTCAGGCCGCCCTGGGTGAACTCTCGCCGGAATCAACGTTCTGCGCCGGGGCCTCACCCCGGATCGAGGCCAGAACCGCTTGATCCAATCCCACCTCCTGGATCAGATAGGTCTCCAGGGACTCGAGCATGGCCGGATCGTAGGGCGGCTTCTCATAGGATTCCAGCATGCCGTTCATGGCCTTGTTGATATTGAACAGAAATTTTTCATTGGGGGTCATGCCCTTGATGTTGCCGCGCAGGCCGATCAGGGGGTTCCAGGTATCGGTCCGGAAGTGCAGCAGGGTGTGCTCGGAGCTGAGGAATTCGCCCCCGGAGCCCACATCTTTGATCACATCAAAGGCAAAGGACTCCTGGTCCGTCTCCAGTCCCTGGAGGTAGAACTCGATCATGCTGATGATCTCCAGATCGACCATGAACTGCTCATAGGATGTGGCGGCGTAGGAGTCCAGCATGCCGGCGCTGTGCACGATGAGATTGACGTTGTGCAGACAGGCATTGAGCATGGAAAACATGCTTTCATACCCGCTTTGCACCGAGACCCCTTTGGCGTCGTTGTTCGTGCCGCCGGTCCGGCTCGGGATGCCGTACATCCTGGCCAGACGGGCGCAATAGGCGGCCTGGATGGAATACGCCGGCGACCCCACGGAAATGCCCCCGCTGCGCAAATCAGCGGCCGTGGACTGCAGGCCGTACACCACCGGGGTCCCCGGCTGGATCATCTGGGATATGGCGATGACCGCCAGGGCCTCGGCATTGGCCAGGGAGACATTGCCGGCCATGGTTACCGGTCCGGTACTCCCCGCAGCCGGCCCCGGCGAGATGATCACCGGCTGCCGGTAGCCGGCGCAGACCAGGAGGGTGTCCAGGGCCTCGGAATCCACCTGCAGGGGACTCATGGTGCTGATCATGGAAATGAGGCGGGGCTGTTCCAGGAGCTTGTCCTTGCCCCCGAAGCAAATGGCCACCATGTCCATGAGCTGTTCCATGGTCCTGCGGTTGCTCTGGAACCCCATGAGGCATTTGTCCGAATAAAGAATTGAGGCGTAGAGCATGGTCGGAAAGCAGGGAAGATCCAACAGATCCATGGGCTGGACCAGAATGCCGCCGTTCAGATGAAAATAGGGGCTCTGATTCACGAGTTTGAGGAACTGGATATAGTCCTCCATCAAGGCGGCCCGCCGGTTGCCTTCGGGATCCACGATGGTCGGGGCCCCGTAGCCCGCGGCATACTCAATGCTGTCCCCGCCCACAAACATGTCATGCTCAGGATTGAGGGCCGACAGGGTAAAGCGGCCCGGGGCCAGATTCACCCAGTGCCTGAGCTGTTTTTCCGTAAAATAGGCGGTCTGTCCCTCAACCTTGATCCCGAACCCGGCGATGCGCTCCAGGACCTCAGGGTGGTGTAGCTTAATGCCGATCTCTTCCAGGAGTCGAACCGAAGCGGCATGAATTTTTTTGAGCTCGCTGCCCATACAGCTCCTTTTTTGATGGTTTGCCGGTTTATTGGTTTGCCCGTTTGCCGGTTTTCGCGTCCATGTTTCGTTTTCCTAGTGCTTCAACGGAGCTTTTTCAGGATTCTGTCGTTGCAATCAATGGACAATCAGGCTTTGTTTCAAAAACCAACATTGGATCAGTAGCTCACTTTCCCTTCCGCACTCCCCGTTCTGCATTCCGCGTTCCCCCTTCCGCGTTCCCCCTTCCGCATTCCGCGTTCCCCTTTCCGCGTTTCTTCCTTCCCCTTTTCCGAGCCCCTCGTTCCCCGTTCCCCGTTCCTTGTTTCTTCCTTTCCCCTACCCGCCCTGCAGTTCCGCGCGCACCTGTTTGAACTGCTCCATGGCAAAGTCGAGATCCGCCCGAGTGTGCGCCGCGCTGATCTGCACCCGGATGCGGGCTTGGCCCATGGGCACCACCGGATAGGAGAACCCGATCACATACACCCCCTTGTCCAGGAGTCCGGCCGCCATCTGCTGGGCCAGAACCGCATCCCCGAGCAGAATGGGGACGATGGGATGGGTCCCCGGACGTATGGCGAAGCCCAGTTCGGTCATGCCCTGCCGGAAATAGCGGGTATTGGATTCCAGACGGTCCCTGAGTTCAGTGCTCCGGCTGACCAGCTCAAGGGCTTTGAGCGATCCCCCGGCAATCATCGGAGCCAGGGTATTGGAAAAGAGATAGGGTCTGGAGCGTTGCCGCAGATACTCCACGATTTCCTTCCGGCCGCTGGTGTAGCCGCCGCTGGCCCCGCCCAGGGCCTTGCCGAAGGTCCCGGTCAGGATGTCCACCCGGTCCATCACCGAACAGTGCTCCGGGGTCCCCCGGCCCGAAGCCCCCAGAAAACCAACGGCATGCGAATCATCCACCATGACCAGAGCTTCGTATTGCTCCGCCAGGTCGCAAATGCCCTTGAGATCGGCGATGATGCCGTCCATGGAAAAAACACCGTCCGTGGCGATCATTTTCACCCTGGCTTCTCCCGCCTGCTGCAGTTTGTCCTCGAGATCGCGCAGATCATTGTTGGCATAGCGCAAGCGCCTGGCCTTGCACAGGCGGATTCCGTCGATGATGGAGGCATGATTGAGTTCATCGCTGATCACGGCATCCTCCGGACCGAGCAGGGTCTCGAACAGGCCGGTATTGGCGTCGAAACAGGAGGTGTACAGAATGGTGTCCTCGGTCTGCAAAAACGTGCTGACCGTATCCTCCAGGGTTTTGTGCACCGCCTGGGTCCCGCAGATAAAGCGGACCGAGGAGAGTCCATAGCCCCAGCGCTCCAGGGCCTCCCGGGCCGCAGCCACAACTTCGGGATGATCGGCGAGTCCCAGGTAATTGTTGGCGCAGAGATTGAGCACCTCCCGGCCTCCCTGCACCGCCACCTGAGCCTTCTGGGGAGAGGTCAGCACCCGCTCGTCCTTGGAGAGGCCGCCGGCTTTGATCTGGTCCAGTTCCTGCAGCAACCTGTCCTTCAAATGGGCATCCATCAGATTTTCCCCTCCTCCACAGCATGGCAGGCCACGCTGCGCCCGTCGTCCAGGGTCTTCAGTTCCGGGAATTCCCGCCGGCACTGCTCGGTGGCGTAGCGGCAGCGACCGTGGAACACACATCCCGGCGGCAGGTTGATGGGCGTGGGCACCTCTCCTTTCAACTTGATGTGCCCGGTCTTCTTTTTCCCGATCCTGGGAATGGCGCTGAGCAAAGCCCGGGTGTACGGATGCCTGGGGCTGGTGAACAGGTCCCTGGTTCTGGCCAGTTCGCACACCGTTCCCAAATACATGACCGCGACCCGGCTGCTGATATGCTCCACCACCGACAGATCATGGGCAATGAACAAATAGGTCAGGCCCCGTTGTTCCTGGGCATCCAAAAGCAGATTCAGGATCTGAGCCTGGATGGGGACATCCAGGGCGGGAATGGGTTCATCCGCCACAATAAACTCCGGAT
>CAZUMF010000027.1:0-29111 GCA_964621385.1 uncultured Desulfohalobiaceae bacterium
GGTTTCTGCTCCAGACTGCTCCAAAAACGCGGATGGGACCACCCTGCACAGGGAGGGTCCCGGGCGTCTTTGTAAAAGACTTTTCTTTCGCTGTCCAGTCGTTTGATCAATGATGAACTGCCCGATATCACACTAAGGATACGACGTTCGAATGCGGAAGGGGCTAGAGCAGTTTGATGCGTCTGCTAAAAATACTTTAGCAGCCGCCAGAGTTCAGTAGTCAGAGGTCAGATGTCAGTAAAATCAGACGATTATAAGAAAATTGAGTCACTCGGATCGTTTACTTCAGACTTTTTGCAGGTACGTCCAGTTTGCCAGGAATGCAAAAAGTCCGGACCGAAGCCCGGACTTTTCGCAAGGAGGTTGCATGCAGAGGACCTTATGCTTTGGAGGTAAACTTGCGTCTGCCGATGCCGATGAGGCCGAGCAGGCCGGATCCGACAAGGATCATGGTGCCGGGTTCCGGGACCGGGGCGGCCGAGGAGTGTGTGTTGGGCACCAGGGCCCAGCCGCCGTTGTTGCCGTCAGCTAAGGCATACAGGTCTGGTTCAGTCAGATTTTGACCGTACATAGCATTAGTGGCGTAGAGCTTGTCGCCTTGAACCGCGCCGTCTTTGGCATAGATGTCTCCCCACATCGGGGCCCGGTCGGAATCGAAGGAGAAATTGAATTCTTGCCCATCGTCCGATGAAGTGAGGTTCCATTTCAAACCGAAAATGCCGTCACCAGGTGATGTCGGATCATTGCCCACCTCAAGCGAATCAGAAATATCAGAATAATACGGATCAGGGTTGAATACATTGTCCATAGTGAAATTTTCAGAAACTTCAATTACGATATGTGATAAATCGCGAGCGTTTCCGCCATTCACGTTCCCGGTCCAGGTATAGTTATAATTCCAGTGGCCGTCATCATTTTCGTTGACTATCCAGGAAAATTCAGCTTTTTTCCAATGTTCGCTCGTATCGCTGGTACTTATATTTAAACCATCATTATTATAGCTTAAAGATCCGGTGAGGGTCGCCCAGGCGTTGGCGCCGAAACTGCAGGCCACAAAGCTGATGAGCAGGATAAGGAGAGATATTTTTTTCATGGCACGACTCCTTGAGTAAGATTTGTATTTCAATATGCAACAGGTGTGCCAACAGGTCCGTAATTCTTTATAGATGAAATATTTAAGTGACTTGGAGCTTTAGCAGCTGGTCTTGGAGAGCGGAGTTGACGTGTTTTGAATTACAATTACGTTCTTTAATGTAATCTATGTAATTCGATTGTCAGTCCTGCTCCGGCAGGATGGTGGGGCAGTCCTTCATTCAAAAAATGGGTGCGTGTTGCAACAGGGAGGATGGTGATGGGAAAGGACAATGTGGTTTTTCTGGAGGTCATTGAATGGTTTGATCAGACCGGGCAGGAGATGGTCCAGCGGGTGCCCGGGGAAGGGTCGGGCGAGATCAAATGGGGGGCGCAGCTCATCGCCAGGGAGAGCCAGGCCGGGGTCTTTTTTTACCGGGGGAAGGCCATCCACGTCTTCGGTCCCGGCTCGCACATCTTGAAAACGGCCAATATTCCGATCCTGAACAAGATCATGGCCATTCCCTGGGGCTTGACCAGCCCTTTGCGGGCCGAGGTCTATTTCGTGAACATGAAAATCTTCCCCAATCTGAAATGGGGCACCCGGGATCCGGTGGCTTTCAAGGATTCGGAGCTGGGATTGATCCGGCTTCGGGCCTTTGGTATTTTCAACGTCCGGGTGGTGCAGCCGCTCTTGTTCATCAATTCCCTGATCGGCACGGTGGCCGCCATGACCACGGAAGGGATCGAGGATTTTCTGAACAAGGTCATCGTCTCCAAGCTCAACGATTACATGGGGGAACACCTGGATACGATCCTCAACCTGCCCGGGCAGTACAACGAATGGTCGGAAGGTCTGCAGCAGGAGCTCAAGAACGATCTGTCCCATTTCGGGCTGGCGCTGACCGGCCTGTACATCAACTCCATCACTCCGCCCCAGGATGTGCAGAAGGCCATCGACGACCGAAGCAAGCTCGGGCTGTTTGAGGACATGTCCAGGCTCATGCAGCTCAAGGCGGCCATGTCCATGGAAAAGGCCGCCGAGAATCAGGGGACGGCCGGGGAAGGCATGGGACTCGGCATGGGGTTCATGATGCCGGGGATGATGCAGCAGTTTTTTCAACAGCCGCAGGCTCAGGCCGGTGCACCGGCCGGAGGCGGCAGTCCGGCTGTCCAGGACTGTCCCGACTGCGGCCGCTCCATTCCTGCTGATGCCGGCTTCTGTCCCTATTGCGGACACCAGGTTCTGGTTATCGATCAATGCCGGGAATGCGGTAAGAATCTCTCGGCCGGGGCCAGATTCTGTCCGAGATGCGGCACTCCGGTGGAGAAAAAAGAGCAGGCCAAGTACTGCCCCAAATGCGGAACGGAGAATCTGCAGCAGGCCCGCTTTTGCAACAGCTGCGGGGAAGGGCTTGGCGATTGAAGATTGACTATTGAAGATTGAATATTGCTGCAAGGGGAGTGGGAATTGAAGATCGAAGAGTGAAGATTTAATATTGCTGCAGGGAGAGGGGGGGGATTGAAGATTGAAGATTTACTATTAGGACGAACCTGCAAAAAGTCATAAGGAAACGATTCAAGCGACTGAATCTTATTATAACTAATTGGATTTACTGACTTCTGACGTCTGACTACTGACCTCTAAAGGTTGCAAAAGGATTTTTTGCAGCCGCATCTATTAGGGTTCCAGGTCCACTTCGAAATTTGAAATTGGCAAGAAAAGAATGCAGAAAAGGAGAGTGTTCTATTACGCCTCATCAAATTTCCAATTTCTTTCACAAGGCCTTCAACTGCTTCGAAGCAACACATGTTTTTGTTTTCTTTGACAGAGATGAACCGATAAGGCACTAGTGCTGCAGGGGATTGATAAAATGAATATGGTATGTCCTGGGATGCGATTGCTTCCTTTCGCTCGTACTGACGTATGGAAATGCGTTTTTTGCAGTAATATTCAATCGTCTCTATTCAATCTTCAATGACTAGCTATTCCATAGACCTGCAGTGCCCGCAATGCGGGGCGCCGGTGGTTTTGGAGGAAACCGAGCGCATCGTGGCCTGCGAGTACTGCCGGGTGCGGCATATCATCATCAGCGGGAAACATCAGACCTATTGCATTCCCCCCAGGCAGGAGGCTTCCCCGGATGCGCTTCTCTACATTCCATACTGGCGGTTCAAGGGGATGAGTTTTGCCCTGCAGGACGCTCAGGTGATGCACCGGTTGATGGACAGCAGCGCCCAGGCCGTTGAACACGCCGGCATCCCGTTTTCTCTGGGGCTGCGCTCTCAGACCCAGCACCTGCAGCAGGTTACTTCTGCGAGTCCCGGCCGGTTTCTGATCCCTGCCCTCTCCGGCAAAGACCTGCTAAAACGTATGATCGATCATGGGCTCGGGTTCGGCGCAGAGGGGCACAGCACATTGCAGTTGCAGGCCCATGTCGGGGAGGTGGTCAGTCTGATCTACAGCCCGGTGCTGGTTGGATCGCAGACGCTCACCGACGGCATCACCGGCCGCAGCTATTCACGCCAAGCGCTCAGCCTGGCCCAGGAGCCGGGCAGTCCTGAGCCGCCGGCGAGCATGTCTTTTCTCCCGGTGCTCTGCCCGTATTGCGGGTGGGATCTGGCCGGCGAGACCAAAAGTCTCTGCCTCAGGTGCACCAACTGCTGCTCCCTCTGGATCGGCCACAAGGGACGGCTCATTGAAATCCCGTTTCAGTTTTACGGCAGCAGCCTGCATGAGGAGGGCTATCTTCCGTTCTGGCAGTTCACGATAAGCGCTCCAGATCAGTCCGGAAACACCTGTTTGCCGGCTCTGCAGCCATTCATGGATGAAGGCTCGGATCAGGTCTTCATGGTCCCGGCCTTTAAGATCCATCCCGGACTGTTCCTGCGTCTCAGCCGGCAGATGACCCCGGGCACTGCAAACGGCCTCAATCCGGACAAGTTTCCCAGAGCAGCCTATTACCCGGCTACCCTGCCTTTCAGGGAGAGCTTTCAATTTTTGCCCATACTGTTGAGTCGTATGGTCCGGAATACGCAGCAACTGACCGAGGCCTTGTCCCAGACCACATTGAAGCCGCGCCAGGTCAAACTTGTTTTTGTCCCCTTTCGCAGCCGCGGGTCTGATCTGGTCCAGCCTGAGAAGAATATCGGCCTCCATAAAAACGCTCTGTCCATCGGTCGTCTCTTTTCATTATGAAATCAAAAACACTCCCCCCTCTCAGCCTGGCCTGGTTCATTTGGAGCCTGGGCGCCCTGTTTTATCTGGTGGGTTTTTTCCAGCGGGTGGCCCCGGCGGTCATGACCGATGAATTGATGCAGGATTTCAGTATCAATGCAGCGGCTTTGGGCAATCTTTCCGCTTTGTATTTCTATAGCTATGTGTTTATGCAGATTCCAACCGGAATTCTGGCCGACCGTCTTGGCCCCCGGCGATTGCTCTCCATCGGAGCCTTGACCGCCGGGGCAGGAACCGTTCTGTTCGCCCTGGCTCCTGATCTTTTCTGGGCCGGCCTGGGACGATTCCTGATCGGGGGGTCGGTGGCGGTGGCCTTTGTCGGACTCATGAAACTGACCACCAACTGGTTCCAGCACAGCTGGTTCGCCATGGTCACCGGCGTGGCGCTTCTGGCCGGGGTTGTCGGGGCGGTTTTCGGAGGGCCGCCGCTCAGGCTGCTCATCAACACTTTCAGCTGGCGGCCCGTATTCCTGGGCTCTGCTCTGGGGACCTTTGCCTTGGCTGTTTTGATCTGGGTGTTTGTCAGGGATCATCCCCGCGATAAAGGATATGCCCCGGTAACAGGCCTGACAGACGGTGGTCGGGTGCAGGACCAGCACATACTCCGCGGGTTGATCACGGTCGTTAAAAACAGAAATGTTCTGCTGCTGTTTCTCATTCCAGGCGGTTTGGTGGGCTGTGTGCTCACCTTTGCCGGATTGTGGGGCGTTCCCTTTCTGAGGACCCATCACGACCTCAGCACGGCCCATGCCTCGTTTTTGACCTCGGCCATGATGATTGCCTGGGCCCTGGGCGGTCCGTTTTTCGGCTGGCTGTCCGATCGAATCGGTCGCAGAAAGCCGCTTTTTCTTCTGGGATGTTCCTGCGCCCTGGGCGGTTGGCTGGTGATTGTGTTTCTGCCGGATATCCACATGACTCTGCTTTTCCTGGCACTCATCCTCTCCGGGTTCTGTACGGGAAGCATGATCGTCGCCTTTGCCTTTGCCAAGGAGTCGGTGGCGCCTTCCCTGGCCGGAACCGTTTCCGGGGTGATCAACATGGGCATCATGCTCGGTCCGACCATCATGCAGCCTCTGGTGGGGTGGGTTTTGGACAGGCTGTGGCAGGGCCAAACGGTCAACAGCATCAGGGTCTACAGTCTTCAGGCCTATCAGGCGGGGTTTGGCTGTATGCTGGGCTGGCTGGCCCTGGCGATTGTGCTGCTTTTCCTGACCCGGGAGACCTTTTGCCGGCAGCTTGAGAATTGACTATTGACGAGTGACGATTGCATAGTGCTGCAGAGAAGAAGATAAAGGAGGCCCCTTGGTGCTGTCCTGCAATTTCCAACCCGAAGACAGACTATGATTCTATACCGCAGACGTGAGCGTTTCAGACAATGCGTGGCCTCTGTGGGGCTCCTGGTTTGGGTGTGCCTCGGAGTGGGCATCGGGCAGCCGGCCGCCGCCGATACAGGCCTTCAGACAGCCCGCATCAAGGCCGTGATACAGGAAAAGCTGGGAATGGCCCGGCCTCCTGATGCCTTGTGGCTTGGGTGTGAACGGATTCATGCCAGTCAAGATTTGATCGATTTTTATGCAGAGCGCGATTTCAATCCAGTGTGGGTCAATGCGCAGGGCATCAGGCCCCAGGGACGAACGCTTCCGCACATCCTGCAAAAAACACAAGACCACGGATTGAATCCCGAGGCCTATCATCAGAGCTGCATCCGTGGTTTGCTGGAAGTCTTTGATAAATTCAGGCACAGGGAAGAGACCGGTCCTGTTACAGACCCGGAATTGCCGGCCCAGCTGGACATGCTGCTCACGGACGGTTTTCTGGTCAGCTTGTCGCATCTCGCCGCAGGGAGCGTTTCTCCAAAGACGCTCTACCCGCAGTGGCTGGCACCGGAGCATAAGGCGGATATTCTCGCCGGTCTGACCGGATTCGACTCGGACCGGGATGTGCAGGCCATTTACACGGCCTTTTCTCCATCCTGTCCGCAATACCGGGAATTGGTCTGTGCCGGCATCAGACTGCGCCGCATCGTGGAGCAGGGCGGCTGGCCAAGAATCGAGCCCGGTCCCCCTTTACGCTGCGGAGACCAGGATTTCAGGGTGTTTCTGCTCAGGCAGCGCCTGGATCAGACCCATGGCCGTCCGGCAGCGGTGGGTGCTTTGAGCCTGTATTTCGATCAGGGGCTGGAGGCAAAGGTCAAACAGTTTCAGTCGCGGCACGGCCTCAAAGTCGACGGCATCATCGGTGATCAAACGCGTCAGGCCCTCAATGTTTCAGCACAAGAGCGGCGCCGGACCGTCCTGGTCAATCTGGAACGACTGCGCTGGCTGGCCTGTGATCCCCCGGATCGCTCGATCCAGGTCAACATTGCGGATTTCAATCTGCAGGGCTATGAAAAACATCAGCGGAGGTTGCGTCTCAAGGCGATCGTCGGGAAAAAATACACCAAAACGCCGGTCTTCAGGAAACAGCTCCAGTATATCGTGCTCAATCCGTATTGGAATGTTCCCCGGAGTATTGCCGTGAAGGAGATTTTGCCCAAGGTCAAAAATGATGTCGAATATCTGGAAAAAGAGCATATTCAGGTTTTGTCGGGCTGGGAGCATCCTTCCATTTTGAAGCCTGAGACGATTGACTGGTCCGGGATCACGCCAGAGAACTTCAGCTGGCGATTTCGACAGCAGCCCGGTCCCTGGAACAGTCTGGGCCGCATCAAATTCATTTTTCCTAATCCATTTCATGTCTATATTCATGACACTCCCAACAAAGGCCTTTTCGAGCGTCAGGAACGGGCCTTCAGCCATGGCTGCATCCGGGTGCAGCATCCGGTGCGCCTGGCGGACTTTGTCCTGCAGGATGATCCCGCATGGACGGTTGAGCGGATTCTGGAGATCTTCGAGGCCCGAAAACGGAAGGTCATCGTCCCTTCGACCCCTTGCCTGGTTGATTTGACCTACCGCACGGCCTGGGTGGATGAAGCAGGAGACCTGCAATTTCGAAATGATGTGTACAACCGGGATCAGACCCTGTGGAAGGCGCTTCATCTGCAGCCGGAATCCCGGAAGCATACACCCCCTCTGGTTAGCGAGCCCAAAGACGATTGACGACCGAGCGTTTTTTGTGTAGAGAGCACCTCATGGATGCAAAAGCCTTTACAAAAGAGACCTGGATCACGATGCGCAAGCAACTTCGAGCCCTGATGTGTCTTGTTTTCTGTTGCGGTTTGTTGGCTGTTCACCATCCGGCCCATGGGACAGGCGACAATGCCGGATTCCAATCCCAGGCCCGTTTTTCCGCGTACCTCGATCACGTCTATTCCAGTTGCGGCCTTCAGGACAAGCTGGACAAAGAGGTTTTTGATTACGCCATGATCGGCTATTTCAACCTGAAACAGCAGGATTCTCTCAAGAAGCCCGATATTCTCAGTATCGTTGACTACACCCAGCCTTCAACCCGAAAACGCTTTTTCGTCCTGGATCTCAGCAGGCAAAAGCTGCTTTTCAATTCACTGGTGGCCCACGGCAAGAATACCGGTGAAAAGTACGCCAGGGCCTTTTCCAATAGACCGGGATCCAAGCAGTCGAGCCTGGGCTTTTTTGTCACTGGCGAGACCTATTACGGCAAACACGGTTTGTCCCTGCGCCTGAAAGGCGCTGAAGACGACTTCAATTCCAACAGCCTGCGGCGATATATCGTGGTTCACGGAGCCGACTATGCCTCAGAGGATTTTATTGAACAGTACGGAAGACTGGGGAGGAGCTGGGGGTGTCCTGCTCTGCCCAGGGAGCTGTCCGGGGAAGTGATCCAAGAGATACAAGATGGGACCTGTTTTTTCAGCTTTTACCGGGACGAAGACTATCTCCAATCCTCTGAATTGTACGATCGCGGCTGCGCCCTGGACGCATTTTCAGACGCCAAGCTCCAAGGCCGGGCCGAACACCGAACCGGATCCTGAATGCGGCTTCGATCCGATACAAGACACGCCCTCCATCGTGTGAACGCACTTTCTGTTTGACTTCCGACAATTCATGCCTATTTTTTTTCTGATGGAATGCCTTATCTGATGTGACGCTGGACAAGACAAGACCCTATGTTTCAAGATACTCGCTTTGAGAGCCCGGTTGGGGCCGCGAACTGTTTTTTGACGGCTGAAGAGGCTGTGTTTCAGATACCGGACAGGGAGGTGATCATTTCCAAGGCCTGTCCAGGGGATCTCCCGGGGATTCATGCGTTGGAAACAGCCATCGAGGGCTCCGGAGCCGCCTCCAGATCGGCTTTGGAAAACCGTTTGCAGATGTTCAGGGACGGATTCCTTGTGGCCAAGTGCGATAATCAGGTGGTGGGATATCTCCAGTCCACGATTTGGCGGGACATGGTCTTTACCCGCTTCAGCGAGATTTGTGAATTTGAGCAATGGCACCGGGACGACGGGGATGAACTGTACCTGATTTATCTGGCGGTCCATCCAGGGTTTCGATCCAACGGGCTGGCCGGGCATTTCTTGACTGTGCTGTCGCAGCTCGGAAGGGCCTATGGTCTGAACCAGATCACGCTGGTGGCCAAAAATCATCTCATTCCCTTTTATGAACGAAACGGGTATCAGCCGGTCAAAGAACTGCCGGATTTTCTCCCTGGAAAAGAAAAATCTCCTTGTCTGATGCAGAAACATCTTGTGTGAGCGATGTCGCGTATGGCAAAACATGTCAAATAGAGATTTGTCGACCCTGCCAACGGCAGGGCGGACAGGAGATCAGCCCATGCAATGGAAAATACTGCTGTGCTGCCTCTGTGCGGTTTTGATGCTTGCGGGGGTCACCCCGGCCGCACTGTGGGCGGCAGAAGGGGCCGACCCCGACTTGAGTCTGGATGAAGCGTATGCCCAAGCCCTGAAACAGAACAATCAGATCCGCTCCTCCAGGGAGCAGGTCCGGCAGGCTGAGCAGGCATTGAATATTGCCACATCACAGCTTCTGCCCCAAATGAACGCCAGGGCCGAGCGTACTCGGCAGAAAACCACTCCCGTCTTCAGCCGGGCCGGTGATTACGGCTTGCTGACCGTTTCCGCCAGCCAGCATCTCTATCAGGGCGGCAAGTATTGGAACCACCGCCGCGCCAGCCTGTATTCGCTCCAGAGCCAGCAATTCCGTCATTTCAGACGACTGCAGTCCATTCTCTTCACTGTGGCCGCGCAGTATTATGAGGCCCTGCTCGCCGAGGAGAACATCGTGATTGCGGAAAATCAGATTGAACGTGCCCTGCATCAACTGGAGCTGGCCCAAAATCGGTATGAAGTGGGTCTGGTCAATAAAACCGCGGTGTACAGAGCCGAGGTCCAGGTGACCCGGGCCAGGGAGCAGCTGGAGCGGGCCAAAAATCAGCGGGCCCTGGCCTTGGAGAACCTGCGCCTGGAGATGGGTGTGGATGATCTGCCGGGCGCGCTCCAAGGCATTCAGCCCAAGCAGCTTGAAGCCGTCAGTCCGGAAGCCTTGCGCAAGCGGGGGTTGAAACACAGGCGGGACCTGCAGCAGCTGGCGGGCAACCGGCAGGCGGCCGCAATGTCGCTGGAAGCAGAAAAGGGCGATTATTGGCCCAGATTTTCGGTTGAGGGCGCCTACTCCAAGACCAATGAAGAAGATCTCTATTTTGGGGAAACCGAGGACTGGAACATTTCGCTGGTGGCCACGTATCCTTTGTTCACCGGTTTCAGGGACGAATCAGAAGTGAAGCAGGCCCGGCACCGGAAGTCGGAGATTGAGGCTGCATACCGGCGTTTGGAGCGGATGGTTTCCACTGAAATCCGTTCGGTGTATCTCGATCTGAAGACCCAGGAAAAGGTCATTGACAGTCTTGAACAGGAGGTGAAATCAGCCACGGCCAATTATGAGCAGATCGTGGCCCAGTTCAACGAAGGCCTGGTCACTGCTGTGGATGTTGTGGATGCCCAGACCGCGCTCAATGATGCTGAAAGGCGGCTGACGCTGGCCTTCTACAACTACCAGCTCAACCTGCTGCGCCTGCGGCTGGCCACCGGCACGTTTGAACAGGAGCGGGTCAGCCGGTATTTGAAGGGTGTTGCCCGCAGTGACACGCTCCACAGGGAAGGCGACGCGCAATGAGGGGCCAGGTGGTCTCCTCGTTCCCCGGCTGTCGGGCAACCCACAGTGGATGTGCTGCATGACCATGCCCCTGGAGACGGTGCTGTTCGCCTTCGGACTGACCTTGTTCGCCGGTCTGTCCACCGGGGTGGGCAGCATTCTGGCCTTTTTCAGCTCCACCACGAATACCCGTTTCCTGTCCGCTTCCCTGGGCTTTTCCGCCGGGGTGATGATCTATGTCTCCCTGGTGGAGATTTTTTCCAAGGCCAAAGATTCTCTGTCTGCAGAACTTGGCGAGCCTCAGGGCGCCTGGATGACAACCCTGGCTTTTTTTTCCGGAATGGCCCTCATCGGCCTGATCGACAGGCTGGTTCCTTCGTATGAAAACCCACATGAGCCTCGAAAAATTGAAGAAATGGAGGTGAGGGCCGAAGCTGAAAAAAAGGGGCGCTTGCTGCGAATGGGACTGGTCTCCGCCCTGGCTATCGGCATTCATAACTTCCCTGAAGGCATGGCCACGTTTACCGGGGCGCTGCAGGACCCGGCCCTGGGCATCAGCATTGCCGTGGCCATTGCCATTCACAATATTCCTGAGGGCATCGCCGTTTCCGTGCCCCTGTATTATGCCACCGGCAGCAGGAAAAAGGCCTTTGGGCTGTCCTTTCTTTCCGGATTGGCCGAACCTGTCGGGGCTCTTGTGGGTTATCTCCTGCTCTTGCGATTTGTCAATGCCCTGTTTTTTGGGTGTGTGTTCGCTGCAGTGGCCGGGATCATGGTCTTTATCTCTCTGGATGAACTCCTGCCCACTGCGGAACAGTACGGGGAGCACCATCTGGCCATATACGGTTTGGTCGCCGGGATGGCGGTCATGGCCCTAAGCCTGCTGGCATTTACGATGTAAGATTGAAGATTGAAAATAGAAGCTTGCTGCATGCAGAATTGGAATATACGAGTCCAAACACTCGTGTTCGATACCTCAAGATTCAAGGAGTGCGTATGAAAACATGGAAATGTACGATCTGCGGGTATATTCATACCGGAGACGAACCTCCGGAATTCTGCCCCGTCTGCAAAGCCGATAAAAGCAAATTTGTGCTCATTTCGGACAGCGGATCGCATCAGGGCGGGAATCGGCAATCCGGTCATTCCGGGCAGACCGGAAAGGGATCTGCCTCTCATGATGCTTCGATGCTGACGAATATGCTGCTCAAACTCCATATGCATCCCATCAGCACCCACATCCCCAACGGGGTGCTGCCCATGGCGGTTCTGTTTTATGCCCTGGCCATTGCCCTGCAGTGGAGCCGGTTCGAGGCGCCGGCCTTTTACAGCCTGGTCTTCGTGCTGCTGGCCATGCCGGTGGTCCTGTACACAGGACTGGTGGAGTGGCGCAAGCGCTATCAGGGAGCCAGGACGTCGATCTTTCTGTTGAAAATGTTCTGCGCCGGGATCGCGGCCCTGAGTCTGCTCATCCTGGTGCTCTGGAGGACCTTTAATCCCGGTGTGGCCGCCGCCGGGTCCCCTGCGGCCTGGCCGTTCCTGCTGCTCCTGCTGGTTATGCTGGTGGCTGTGGCCATTGCCGGCCATCTGGGCGGGAAATTGATTTTCGGCAGCCGGGAGGGGGCCTGAGCGAATTGTGGACCCGGGTCTGTCTCTGCCGGGCTCTGAACGTCTCTCTCGGTCGCATTTAAGTGCCGCCGACGCTTTCAACACCGGGATCGGGAGACCCCTGCAGCGAGTCCTCCCTGTGCAGCATAAAATTCCGGTAGAGCTGGAAGTGATCGGTGGCTTCATAGGGGGTCTTCTGCAGGGGGGCTCTGTTGAAATCCACGATTTCCGCATCCGGACACGCCAGCAGGAGCGGGGAGTGGGTGGAGATGATGAACTGGGCTTCCTGCTCAAAGCCGGTTAGTTGGATCAGCTTGAGCAGTGCGAGCTGGGTGCGGGGCGAGAGGGCGGTTTCCGGTTCATCCAGAAAATACACACCTTTTGTATAAAAACGGCTTTTGAAATAGGCCATGAGCGACTGCCCATGGGAGAGGGTCAAAAGCGATGTTCCTCCGAAAAAATCCAGCATCCCCGGGTCGGCCGCAGCCCATTCTTCCAGTATTCGCGTGAAATCCTGAAAAATCCGGCCGGCGAAAAAGGCCCCGGTTGTGGCTCCATTGGCCCAGGATGGCCGGAGATAGTGCTTCAGGTCTTTTTCGTGCGGATTGTGGGAAGAGCGCCTTTCCGTCTCGTTTTCCCAGATATGGAAGCCGCAGCAGCGGGCCGCGGCTTCGAGAAAGGTGGATTTGCCGGTCCCGTTTTCCCCGACAAAGAAGGTCACTGATGATAAAAAATCAATCTTTTCAGTTTCTTGAATGTTTTTTAAGCTGAAAGGATACGTGCTGCGATCAGGGAAGGCTTCCGTGTTGATGCTGATTTCCAGCAGATGTCGCATAGACTGCTCCAACGTCCCTCTTTCAGAATTGAGTCGTTGAAATCAAGGGACAATGAGCCTTTGTTTCAAAAAACGAAATTGGATCAGTATTTTTCTGCACGAGCCTCTTCATCCGGTGCTCATCCGCTAATACTTTGCTTATTTTTGGATTACAAATCAAGCACACGGAGAGAAGAATCGGTTCCACGGTTGTCTTTCTGTCATGCCGCAAGGCGATGGCCTTTGCCTGCCAGCCTCTTATCGCTGGCAGGCAAAAAAAACCAATTCGTGTCCATTCGTGAGCATTCGTGGACAAACATCTGCTTCTTTCATTAACAAAGTATCTGCGGAAGACTACCCTTCATCCCGGCTTTCTCCTATTCTTCCCCGTTCGGGGTTCCGCGCTCCGCGTTTCTTCCACCCCTTCCGCCTTCCCCGTTCGCCGTTCCGCGCTCCGCGTTTCTGTTCCTGGCCGTCTGGATCAATTCCAAAAGAGAGCTGAGTTTCGGAGTTTTCGGCTGCACAAAGGCCGCGTCCCATTCCCCGGGGCTGAGTTCCTGCCGCAGAAACTCAGCCACCGGGAAATGCCCATGCCAGCAGTCCAAGGCCTTGAAACAGGGAAGGCCTTTGTTTTCCTGCCTGCAGTACGCGAAATCCACCTGATGCCCCAGACGGGGACAGCGGATAGCCGGTTTTTCCCGTGGTTCTCTGGAATTATCCATGATTGTTCCATTCCCTCAAGTGTTTTTCCATGAGCATTCGTGGGCAACCATCTGCTTTTCTCTTTGTCTTAACCGTGAACCTATGAACCGTGAACCTGGAACCTTTCCGATTTAGCCTGTGTATTGCCTGGGTTTGGGCAGGGGGGCGATAGCGGCCAGCGCCCTTTCGATTTCGGCTTCCGGCAGGGGCTGATCCGAGAGTTGTCCCGTCAGATAGGCCTCGTACGCCGCCATGTCCACCAGGCCGTGTCCGCTCCAGTTGAAAAGGATGACCTTTTCCTTGCCTTCTTCCCTGGCCTTCACAGCCTCGCGTATGGCCATGGCCACGGCGTGGTTGCATTCAGGGGCACTGATAAATCCCTCGGTCCTGGCAAAGGTAACGCCTGCCTGAAAGGTCTCCAACTGGTTCACGTTTTCCGCCCGGATCAATCTGTCAAGCAGGAGCTGGCTGAGAATCGGAGCCATCCCGTGATAGCGGAGTCCGCCGGCATGGATCGGGGCCGGTATGAAATCATGTCCCAGGGTATGCATGGGCATGAGCGGGGTCATTTGCACGGTATCCCCGAAATCATAGGCAAAAGGCCCTCTGGTCATGGTCGGGGTGGAACTCGGTTCGACCCCGATGATATCGATGTCCTTGCCGTGGATTTTATCCCGGACAAAGGGCAGGCAGTTCCCGGCGAAATTGCTGCCTCCACCGGCACAACCAATGACCACATCCGGATAGTCTCCGGCAATGGCCATTTGCTTCTGGGTCTCCAGGCCATTGATGGTCTGGTGGAGCATGACATGATTCAACACACTGCCCAGGGAGTACTTGGTCTGTTCGTCGCCAACCGCCGCTTCCACGGCTTCGCTGATGGCGATCCCCAGACTGCCGGGGGAATCCGGATTTTTTTCCAGAATGCTGCGCCCGGCCTGGGTCTCGGTGCTGGGGCTCGGTGTGCACGTCGCCCCCCAGGTTTCCATCATCAGGCGTCGGTAGGGTTTTTGATTATAGCTGATTTTGACCATGAAGACCTTGCATTCAAGGCCGAAGAAGGAACAACACATGGACAGGGCACTGCCCCATTGGCCGGCCCCGGTTTCAGTGGTAATGCGCTTGGTGCCGGCGACTTTGTTGTAGTAGGCCTGGGCGATGGCGGTATTGGGCTTATGACTGCCGGCAGGACTGACGCCTTCATTCTTGTAATAGATCTTGGCCGGGGTCTGCAGGTGTTTTTCCAGATTGTAGGCCCGGTACAGCGGGGTCGGCCTCCAGATCAAATACTTTTCCAGGACCTCGTCAGGAATGTCGATCCAGCGTTCGGTACTGACTTCCTGCTCTATGAGGTTCATGGGAAAAATAGGCGAGAGGTCGTCAGGGCCGGCTGGTTCGCAGGTGCCCGGGTGCAGAGGCGGTTCCATGGGCGTAGGCATGTCGGCCATGATGTTGTACCATTGGCGGGGCATTTCAGATTCCGGTAAAAAGATCTTTTTGGTCTCCATAGGCTTCTCCTTTTGCCTGGCAGCGGTTGCGGGGTCGTGTTTTTTCAAAGGCAGGCCTTAGCTTTTCATCCTTCATAACCTGATTTTCATTTTTTGACAAGCGGTTTTCAATGATTCCTCTCTGCCTGTGGGGGCAATACCCGAGCGGAGATTGGCGGGGATGGGCATCCCGGGCATGTGTTCCCTGACCGACCGCTGAAATGACGCTTGATTTTTGCAACCTCCGGGTTTGCATCCGGATTGGTTCTGGGCTATGCTTTGTTGAGTGAAGCCCAACAGGCTGCAGGCCGCACAGAATCCAAGAGGCTTGAACAAAAGATAGGCGCCCCCATGCATAAAGAGATTGTTCTCGCGGTCAATCCAGCGGATAAAAACGACGCACCGGCTGAAGCCGCTATCGGTTTGGCTCGTGAACACAATGCCGCCTTGGTGATCACCTACGTGCACAACCCGTTTTTTGCGGAGCTTTCGATGCGGGAGCGCTCAAGCACGCATTTGAAGAAGATGGGCAGAATCAAAGAAGACCTGCAACGGAAATACGCCAGGAAAACGCAAGGTCTTCGCCAATGCAGCTATTTTGTGGTCCAAGGGGATCCGGCCACGGAGATACTGCGTATCGCCAGGATGGTCAGAGCCGATCTGATTGTCCTGGGGCCCCATCCCGTGAAATACGAAAAAAAGCGTTCCAGGGCCAGGAGACTGCACAAGCCCGAACCCCGGGTGAGCACCATGGAGCGGGTCGCTCAGCTGGCGGATTGTCCGGTCATGGTGGTCGCGAACACTGTTGCGGATATGCAGCTGCAATACACACATGTGGTGGCGGCAACCGACTTTTCGCCGCATGCAGAGCACGCCTTGCGCTATGCCGCCCAATTGGCCGGGATGTACAAGGCCAAGCTGCAGATTTTGAATGTTTTGGAGACCGGAGCCCTGGGTTCGCAGGTGCAGGCCTCAGAAATACGGCAGCGGATTCAGGAGGCCGAGCACAGGCGGGCTCAGGATATTCTTCCAAAGCTGCGGGAGGCGAAAAAGATTGTCTATGAATGCCGGCCGGGCAGGCCGGATGAGGAAATTCTGAAGCTGGCCGGGGAGAGCCGGGCGGAGCTGATCGTCATGGCCCATCACTCAAAAGAAGAGGATCCCCAGAAGGCGGTCCTTGGTTCAACCGTGGCCAAGGTGGCTCTGGACAGCAAATGCCCGACCATCACCATTAATAGGCCTTTCCAAATCAGCAATCAGCACTAGCAAGAGTCTCTATTCAATCTACAGTCTTCAATTCTCGCTCCTCACGGTCGTAGGTCCCGCTTCGCCCGCCTGATTTGTGCAGCAGGCAGCATTCTGTAATTCGAATATCGCGCTGCACGGCTTTACACATATCATAGATGGTCATGGCCGCGGTCTGGACGGCGACCAGGGCCTCCATTTCCACACCGGTCGGACCGCTGGCCCGGGCTTCGGCCTGGATGCGGACGGCATGCGTTTCCGGGTCAGGGAAGAACTCCAGATCAATGTGCGTCAAGAAAATGGGGTGGCAGAGGGGGATCAGCTCCGCTGTTTTTTTGGCAGCCTGGATCCCGGCTATCTTGGCGGTGGTCAGAACATCGCCCTTGGGCAGGGCCTGTTCCTGGAGAAGTTGGAATGTTTTCTCAGAGAGCAGCACGGTGCTTTGAAAGACCGCCCGTCGGGATGTGTCGGTCTTGTCCCCGACATCCACCATTGCTAGTCCTCCCTGATCGTTGATATGGGTCAGTTTCGGGTTCACGCTTCACCCTTATTCTTTTTGAAAAACCCCCGCTTGCTTTTTTTCTTGTTTTTTTCCGATTCCAGTTGAGCCAGTTCCTGGAGGAGCTCCTCCTGGCGTTTACTGAGTTTCGTCGGGGTCTTGACCTTGATATTGACCACCAGGGCCCCTTTGCGCGAACTCCCGATATAGGGGATGCCCAAGCCTTTCAGTCGAAAGCTTTTTCCGCTTTGGGTGCCTTTGGGGATCTCCATGGGGATGGGCTCGTCCAGGGTGGGAATCTCGATTTTGTCGCCCAGGGCGGCCTGGGAAAAACTGATTTCAGCCGAGGTGATCAGATCCTGCCCCTGGCGGGTAAACTGCGGGTGCTCTTGGACACTGAGAACGACATAGAGATCCCCTGGCGGGCCGCCGTTTCTTCCAGGCTCCCCTTCGCCCTGCAGCCTGAGTCTGCTGCCGTTGTCCACACCGGCCGGGATGTTCACTTTGACGGTTTTGGTCTCTTGGACCACACCGTTGCCCCGGCATTTTTTACAGGGGTGGGCGATCATCTGCCCGGTGCCCCTGCAGATGGGACAGGGGGAGGAAATGCGGAAGAAACCCTGGCTTTGAAAAATCTGGCCCTGTCCATTGCAGTGTTTGCAGGTTTCAGGCTGATGCCCGGGTTCCACCCCGGAACCGGCACAGACCTCGCACTCAATTTCTTTGGGGATCTGCAGGTCGGCTTCCGTACCCTTGACCGCCTCCTCAAAAGAAATCGTCAAATTGTAGCGCAGGTCGGCGCCCGCCTGTGGTCTGGGGCCGCGTCTGGATCGGCCGCCGCCCCCCCCGAATCCAAAAAAGTCGCCAAAGATATCGCTGAAGGCGTCAAAGATGTCCTGACTGGAGGAAAAATCCTGAAAACCGCCGCCGGCCAGTCCCTCATGGCCGAAACGATCATAGGTGGACCGTTTTTGCGCATCGCTCAGAACCTCATAGGCTTCGGCTGCTTCCTTGAATTTCTGTTCGGCTTCAGCATCGTTGGGGTTGCGGTCCGGGTGATACTTCAAGGCCATTGCCCGATAGGCCTTTTTGATCTCGGGACCATCGGCTGTTTTGGAAACACCCAGGACTTCGTAATAATCTCGTTTGCTCATGAGACTTCCACTTCGACACCAGTGACTTCATCAGGATTTTTCAGCAGGATCTTGCCGGCTTCGATCTCCCGGAGGGCGGTGACCACTTCTTTGTTGTCGCTTTCAACAAGCGGTTCATAGCCCTCTCGATACATTTTCACCCGTTTGATGGCCATATGGGCGATGACAAACCGATTGTTCACTCTTTTCAAGGCATCTTCAACGGTAATTCTGGCCATTCGGATCCTCCATATATTTTTTTCGAAACAAAAAAAGATATATACTTGTTGCGCATTCGTCAAGTCTTTGTGAAGAGGCTTTGTTTTCTGGGATTTCCATGACCTCTCACTTCGGTATGCAGCCGTGTTCTTCGAGAATCCGGGATTGAAACGACGTTGCATCCAGAGAAAAATCCCGATAAAGCAGAGGGCCAGGGAAAGAGGGAGAGAATAGGAAACTGAAGAGAGACTATTTGTGAATATATGAAAATACTGTGAATTGAGGAAGTATGCAGGGAAAGAAATTGACCTATACCCAGAAATCCTGCCTCTCCAAGGCAGGAAAGCTGATGTATGAAACCGGTATGCTTCACCCCGGCGCCAGGATCGGTGTGGCTGTTTCCGGGGGGATGGACAGCTGGGTCCTGTTGCAGGTTTTATTGCTGCAACAGAAGAAGCTGCCCTTTTCGGTGGAAGTGTGTGTGCTGCACATCAATCCGGGATTTGACCCGCACAACCATGCACCGCTGGTGGACTGGCTGTCCAGAAACGGGGTTGCCGGACATGTCGTGGTCACGGATATGGGGTTGCGCGCCCACTCGTCGGAAAATCGCAAAAATTCGCCGTGTTTTTTTTGCAGCTGGCACAGGCGCAAGAGGCTTTTTCAGCTGGTCAAGCAGTACCATTTATCCCATCTGGCCATGGGGCATACTGCAGACGATATGGTGCAGAATTTTTTTATGAACTTGACGCATAACGGCCGGGTCGAGGCGATGTTTCCCCGGGAGTCCTATTTTCAGGGGGAGTTTCAATTGATCCGCCCGCTGCTCCTTGTTGAGAAGCGCTTGATTCAAAAAAGCGTCAGGGAGTGGAATCTTCCGGTCTGGGACAACCCGTGCCCTTCCAACGGTGCAAGCAATCGGGATCAGGTCCAGGACTGGCTGGAAGGGCTCTGGAAAGACAACAAACGAATCAGGAAAAATATCTTCAGTGGTCTTCAGCGCTGGCAACTCTATGCAAATATTCAAGAATAAGCCTTGGTTGGCGCCTCTGGCCGGCTATTCCGATCTGCCTTTCCGGCTGCTTTGCCGGGAATACGGCTGCCAAACGGCCTGCACCGAGATGATCAGCGCCAAAGGTCTGGTCTTTGAAAGTCCGGGCACGAAGCGGCTCTTGGCCACCGGACCAGCGGATACGCCATTGGTGGTGCAACTGTTTGGTTCTGAAGCCGCGTATTGTGAGCAGGCCATGAAGGTCCTGCTGTCCCGGGGGTTTGCTTATTTTGACCTCAATGCCGGATGCCCGGTGCGAAAGGTGGTCAAGACCGGGGCCGGAGCCGCTCTGTTGCGCGATCCGGACAGGCTGGTGCGCCTGGCTGGGGGGATGGTGGATCTGGCTGGGAAAGGAAGGGTCGGGGTCAAGCTGCGGTCAGGCTGGGATGCCGCCAGTCGCCTCCAGGCGGAGGTCTTTCAAGAGTTGGAGCGGATCGGGCTAGGATGGATCGCGGTGCATCCCAGGACCGCTAGACAGGGGTTTTCAGGACAGGCGGACTGGTCGTTCATCCGCGCTGTTCAAGACACGGTCGCCATCCCGGTGCTTGCAGGCGGCGATCTGTTCACGGCGGAAGACGGGGTCCGCTGTCTGGAGCAGACCGGAGCCGCCGGGGTGATGTTTGCCAGAGGCGCCCTGAACAATCCCATGATTTTTTCACGGTTTCGGGAGCTCATGGATGGGAAAGCAGTGCCTTCAAGGCAGGCGCAGTGGCAACCGACAGATTTCAAAACAATGATTTTCAGACATATGCATTACTGTCGCGAAGGTCAGGATGCCGGCAAGTCCTTGCTCAAGATGCGGACCATTATTCCCCGGTACCTCAAAGGCTTTCCAGGCGCAAAGGATCTGCGCCGACAGATCGTGCAGGCCGGGTCCTGGGGGGATCTGGAGGCGTTGATTGGGCGGATCGGGTTGGGGGAAGAGAGAAACGTCGAACATCGAACGTTGAACATCGAATGAAGAATAGAGAATGAGGAATGGCTTTATGAAGGACATCATCCGGGCTGATACCGCCGGCTTTTGCATGGGCGTTGATTTGGCCCTGCGCAAGCTGGATATAGTGGTGGCTGAACAGGGAGGGCCTGTTTTTACTCTCGGGCCGATCATTCACAACCCTCAAGTGCTGGAGGCGTATGCCGAAAAAGGGGTGCACATCGCAAAGGGGGTGGAAGAAATCCCCCCGGGGTCCCGGGTGGTGATACGGGCTCACGGCATCCCAGTTGATCTGGAGAAGCAGCTGTTGGCCCACGGGGCGGTTGTTGTGGATGCCACCTGTCCCAGGGTCAAACGAGCGCAGCGCCTGATTCAACGCCACACCGCACAGGGAGAACTTCTGCTTTTACTCGGGGAGCATGATCATCCTGAGGTCCGGGGCCTGTTGAGTTATGCAAATCAAAAGGCCCATACCTTCGAAGGCTTATCAGAGATCAATCCCCTTGATCTCGATCCATCCAGCCGGTACTTCCTTGCTGCCCAAACCACTCAGGATCGTGGAGAATTCAATAAGATTGTGGAATATCTTCGGCTTCACCTTAAGCGAACCCTCCCAGTCCTGGACACCATTTGCGATGCGACGCGGGAGCGGCAGCAGGAGGCCCTGGCTCTGGCGGAAAACGTTGATTTGGTTGTGGTGGTGGGGGGCTATAACAGCGGGAATACCAGGCGTCTGGCCAAGGTGGTCCAAGGCGTAGGGGCGGACAGTCTGCATATCGAACTGGCCGGGGAGCTTCCTGCTGATCGTATCAAAGCCGCTCACAATATCGGATTGACCGCAGGGGCCTCTACGCCCAAGGAACTGATCGACGACGTCCACATGCGAATGCTGGAGCTGAGAAAAGGCTGCTGAAGGATTGCTTCCCGTCCCCCTAAAAGCTCTCTTTTTTCTTAACTGTGAACAGTGAACCGTGAACCTGGAACCTATACTTCAATATTCCTTGGGAAGCTCGTCCAACTGCGCCTTGGTGAAGACCGGTCCGTCCTTGCACACGTAATACGGTCCGACATTGCAGCGCCCGCAGATGCCGATACCGCATTTCATGCGGTTTTCCAGACTCATAATGATTTGGTCCCCGGTCCAGCCCATCTTGTCCAGCACCGGCTGGGTGAACTTGATCATGATCGGCGGACCGCAAATCAGGGCAACGGCATTGTCCGGCTCCGGGGAGACCTGGTCGGCGATCTGGGGCACGAATCCCACGTACTTGTCCCAGCCTTCGACTTCATTGTCGATGGTGATATAGGTCTTGACATCACTGCGCTGGTCCCACTCCTCCAGGGTTTCCCGATAGAGCAGCATGCCGGGGGTCCTGGCTCCGTAGATAAAGGTGATCTCTCCGTATTTGTCACGATTGTCCGGATGGAGCAGCCAGATCATGGTGGAGCGCAGGGTGGTCACGGCATAGCCGCCGGCCAGGATCACGATGTTTTTCCCCTCCATGTCGTGGAAAGGGTAGGGATGACCCAGAGGTCCCCGAACCCCCATGATGTCCCCCTCCTGCATGGCGTGCAGGCGGCTGGTGACCTTGCCGGCCTTGCTCACGGTGAAGGTCAGATGAGAGCCTTCAGTGGGGCTGGAGGCAATACCGATGGGGGCCTCCCCATAGCCAGGAACCGAGAGTTCGGCAAACTGTCCCGGAAGGTAGGTGAAGGCCTCGGCATCCTCTTCATGCAGGAATTCAAAATCAAAGGTCCGGAGTGTCTTGTCCTCGGTGGCGATTTCGACCCGGCTGATGCGCACCGGATAGGGCAGATAGGGATTTTTCATAGCATTCGTCTCGCTTCATTCACTGAGAGGTTCGTTCATCCTGTTCACAACACGGCGCACATCGATATTCACCGGGCATTTCGAGGTGCATCTGCCGCAGCCGACACAGCCGATGGCTCCGTTCAACTTGATGGGCATATACTTGAATTTGTGCATGAAGCGTTGTCGAACCCGGTCTTGTTTCGTCCCCCGGGGATTGTGGCCGGAGGTGTGATGGGTGAACAGCCAGCTCATGCAGCTGTCCCAGTTACGGATGCGATGCCCGTAATCTTCCTGGGTCTCGTCCTGAATGTCGAAGCAGTGGCAGGTAGGGCAGAAATACGTACAGGTCCCGCAGTTGATGCAGGATTCAAAGATCCTGTCGAAACAGGGGTGCTCGTATTCTTCAAGCACGGTCCTCGATTCCACAGCGTCCAGGGACACGCCGTCGGTGATGGCCGCCTCCGCGGTCTGCTTCTGCTCGGCGGCCCGGTCGATGTCTGCTTGTCCGGCGTCGGGCAGGTCAGCAGTCAGTTTTTCCCCTGAGGCGCTCAAGGGTTTGACCAGCAAGCGATCGTCCAGGTCGACCAGAAGAACGTCAAGCCCTTCCTCATGATGCGGGCCGCAGTTGACCGAGGTACAGAAACAGGTCGGGCAGGGCTGCTTGCAGGCCAGACCGATAAGCAGGGTATTTTCGCGCTTGTTTTTCCAATAGACGTCTGTTGAGTCCGCATCTCGTTCAAAGACCAGGTCCAGGACAGAAAACGCTTTGGCGTCGCAGGGCCGGATATTCACAAGCAGCCTGGGCCGGGACAGACCGGGTTCAGGCTGCATAACCATGCCTTCGGGATCATCTGCCTGGTTTGTGAAATGCATCAGGCATTCGGTTTGGGGAAACATGAACGCTTTGGGCGAGAGATCGGTATTGGTGAATTCGAATTCAAGCGCGTCATCCGGAGCCACCGGGGACCAGAGCATACGCGCCCCGTCCCGAACCGGCGCAAACACCTCATGCTCCTTGGAGCAAACGCTCAGGAAGTCTTGGATGTCGATTTTCTGGAGAATTTTTACTGGCATAGGCGTACCTCTGTCTTGTTCCCGGAGCGATCCGGTTCGGCCTGACCGGCATTACCCGGCCACATCCGGATCGTTTGGGCGGTAAAGCGTCAGGGGGGGCGGTGTTTCTAAATCCAAACCAGGCTGATAGTCGTAGAATTCCCGGATGTCTTTTTCCAGCTTGCTGGTCAGGGTGCGCATTGTGATGCCCACCGGACAAGCCGATTCACAGGCACCGCAGTCGGTGCACCGTCCTGCGCAGTGAAAGGCCCGCAGAATGTGAAAGGTATAGACATCTGCATCAAGCTGGGACTTTCCCACCCACTGCGGGTTGTTCTCATCCACGAAACAGACGTCGCAGTAGCATAAGGGGCAGACATTGCGGCAGGCATAACAGCGGATGCAGTCCTTGAAGGTTGCTTCAAAGGCAGCCCACCGGCTGTCGGCATCCAGGTCTTCCCAGGGCGCCGCGACCTTGTCGATGTTGCCCCCGCCGGTTTGCGGACCCTGTTCGCCGAGAAACTCGTCATACAGGACGGCATTGCGGTGGGTGCAGGTAAAGCAGTTGTTCCGCTTGAATTTTTTCCGTTCCAAGCGCTCTTCAAAATCCCGGCCTTTGACCAGGATGTCCTGTTCCTCTTCCACAACCTCGGTGATCACCCGGTCCGGGAAGTGGGCCTGGATTTTATCCCGATCCAGCATGCCCGGAGAGTGCACCCCGAGAATATAGACATCCTCGCGCTTGACCTGATTCTCTTTGATCAGTCCCACGATATTGCGGGATACGCAGCCTTGGGACACAACAGCGTTCCGGCCCGGCCGCTTGATAAGAAAATTGGCCAGATTGTTCACGCAAAATCCGGTCCAGACCAGGTTTTCTGTCTCTTCCGGAGTGTAGGCGAAATAGGGTTCTTCCTGCATGGGGACAGTCCCTTTTCGGTATCCGATCACACAATCCACGCGCTTTTCTTCCAAAAGCCGCCGGGCTGCAGTCCGGATCTGCTGGGTGATTGCGTTCATGCCGCCTCCTTACGGATGTCAGTGACCAATCGTTTAGCCGGGCCCAGGGCGCGGACTTGTTCAACGACTGTTTTGGCGGTGTCTCGGAATTTGGTGGCTTCGGCAGAAGAAATCCAGGAAAAATGCACCCGGCCGGGCTCGATGCCGATGTATTCGAGGAGGTCTTTGAAGACGACGAACCGCCGTCTGGCGTAGAGATTGCCACTAATGTAGTGGCACTCGCCCGGATGTCACCCGGAGACCCAGACCCCGTCCACTCCATGACGCAGGGCTTGCAGGATGAAGTTCGGGCTCATGGCCCCGGTGCAGGGAATACGGATGATCCGGATGTTGGCCGGGTATTGCATCCGGCTCACCCCGGCCAGATCAGCAGCCCCGTATGAACACCAGTTGCACAGAAACGCAGCGATTTTGGGTTCCCATTCAGACATGCTTCACTCCAAAAATTCGCTGAAGACAGCGAATTTTTTTTATTTTAAAATCATAAAAAAATCAGACTCTTCACTACCTACCGTTATGAAAGTGAAACTCTGCTTCGAATATTCAGAGCTCTTTACAGGACGCGTAAATTTGAAGGATTTATTGGACATCTTGTGATATTTCTTGCCTCATTTTGGGGTTTCAGGTGTCTGGTTTCAGTTTGCGGATTTTGCCTTTCCAGACACCCGACACCTGACACCAGAAACCAAAAGAATGCCCAATTTTAAGAACTTTTCAGATATTGTCAATTATTTTAAATTGTTAAAGTTCAAAGACGTAATGTAGGTACGAAGTCTAAATATTAAAAAATACATGCTTTTTTTCAGCAGAAAAAAATTTCTATGAATTCAGAGCGAATGCTCTGAATTCATATGGCTTCAATCATGGCATAAATCTGCCGGTTGTCCGATCCCTTGAGGCTGATGGCCCCGGATCGGCAGGACGCGGCGCACAAGCCGCAGCCCTTGCACAGGGAGGGATTGATCTCGGCCTTCCCGGCAAAACGGCCCTCTTCAATAAAGGACGGTGCAGAATACGGGCAGATGGACACACAGACCCCGCAGCTGCTGCAATACATAGGATCGATCCTGGCCACTTCACCGCTGGAGTGGATGATCTCCTGGGACAGAAGGGTGATCGCTTTGCCGGCGGCCGCCTTGCCCTGGGCGATGGATTCGTCGATGGACTTGGGGTAATGGGCCAGACCGCAGAGAAACATGCCGTCAGTGGCAAATTCCGCCGGGCCCATTTTGGCGTGGCGCTCGGCAAAAAAACCGTCGTCATTGAACGAGACCTTGAAGAAGTTGGCCAGGTCCTCGTCCCGTTCCGGAATGATGGCCGTGGCCAGGGTCAGGAGATCGGTGGCAATCTCCAGAGGCCGGCCCAGGATGGGATCGGTTACAGTGACCGTGAGTTCGGTGTCCCCGGCCTGGACCCGGGGTTTGTCCTCCAGACTGTAGCGGATGAAGACAACACCGGCCTGTCTGGCCTGCTTGTACAGGGATTCCTTTTCGCCGTAAGTCCGGATATCCCGGTAGAGGATGTAGACATCCATGGCCGGGTTGCGCTTTTTGAGCTCCAAAGCACTCTGGATGGAGTGGGTGCAGCAGACTCTGGAGCAATAGGGACGCTCCGGCTCCCTTGAGCCGACGCACTGGATGAAGACCGCTGCATTCACGGATTCCAGGGCCGGATCATCGGTCTGGAACATGCGGTCCAACTCCAGGCTGGTCTTGATCCTTTTGTCCTGCCCATAGCTGTACTCGGCGGGCTCAAGCTCCTTGGCACCGGTGGCCATGACCGTCACGCCGTGGGAGATGCTCTGTTGCGTGGACTCGGTTTCCAGGGTGCTCGTGAAATTCCCCACAAAACCGTCCACCTGCGTGACCCTGGTGTGCAGATGGACCTGGAGCCTGGGTTCGGCTTCCACCGCCTCGATGAGCTCTGCGAGATGGGCCTGGATATCCTCGCCCTTCCAGGTCTTATAGAGTGATCTGGCCTGTCCTCCCAGGGCGGAGTCCCGCTCCACCAGATGGGTGTCGTGCCCTTGACGGGCCAGGCTCAGGGCCGAGGTCATGCCGGATATACCGCCCCCGATGACCAGGGCGGTCTGATGGATGCCCAGTTCCGGTTCTTCCAGCGGTTCTTTCAGGGCCACAGTGGAGACCGCCATACGGACCAGATCCTTGGCCTTTTCCGTGGCCATATCCGGGTTGTTGCGATGCACCCAGGAATCCTGATTCCGGATGTTGACCATGCTGAACAGATACTTATTGATCCCGGCATTGGTCAGGGTTTCCTGAAACAAAGGCTCGTGGGTCTTGGGGGAACAGGAGGCGACAATGACCCGGTTCAGGTTTTTCTGATGGATGATCTCGGCCATCTCCTCCTGGGTATTCTGGGAGCAGGTGTAGAGGTTGTCGGTGACGTAGTCCACAAAGGGCAGGGTGGCGGCATAGTCGCGCACCGCCTCCACATTGATCACTCCGGCGATATTGCTGCCGCATTTGCAGACAAAAACACCGATGCTCGGCCGTTCGCCCTGGACGTTTTTTTCCGGGACCACGTCCTTGGTTCTGGTCTCGGAGAAGCGGGCCGCGGTCAAAATCTCCCCGGCCTCAGAGGCGGCGGCCCCGGCGTCGATCACCGAGGTCGGGATGTCCTTGGGGCCTTGAAAGGCGCCGCAGACGGAAATGCCTTCTCTGGAGGTGGCAATGGGCGCAAAGGTGGAGGTCCGGCAGAAACGCGAGTCCGAGACATCCACATCGAGCTTTTCCGCCAGTTCCAGGGTCTGGGGCGAGGTCTCCAGGCCCACGGAGAGCACGACCATATTGAAGACTTCGGACTGCATCCGGCCGGCATCATCCACAAAGGTCAGCTCCAGGTCGCCGGTTGCTTCCACTTCGGTGATGGTATGCACCCTGGAGCGGATAAAGCGGACCCCTTCTTCGTCCCGGGCGTGATCAAAATAGCGTTCGAAATCTTTGCCATAGGTGCGCATGTCCATGTAAAAAACAGCACAATCCAGATCACCGCCGGCATGCTCCTTGGCGATGACCGCCTCCTTGATGGCGTACATGCAGCAGACCGAAGAACAGTAGCCATGGCCGCAGTTGTTGATGTCCCGGGAGCCCACGCATTGCAGCCAGGCGATCTTCCGGGGTTCTTCCCGGTCCAGGGGCCGCATCAAGTGGCCGAAATACGGGCCCGAAGCGCTGAGGATCCGTTCGAACTCGGCACTGGTGACCACGTTGGGAAACCGGCCGTAGCCCAGAAAGTCGAGCCCGGATGGGTCAAAGGTCCGGGTGCCCACGGCCAGGGTAATGGAGCCCACCTGCAGGGTGTTCTGCTGCGGAGCGTCGTCATACTTGATGGCCCCGGCTAGGCACATTTTTTCGCAGAGGCCGCAGCCAATGCAGGTGTCCTGATCTATGGTGAACGACAGGGGCACCGCCTGGGCGTAGTCAATGTAAATGGCCCGGCGTTCCCGCATGGACTGGTTGTAGACGTCCACCGCGCTGATGGGGCAGTGGGAGGCGCATTCACCACAGCCTGTACAGGCCTGAGGATCAATGTATCTGGCCTTGGAACTGACTGTTACCGCAAAGTTGCCCTTTTCTCCCTGAACGGATTCGATCTCGCTGTTGGCGTAGATATCGATGTTCAAATGCCGGCCGACCTCGACCAGTACCGGGGAGATGATTCACATGGCGCAGTCATTGGTGGGAAAGGTCTTGTCCAGCCAGGACATCATCCCCCCAATGGACGGCGATTGCTCAACCAGGTAGACCTTGAAACCGGAATTGGCCAGGTCGAGGGAAGCCTGCATCCCGGTGATGCCGCCGCCTACGACCATAACGGCCCCGTGTGTCGATGTGTGCTGTGCCATGTTTACTATCCTTAGACTTATCGGTTAATCTCTGTCATAGAAAATGCGATAATGTGTTGCTCCGAAGCAGTTGAAGTCCTTGTCAAAGAAATTGGAAATTGGAAATTTGATGAGGCGTAATAAAACACGCTGCTTTTCTGCATTGTTTTCTTGCCAATTTCCCGCTGGCCACGTCGAAGCTTCTGAGCGAAGCCGGGCAATTTCGAATTTCTCAATCCAGAGCGAAACTGGAACCTTGTATTGCGGGCGGCGCCGGCAACTGGGAATCAGACGGCGGCGAATTCCGGTGTATGATCCGCCATGCCCTTGAACTCGATCAGGCCGGTTCGTTCCATGTCACTCAAATGATAGGAGATTTTTGTCAGATCCATATGCGTCAGGGCATGAATATCCCGTACTGATTTACAGCCCCGGTTCAGGGCGGTATAAATCAGACTTTTTTCAAACTCGGTCCCGGCCAGGGTGTCCAGAATGCCCTCGAACTGCTCGGGATTCCATTCCCGGCCGTAGACGTCGCCTTTTTGGGTCAAGGTGGTTTCCTTGCCCACGGTCCAACGGACGATCTCGCTGTCCAGGGTGCGACGGGCCGCCTCAAGGGCCAGGCCGTTCGCCTCCTGGTCCAGGGGGCCGAGGCTGGTGACCGTGTCCACGATGGAAGTGGCCACGTCGGCGAAGCGCTGGGCTTCAGCCGAAGACACCCACTCCAGGAGCAGCCGTCGGGGATCGATGCCGCCCGCTTCCAAGACCTTTTGGGTCAGGCGGATTTTCTTTTCAGCTTGGACATTACCATCCAGGTAATGACAGTCACCGATGTGTCAGCCGGAGACCAGAACGCCGTCCGCTCCGTCGCTGAGGGCATCCACGATATAGACCGGGTCCACCCGTCCGCTGCACATCACCCGGACCGGACGCAGGTTGGACGGGTACTGCATGCGGGAGACCCCGGCCAGATCCGCTCCGGCATAGGCGCACCAGTTGCAGAGAAAAGCGATGATCTTCGGTTCAAATGCTGTCATAGGCTCCTCGTATGGGTTCCGATGGAATGTATAAAGCTCCACCGTACCTTTTTCAGGATTTTGCCGTTGCAATCAAAGGACAATCAGGATTTGTTTCAAAAACCCAAATTGGATCTGTTTAGGTGTATTCCCCGTTCCGCCTTCCCCGTTCCCCTTTCCGCGCTCCGCGCTCCGCGTTCCGCTTTCCGCGTTCCCTGTTTCTCCCCTTCCCCTCCTCAGACCGCGGCTTCAATGGCTGCCTCGATCTGAGC
>CAZUMF010000028.1:0-28855 GCA_964621385.1 uncultured Desulfohalobiaceae bacterium
GAAAAGCCTCTTGTCAGGGATTGCTTCGGCGAAGACGCCTCGCAATGACGGGTTAAGGCGACAGTATTCCAGTAAAACGAAGTTTCTTCACTGATCAAACTGGCAGTCGTTGGTTTCAATGAACGGCATAAGAGCTTATGAGTGGATCTGCACGCTTTTGTTGGAAAAATCAACCCAGGAAATACTGATCCACGACAGACAAGAGGGACAAAGATGTCAAGACTCTGAAATTATTTAAGGAATAATACAAAAGGCACTGTGGATCAGAATATGAAGATTGTATTCATCTACCCCAATGCCGGGTCCCAGCCCGGCTTCAACTACGGCCTGGCCCATATGGCCGGCCTGCTCAAACAGGCGGGGCATGCCGTCACGCTCTGGCACCTCTGCGAGGAACTGGCCCCCTTGCCGGACAAGGCCTCGTTCATGGCCGGGCTGCAGGCGGAACAGCCGGATGTGGTCGGTTTCTCGGTGGTCACCAACCAGTGGGAGTATGCCAGGACCCTGGCCGCCTGGACCCGGGAGACCGGTCTCGGACCCATCGTCCTGGGCGGGGTGCACGCCCTGGCCGATCCTGAGGGCGTCCTGCAGTCCGGGGTGATCGACTACCTGTTCCGGGGCGAAGCCGAGGAGGCCTTTCTGGAATTTGTGGAGCGGCTGCAGAACGGGCAGGACCTGACAGGCGTCCGGAATCTGGGATATGCCGCCAACGGGTCTGTTCAGCTCAACCCCATCCGTCCCCTGCCGGATCTGTCTTCTCTGCCGCCCAAGGACTACGGCATATCGGATTTTCAAAGGCTGATCGATGTCAAGAACGGCTGGGTGGGCCTCATGAGTTCCCGGGGCTGTCCCTATGCCTGCACCTACTGCTTCAATCATCAGATGGTCGCCTCCTACCGCCGGGATCTGCAGTGCAGTTTCCGGGAACTCAATTACATCCGCCATGTCAGCATTCACTCCCTGATGCAGGAGATCGACTTTCTGCTGCGGCGCTATGACAATATCACCACCTTTATTTTGGACGATGATCTGTTCACCTACCGCAAGGATTTTGTGCTTGATTTCTGCGCCGCCTATCCCCGGGTGAGTCCGCTGCCCTTTGTGATCAACGCCCATGTCAATTTTTTTGATGCGGAGCAGGCAAAGCACCTGGTGAATGCCAACTGCCGCATTGTCAAGTTCGGGGTGGAAAGCGGCAGTCCTCGGCTCAGAAAAGAGGTGCTCAACAGGCCTATGAAGAATGCGAGCATCATCGAGGCCATCCGGACAGCGGAAGCGCAGGGCCTCCATTCTTCGGTTTTTCTCATGCTCGGGCTGCCCGGGGAGACCCGGGAGGAGCTCCTGCAGACCGTGGACCTCATGGCCGAGGCCCGGCCGGGCCGCTTTCGCTGGTCCTTTTTCTATCCCTTTCCCGGAACCAGGGCCTGTGAAATCGCGACGGAATCCGGGAGCATTGATCAGGCCAGGATGGCCGGGCTGGTGAATTTCACGGAAAGCTCCTGCCTGGATTTCGGTCCGGAGCAGAACCTGTTTCTGGAAAAGCTGGGGACGGTCTTTCCCTGGTTCGTCAATGCCCGGTCCGATTCTCCAGCGGCCGGTCTGTACCGGGAACGGGTCGAGGAACTCCTGGCCCTGGACCGCACGGCCTGGAACAGCCGGCGGGACGGCCTCCTCGATCAGGACCGGGAGCTTTCCCGGCACTGCCTGAACAGGGGCTGGCGCCATTATGCAGTCAAGTACAATCCCTTCATGGGAGTGGTCTCCGATTATTTTGAAAAGAGCGGGACATGATTGTCTTTGTGCATTTGAATAAGACAGCCGGGACCACCTTCAAGTTCATTCTGCGGAACACTTTCGGCCTCAGGCATTGCGACCTGCAGAGCAAATTGCCTCGCCGGCCCGTTACCGAGGACGATCTCTGCTTTGCGCACAAAGTCTTTCCCTTTGGGTTGAAGAGCGTGGCCGGACATGGCCTGATCGATCCCAGGCACCATCTCACAGGCCGTCACCACTACGTGACCTTTCTGCGCGATCCCCTGAAGCGGGGGGCCTCCCATTATCAGCATATCAAGCGGGCCCGGCATCGTTATCAGAAAACCTACTCCTTTGAAGAGTTTCTCGAGGATACACGACTGCACAATCTCCAGGTCAAGACCATTGCCGGGAGCGAGGACCTGGCGAAGGCCAAACAGGAATTGGCCAATCATTATCACTTTGTCGGCCTGACCGAACGCTTTGACGAATCACTGCAGATTCTGCAGGCCATCGGACCGGAAAGACTGAATCTAGGCTATCACCGACTGCATACAGCCAGAGAGAACAGTGCCAAGCGCGAGGTCTTGGACGATCCTGGAAAGCGCTCGCTGCTGGCTGATCACAACGCTTTGGATCGAGCTCTCTATCGGTTTGTTCAGGAGGTTCTCTATCCAGCCCAGGTTCAAAAGGCGTTTTCAACGGGCGAAAAGCCCGTCCTTCCCCAGAGCGGTCCGCATGGATATCCTTTCAGATACAAGATGAACCGGGCCTATCACCAAGCGGTTTATCGAACGCTCGTCAAGCTGCGGCGTCGATTTTGGTGAGATCGTTTTGCCAGCGACCCACAGCCTGCGAATACAAAGGCTGCACCGCTTCCGGATTCTGGGGAAATTTTCTGATATCCCTGGAGTCGTTTGAATGCTGATGATACTCGAGAACAGTATCGGACCAGTCGATCTCCAGAAATCGAAACAGGTAAAGTGAGAGTATCCTTGAACTGTTTCATTGCATTCCGGGGGGTTAGAGTGTTATTGATGCAGCCGAGGTCTCCCTGCATGAGAAGGACTGCTCCGAGAGCAGAAAGCTGCAGGTACGGAAGCAGCCTGTCCTGATTTTCAGAAACATGATGGGGTGTGCCCTGGAACGGCCCAAACGGATATCGGTGTGTTGCTGCTTCCACTGCCGGGACAGGGGATCGTTCAGTGATGCCAATGGTCCAGGACCGGACTGGGTCTTTTGCAGGCGGACGGGACCATGGACTGTGTGCAGGAGCACATCCTGAGGCCTGAGGCTGTGCTCAGAATCGGGAAAAAAGGACTGAGGGGCGTCTTTGAAAGGGATGTACTCCGGACGCCAGACGCGTTGATCATAGACACAGAATCGTTGCGGGGTTTTTTCCGCAACAAAAGGATCGCGGCTGGTAAAGATCTTGCGCAGATACTGTTTCAGTCGCCGCAGGCGAATGCGTTGGGTGCGGTTCGCGACCCATCCGAGGGTTTTGTTGGCTGGTCTCAGCTTTCGCTGAGCGCAGTAATAGGCAAATAAGTCCGGTATGCTCGCATCCTGCTCAGGCGGGAAAACAGCCAAAAAGGCCGCCAGATTGGTTATTGACGCCTTCAGGGGGACGGGGGTGGAAAAGGTTCTGACCTGGTCTCCGTCAAGAGAGTAGAGAGTCTCGTTGTCAAGGAGAAAGTTCCCCAGGTGCTGATCCCCCTGGAGCAGTCCCTGCTCATGGTGCCGGGCCAGACAGGCCATCAGTATTTTCTGGAGTCGTCGGTGCTCCGTTGGGGAAGCCGCCTGTTGAAAGGCGGTATCCAGGCGGACGGCTTTGGACAGGAATTGGAAAATGAGCACGTAGATCCTGGCCTCTGGAAGCTTTCCAGCATAGAGAATGGCCGGGGCCGGCAGGTTTTTTTCGAGGAAGGCCGAGGCGCCTGCATGACTGGTCTGCCAGTGTCTGCGGGCTTTTTGCGGGTCGAAATAGAGTTTGATGATGACCGGAAGCGCACCCCAGGTGCCGGTGCAGACCATGCGCTTGCCGGGGATGATTCTGAGCGCCTGGTGGCAGGAGATTGCATCCTGTTCCGTGAGTTTGAACAAGATATTCAGGGGCGTTTTTTTTCGAACATCCTCCTGGGTATACTGATCAAATGCGGCTTGCAAATCCATGGAATCTTTTGGCTTGCAGCCCGGGCCGGCATTGGGGTACCATCGGGCGTCTTTTGCTTGTTGCCGCCGGGACCGGGTCCTGAAGAAGCAGACTGTAATGTGAATACATTCCCGGGTCAATCCCCGGCATCTCGGTCAGGATGCTGGACTTGTCCGGATGCCAGACGCCGAAACCGTCAAGGAAACAATAATGGCGTTAGTCTTGAAAAATGGGGCTGTCTTCCTTCATGTCCCAAAAACCGGGGGGAGGTGGGTGACACGCATTCTCTTTGAGCTCGGGCTTGTCCGGAAGAAAGTTGCACCAAAACATGCCGATATTGATCATTTTTTTTTCAAATCGTTTAAACAGGGCCAACCATGGCTGCACCGATCGTTGGGATCGCTTTTGGGCCGGGGCTCTCAAAAGCCGTTCATGTTTTGCTTTGTTCGGCATCCCTTGAGCTGGTATGAGTCCTGGTTCAAGTACATGTCCCAGCCGGCCGTGCACTGGAAATATTGGGGCGATGCCTCCAGTCCCTGGAAGTGGCATCCCAATGCAGTCTTGAATGGACTTGGCAGTTCCGATTTTAATCAATTTGTGCGCAATGTCGTCCAGGCACGGCCCGGCTATGTCACTGAACTCTTTGGCTGGTATACCAAGCCGTCCATGGATTTTATCGGGAAGCAGGAACATTTGGTGGAGGACCTCATCAGGGTCTTGAAGCGTATGGATCTGAGCGTGGATGAAGACGGTCTCCGGCGCCATGCACCAGTGGGCGTCAGTCCGGAGCCAGAACAGCGAATAACCTGGGCCGGGGATCTGCGACAGAAGGTTATGGATCTTGAATACGCCGGACTTGTCAGGTATGGCTATCTTGCCGGGCAGGATCGGGACGACCATCAAACAGCAGCATTCGACTCGAACGAGAGAGGGCCTGCAGGACCATGAAGCGACTCAAAAAGTATTACAGCAAACTGGGGTGGCCCGGCATCTTCCTGTATGCGTGCAAGAAAGTGCCTGTACGGTCACGGATCACCGCCAGGGTCCCACAGGGTGCGGAAAAAGTTGTGCTTCGTCCCAAAACAACAGACCTGCGGGTGTTTGAGCGGATCTTTATTGATGAAGACTATAGCTTCGAGGTCCCCTATCAGCCGAAAATGATAGTTGATGCAGGAGCCTATGTCGGCCTGTCTTCGATTTATTATGCCTTGCGGTATCCCCGGGCGCATATTATTGCTTTGGAGCCCGAAGAATCCAATTTTCGTCTTCTACAGGAAAACACCGCGCCGTATCCTAATATACGCCCCTTGAACAAAGGCTTGTGGCATGAACAGGCGAGTCTGAAAGTCTCCAATCCACAGGGCCGGAAATACGCCTTCCGGATGGAAGCCTCCCCGGATTTCGCTAGCAAAGAAAGCCGGGCCCTGAACGGCGTGACCATAGACTGGCTCAAGGAGACCTTTCACTTCGATTTTATTGATGTTCTGAAAATGGATGTTGAAGGCGCGGAAAAGGATATTTTTTCCCACAATACGCCTTGGCTGGACACTGTCGGGATGATCGTTATCGAACTCCATGATCGATTTCACGTGGGCTGCAGCAGGTTTTTTTACAGGGCTGTAGAAAGGTTCCAGCCTCTTGAATATCGAAGGGGAGAGAATGTGGCTGTTTTCTTGAATGATCCGCCTTGATCCAATTACTGCTCTGTACTTCAGAGCTCTTTACAGGACGCGTAAATCTGAGGGATTTATTGGACATCTTGTGATATTTCTGGCCTCATTTTGGGGTTTCAGGTGTCTGGTTTCAGGTTTCAGTTTGCGGATTTTGCCTTTCCAGACACCCGACACCTGAAACCAGAAACCAAAAGCATGTCCAATTTTAAGAATATTTCAGACATTATTCATTATTTTAGGACGTTAAGGTTCAACGGCGTAATGTCGTTACGAGGTCTGTACTTAGGGGCCTGGGGGCTAAAGCAGTGATTTATTCACAGTGTTAAATGAAGGACATTTTATGGAATGTGCAGTGATTATCAATACGGCCCAGAGGCCTCAGTATCTGCATCGGAGTCTGACCGCCTTGTATCGGCAGACCCATCGCGACTTCCAGGTGCTTGTCGCTGATGACGGTTCCACGCAGGAGACCCTGCAGGTTGTGCAGACCCATCAGGACAAGGCGCCGTTTTCTGTCTCTCATGTCTGGCAGCCCAAGGCAGGGCATCGAAGGACCGAGATTCTGAATAAGGCTGTTGGGAGCACCTCGGCTGAGTATATTATATTCACGGATTGTGATTCTCTGGTGCCCTCCTGGTTTGTGCAGGGACATCTCCGGAAGGCCGGACTGCACAAAATGCTCTGTGGCGGCAGGATCAAGCTCACCCGGGAACAGACCGAATCACTGTCTCTTGCCGCCATTCAATCCGGGGCCTTTGAATCCCTGGCCACGCGCAGGCAGCGTCGGAAGCTGTTTCTGAATCATTTCAAGAATGTGGTGTATCTGCTGATTCGAAAAAAACGCCGCCCGCATAATCTGGGATTGAATATGTCCCTGTACAAGTCCGATCTGGAACTGGTCAACGGCTATGACAACCTGTTTCAGGGCTGGGGGAATGAGGATGGGGATTTGCGGGAGCGGCTCAAAAAAGTCGGTGTTTGGCCGCGTTCCATCTGCCATGAGGTCTTCGTCTTTCATCAATGGCATCCAAAGGGCAAACGCAATGACGCGAATCGTCTGCATGCCTCCCGCAGACAATCCTATTGGGCTGATGACGGGCTGACCCAGGCTTTGGAGACCTATCGCCGCAAGGACCAAAAAGCCTATGCATCGTTTACTGAACAGTGCGGCCGGGGGTCGCACTGACCGGTCCACAAGGGGTGCAGGGCCGAGTGGGGTCCCTTGGTGACTTAGCGGTTCATCTCTGTCACAGATTTCGGAGTAAACCTGGACCGTTGGGTTGCGGGCGGAGCCAGCATTGGGTGGCTATATGACGACTGTTCCAGAGCGGCCGAAAAGCCTCGTTGCAAATCTCAGTCGGGCGCAGATCAGAAGCAGGGTCCGGGTGTGTTTTCATCTCGATATACCCCGGGTCGGCCGCGTGGAATGGCAGAGGGTCCTGCGGGGGGTGAGCGGCAAGCGGCTTTTGTGCTACGGCCGGGGGGCCGAACAGGCGTTTGTGGGCAAACTGTTTTTCCATCCGTTCCGGGCCAGGAAGCACTGGCTGCGGAGCCATGCAGGGCACGCCCTGTTTTTGAGCAGGGATATTCCCACGCCCCCCATCCGCTATGCAGGGTATCTGGAAAACGAGGATCTTTACGCCATTGTCTTTGATTTTATTTCCGGCCCCTTGTCCGGAGATTGGCGGGCACACAGTCCGGGGACGGTAGACCGGTATCTGGAGCGCATCATCACCTGCCTGGCGGAGCATCACAGCAAAGGCCTCCTGCAGCAGGATGTCAATCCCGGGAACTTTCTCCTGCACAAGGAGAGTGTTCTGTCCCTGGACGGCGATCATGTCCGGCTCTTTCCAGGACCGATCCAAAAGAAACCCGCTCTGCAGAACCTTGCGTTGTTTTTTAGTAATTTTAAAGTGTTATCCCGCAAAGACCTCTGCCGATACTATACCTTGTACGCCGGCTTGCGGCAGTGGCCGGTCACGGAGCAGGACCAGGGCTATGTGGTCCGGCATGTGCACCGGAAACAAGCCAGGAAGCGTTTGAAGATCTTGTTCCGAAAAGGGCGCGGGCGGAAGCGTCGGCACAATCTCTTGTGAAACTGCAGTTGAGACCACGAAAGTGGAAAGAAATTTGAAGTGGTGTTGGTATGCTTAAAAGTTTTTGGTTCGCCTGCTCCAGGCTGAAGCGGAAAATCGCCTGTCAGGGCCCCAGAGATGTCTATGTCATTTCCTATCCCAAAAGCGGCCGGACTTGGCTGCGGGCTTTGATCGGAGAATATTTCTCGCTCCGCTATAATCTTCCCCGCCGGCTCATGCTTTCCAGAAAAATTGTCCCGCCGACCTGCACTTTGCCGAGAGTACTGTTTTTCCACGATGGTTCAGCCATGAAAGCCAAAGCCAAAGCCAAGTACAGCCAGTTATCATCTGATAAACAGCAGTACGCCCGGAATAAAGTGATTCTTCTGGGGAGGTCTGGATCCAGATTATTGCCCCGTTCAGCCCCATTGAACAGCGTAAGCAGGAAACCACCCGTGAATTCAGTCAAGCCAAAGAGTTATCGTTATCAAATCTTTTCAAACGTTGAAGCATCCAAAAGGTAGTCTGGTCCTTACTTTGCAGATGACCTCGGTGGATGTCAATCAGCAAAAAAAATGGGATACCATGATCGAGTTCAAGCAGAGAGATAGTGGAGCATAGGCCTGATATTCCTCGCAAATTTTGAAGGAAACTACTTCAGGGTCATAGCCGAAAGCCGGTTGCGACTAACGTCTGAGCTCACCTGCCGCTAGGAAGCGAAGCGGCAGGTAGGAGCGATTCGTTATGCCGTCGCTTTTGAATTGTGCCTTTTCGTGCCCACGCCAATTACTCTCGGCGGTAGCATGATCGAACGTACCTCGACATCATCCATATCTTCGAAAAAGACATCTTTGAAGGTTTGTGGACTAAACCGATAATAATCACCAGGTGCGTCATGTATATGAAAAGTTATTGTTGCTGTAAAAAACAAATTCAGATATTGATTCGATCTCAAGTATCTAATTAATGGTATTCTCCTCAGAAATGATTTTGCCTTTTCAGCCTTGAAGTATTTGTAACCTGGGGTGCCAATAACAATAAGCCCCCCAGGTCTTGTAACTCTCTTAATTTCTCCTATCGTTTTCCAGAAATACTTGTCATGTTCAAGTAAAGCATTACAAAGAACGACGTCAAACCCTTCGTCTTCAAAACAATCCATGGAATTTGCATTACCTTTATGAATTTTGAGATCCTTAAATTCATGAGGGCCATTAAGGTTTATTCCAACCTTCTCTGTTGCATTTTCTAATGATTTCATACAAAGAAGGCTCTTACTGGACGGGATAGCACCAACCTCCAATACGGAACCATCAATACTCCTCTCTAAACAGATTTCCTCAAATTCTTTATAGACTCTACGATGCATTGTTCTCTCCTATTTTGCGAGCGGCAAGTAATTAAAAAGTTTCTTTAGATCATGTTCTTTGTCATGATATACATAATTTCATATTTTGGTTTTAGCACAATTCGTGCCAGCGGATGGTATAGTCCTTTAATTCCAAAATGTTGCACTATGCTCATGATATTCTGGTCATCAGTTTGCAAAAGATCTTCGTAGATGTCAATCAGCAGGAAAATTGAATATTCATAGTCGAGTTCAACCAGAAAAATAGTGGGGCATAGGTCTGATATTCCGCGCAAATTTTGAAGGGGACTACTACATTTCGATAGCCGTAGTGCTCGACCATAGAAAAAATAAAGCCAGGGCCGAAGCCCTGGCTATGGAAAAACTTCAGCAAGCTGACTTGCTAAAGCTTCTTGAAGAATTTTTTCCTGCCAAAGCCCATCAGCCAAGAAGACCTGATGAACCGAAGATAAGCATGGCGGATGGTAAGGGGACAGGGGCAACTGTTACTGAAGCCGAATCTAAATCATCACCCATCATGTCAAGAGACGGGACCGGTCCGGACGTAAATGTTGGCAGGCCGCTGTACTCGCCTGAAATACTTACGGGTACCAATGTCGGATATGGTGAAGTATTAGGGACACCTGTAATACGGTAGTTGTTGATAAAACCAGAAGCTATAACCTTAAATGCCAGATTGGTCAAGGGGATTTTTCGAAGTTTATTGCCACGGAAGAGTTCGGCGTCATGAAGGTCCTGAGGTTTTACTCCATTTGGCTTCGGAATAAGGCTGTGCCTGACGACTTTCTGTTTGTTCGGTATGAGGATCTGCATTGGACTCCCAGAGAAACCCTGAGAAGCGTCCTGCAATTTATCGGTGAAAAGAACCTTCGGGAGGATCTGCTGGAACAGAGCATCGTCAACTGCTCCTTCAAAAGGATGAAACACTCTGAAGCAACATACAGCTACCGGAAACCCTTGCTGAGACCGGCCGCTGAAGGGGATCAGGAAAGCTGCAAGGCGCGCAAGGGAACAATGGGTGGCTCTGCTGAGTACTTGTCCCGAGACGATGTGGCCTCTATCGATGCCGTGCTCGCTGAGCACGGTTTTGACTTTGCAGATTTCAAAGCGTGAACTGGCTTTCAGGAGGGTGTGTAGCCCAGGCGGGTCAGCAATTCACCAAGTTCCCTGTGGAGCCCCTGGGCGTCATTCTGGTTGAAGTCTTCCTGCCATTTATAATTCATGTTTTGCAGATCGCCCAGGATATCGCTCCAATACCCCGGATCCCAGGTGAGCCGGCAGTGTCGGGCAACCAGCTCAAAGACCTCAAACGGGGATTCGACAAACTTTTCGTATCTGATTTCCAGGTAGCGGGAAGCCGGGAGGGCTTCGGCGCTGTGGAGGATGCGCTCCACGGTGAGTTTCCACTGCAGGGCGCAGGCTTCGAACAGGGGTTTGTCCACTAAGTCCCGCCAACCCGGTGGTTTGACGCCCCAGTAATCGCCGTTGTGCCGTAGTCTGGAACGTAGGATCGAATTGGCTACGGCCCGCCCGTCCCGGATGAGATGGATAAAGATGGCATCCGGAAATATTTCGTTCAAGAAGTCAATGCGGACTGAGTTTCTGGGGTATTTACTCACAAAGCGAGGTTTTTTGAAGATTTTGAGATTGGTTGCAACAACTTTTTGAAGAAATTTTCTGGCTTGGGGTGTGACGTCTTCCCGGGTGAGAAGATCATTGTCTCTGCACACAAAACGGTCCCAGACCTTTCCGGCTTCTGTAGGTATATGGTCGGAGCGAAAGCACATGATGATCCGGGTCATCGTGAGAGAATTCGGAAATTTTTTTGTAATATTGGTGATTGAGGCCAGTTCCGGATGTTGAGCAAACCTATAATAAAAGGCATTCGTCCCGCTGCGTGGAGAGCCGATGATAAATATGGGAGACTTTACCTGAGGAAGCATACTCAAATTACCTTTAAATCGCTACAATACATGTTCATGCCGTGAAGCAGGAAACTATTGGGGGACGAGCTCCTCATAGACCCGGGCATAGGACCTGGCCATGGATTGAAGGCCGAATTGCTCTGCCACCCAATGCTTCGCCCGCCGGGTACATGCTTCCTGCAACCCGGCGTCGTCAAGCATGGTGGTAATGGCTGCAGCCAGGCTGTCCGGCCGGCCTACTGGAGCCAGAAGTCCTGTTTCACGGTCCAGGACCAGTTCCGGGATGCCTCCGGCCGCCGTGGCCACCACCGGTATGCCGTGTTGAAAGGCGTCAAGGATGGAGGTACACAACCCCTCTTGTTTTGAACTTATAACAAAGCAATCAAAAACTGCAAGATAGGAATAGGGGTCTTCCTGGTAGCCTTCCAAATGAATATTGCTGAGCTGGAGTTCTTTAATCCTCCGCTCGATGTCCGGCCGCAATGGACCGTCGCCCACCAGGACAAAGCAGGTCTGGCGTCTGTTCCGTTCGAACCAGGCGGCTGTCTGCAGCAGAGTGAAGGGATCCTTGTGATCCACCAGAGAGGTGATACTCCCGATAACAGTTTGACCGGCAAAGCGTGTACGGAGCATCGCGATCCTTTTTTGCTGAGGCCTGGTTTCAAAACTGATTCCACTGGGGATCACGCAACATTGATCATCTTCCAGGCCCCACTCCACAAGTACTGATCTGATTTTTTGGGATATCGCAATCACTTTATCCGCCTGCCTGTACTTCTTCACTGTGAACCACCGCCGACTGGGGGTGAAGTCAACCCGCCTGGTATAGACCAACGGTCTGCCCAGTAGAGGCTTCCAGGCCGCAGCCAGTTGCAGTCCCCGGACTTCGTGGGTTTGAATGCAGTCGAACTTACGGAGAAAGTAGCCGTGGGCGAGATAGGGCTTGCTGATTTCTGTGGCAGGGAATCCCTGTTCACGGACCTTTTGGGACAGGGGGCTCATTTTTCGTGTCAGGAGGTGGTTGGCGTACCCCAGGTCCCGCAAGCCCAGCATGAGGTTCAGGGTCTGCCGCTCCCCTCCCCGCCAGCCGGGTTCCAGATTGATGTGCAGAATGTGCATGGTTTCTCGATGCATTCAGGTTCACTTCGAAATTTGAAATTTGATGAGGCTTTATACAACACTCTGCATTTCTGCATTCTTTTCTTGCCAATTTCCAATTTCCAATTTCCAATTTTTTTCACAAAAACTGCAACTGATTCGGAGTCACACATTTCTTGTTATCTCTGCTGGAAATGTAGCGATAAGCGCTATAGCTTCTTCCCGATGCGAAGTTCAATGAGCTTAGCACTCATGATCAGTTCAGCGTATGCGGCCATGGAGGCGATCAAAAATCCCCGCCATCCGTCACAAAAACCTCGGCGGATGAAAAAGTCCTTTCCAAAGCGCAGCAGGGGGCGCGCCGCAAGCTGCAACACAGGAACCCTCATCCCTCTTTCAAATTTGTCCTGGGCTTTCCAAGACGAATAACGGTCTATTTTTTCAATCCAGCCGCTTATTGTCAGGATGGAGAAATGATCAAGCCGGGCTTTGAGCACCCCGAATTGGGATAGCTGGATTTCAGCATGCACCCGTTTGTCTTCATATCTGGCGACTGATTTGCGGAAAAGCCTAAGCACACTGTCCCGTCCCCAGCCGGAATAATGAATCTTTTCCCCAAACAAATAAGTGTTGCGGTAAATCCAGTAGCCGTCATTTTTCGGTCCGCTCTGCAACAGGGTCTTGATCTCCTGCTCAAGGGCCGGTGTGACCCGTTCATCGCTGTCCAGGAGCAGAATCCATTCATGTTCGGCCTGGGGTATGGCCCAGTTTTTCTGGGCTGAGGAATAATGATATTCATGCTGCAGGATTCGATCGGTAAATTGCCGGACGATGTCCAGAGTGCGGTCCGTGCTGAAGGAGTCCACCACAAGGATCTCGTCGGCCCAGGCCACGGAGTGCAAACAGGCTTCGATTCTGGATTCTTCATTGTAACAAGGGATGATGACACTGATCTTTTCCGGTTTCCGATTATGTCCGGAAGCCGGATTGTGGCGTCTCAGAGAGTCTTCCAGGCTGGGCCCTGAGCCGTGATCTTCTTCAACCCCAGGTTCGTTTTCCCTTGTCATTTATTTGTTCGCCATTCGAAGTTGAACGTTCGATGCTTGCCACGATGTAGCCCAGCGAAGTCGGGTTCGACGATTACTCGGCCTTTTTACCCGTTAAGCCAATGCGAGAGGTCCCGTCCGGTCTGCCTGGAGAACTTTCCTATTTGATCCCTGTACGCATTGACAAGCAGTTCCCTGATATGTTCGGGCATGGAATCATAGGTGCCTTTGTTCACCTCCTGAGTGATCAGAGGATTGAAGCCGGGATCGACCCCAATGAAACGATACAGTTCCTGGACAAAAGCATGGGGGTCATCCTGCAGATCGTCGTAGAAAAAGACGCCCATGTCGGGAAAGAGTTGCCGCCAATAGTTCAGTAGATCAGCATACTGGGAATAGGTGTGTATCCAGCGACCGTCGTCTGCAAACATTTGTTCAAATTGGACAACTTTTTTGTTCAGATGCTCTTTACGCCTCCGCCAATACCAGTAGTGAGACCAAGTTCGGTCTACCGGATTTCTGAAAATGGCAAAGATTTTTACATCTGGATAGTTGGATTTAAGCTCATCCCTGGCTGAGGGCTGTTTTCTCCAAAAGATGAGCTGTCTTCTTGGATTCCATTTCGGGTAGAACTCTTTCCGGGCTGGGCTGGACCGAGGAGTGATCATATAACTGACGGTCAATTCTCCAGCTTTGCGGTATCCTTTTTGTGCGAATAAGCGGTTATACCAGTCATAGCCGCGATGAAAGTTCTGAACAAAAAAACTGATTTCTTTCTTGGGTATGAAAATTTGGGGATGTTGCGATAACATGTCGGCAACCCAAGTCGTTCCGCTTTTTTGAACACCGATGCCGACAAAATCAGGTCCGACTAGCGGATAGTGCGTATTTCCCATAGGAATCACGGCGAATTGTTCATTTCTGTGGGATCGCCGAAGATTAAAGATTCGTCTCAGTCCCGATTGTGCTCCAGACCGAAGATCTCCCGGAGCAGGGAGGCGTAGTACTGGACCTCCTGTCGGTCCCGGGAGCGGGTTTTGCAGTAAGTGATGGGCGGATGATAGAGCTTTTTGGCGATGGAGGCAACCATGGTCTGTAGGGACTCCTGTTCCTGCGGGGTGAGGGGGGCGGCGATCTTCTTCAGGGTCTTGTTCAGCTCCTGCCGGGCCATGGCCTGTCCAGAGTCCAGCAGATCCACGATGGCCGGGTTGAGGTCCAGGGCGGAGAGCCAAGTCCCGAACCCGTTCACGGCCTCCTCAATGATGGACTGGGCCAGTTTGGACTCCTCCCGGCGTTTGGCCAGGTTGTCCTCCACCACCCCCTTGAGATCGTCGATGTCGTAGAGATAGATGCTGTCCAGCTGGTTGAGGTCCGGATCGATGTCCCGGGGCACGGCGATGTCGATGAAGAACATGGGCTTGTGTTTGCGCTTTTTGATGACCGGGCGCATGTCCCGGGCCTGGATCACGGTCTCGCTGGCCCCGGTGGAGCTGAGCACGATGTCCGCTTCAGGCAGGGTCTGGAACAGGTCTTCAAAGGCCGCGGCCCGGCCCTGGAATTTCTCGGCCAGGTCTCTGGCCCGGTCAAAGGTACGGTTGCAGATCACGATCTCCCGCACCCCGCTGCGCACAAGATGCTCCAGGGCCAGCTCGGCCATTTCTCCTGCCCCGATGAGCAGGACCTGCTGCTCGGCCAGGTCCTCGAAGATCTCCTTGGCCAGTTCCACAGCGGCATAACTGATGGACACCGCGTTTTTGGAGATGCTGGTCTCGGTCCGGATGCGCTTGGCCACGGAAAAGGCCTTGTGCATGAGCCGGTTGAGGATGGTCCCGGTGGTTTCCGATTCCACGGCCAGGCGGTAGGCGTCCTTGAGCTGCCCCAGGATCTGGGGTTCGCCCAGGACCATGGAGTCCAGACTGGCCGCGACCTCAAAGACGTGCCGCACCGCCTCCAGGCCGGTATAGCTGTAGATGTGCGGCCTGAGCTCTTCAGGGGAGCGGCCGCTCTGCCGGGCCCAGGCCTCGAGCAGGTACTGCAGGCAGGTGTCTTCGGCCTCGCCCGTGGCCAGGATCTCCACCCGGTTGCAGGTGGAGAGCAGCAGCAGCTCCTGGATAGGTCCCTGCTCCTGGATCAGTCTTAGCTGGGAAGGGGCGGTTCGATCCAGGGCGAAGCGCTCCCTGATCTCCAGGGGAGCGCTGCGGTGGTTCAAGCCGATGAGGAAAAGCTGGGCATGCATGATCAGAGTCTGAAGCTGTGATGGGTCGGCAGAAAGAGGTTGATGATCAACAGGGAGCCGAGGCAGAACACAAAGAGCCAGATCGCCAGAAGGGCCGGCTTGCGGCCTTTCCAGCCCAGGGCCAGGCGCTGGTGGAAGAGAAAGGCGAACAGGATCCAGACCAGAACGCTGAACAGCTCCTTGGGGTCCCAGGAAAAGATGGAGCCCCAGGTGAACCCGGCCCAGAGAAACCCGGAGAGGACCCCGATGGTGAACAGGGGGAAGCCGATGCTCACGGCCCAGTGGTTGACCCGGTCAAAGCTGGTCAGGGCCGGGATGTTTTTCCGGAAAGATCCGATTCTGGCTTTTTTCTTGATCTGCTTGTCCGCGTAGATATATAAGAGCCCGGCCCCGAAGGCCATGGCCAAAAACCCGATGCTCAGAAACAGGGTGACGATGTGCAGGCTAAACCAGAGGGAGCTCAGTTTGGCCGGGATTTTCAAGGAGGCCGAGGACACGGTCAGGGAGGAGCAGAACAGGATCAGGGCCAGGGAGGAGGCAGTCAGGCCCAGGAACTGGAACCTGAGGCGCCACCAGAGCAGCAGATAGAGAAAGATGAACATCCAGGCCAGAAGGCTGACGTAAAACTGGGCCTGGCTGGTGGTGAACAGGGGATCCATGACGATCCTGATCCCCAGGTCTAGGGAATGCATGGCAAAGCCGGCGGCTGAGGCCCACAGGGAGGCCAGCTTCAGGGAATGCCGGGCCCCGGGAATGGAGCTCAGAAACAACAGCGCCCCCAGAAAATAGAGCAGGGCCGTGCCGAGATCGAGCAGATAAAACCAGGTCATGGCAGAATGGCTCCCAGTTTGGCTTGCACTGCAGCGGGCAGCCGTTGCCGGAGGGCCTGCTCCAGGGCCTGCCGGTCCCCGGCCCGGATCGCCGCCAGGAGCGAGTCTTCGGTCAGGGACTGGAATAGGGCCTTGTTTTCGGATTGGGGAAGGCCGAGTTCCAGGATCAGGGGCCGGAGGCGCTTGAGCAGGTCCAGCCAGGCTTCGTGTTCCGGGCCAAAGAGCTGATCGAGCTCCTGTTTGATTTTTCCGGCCAAGGCCGGACTGGCGCCGCCGGTGGAAATCGCGATGTTCAGATCCCCCCGGCTGAACAGGGCCGGGACGATAAAGCTGCATTTGTCCGGCTGATCCACGATATTGCAGGGAATCGTGTTTTCCCGGCACAGCCGGCTGATCAGGGTGTTGGTTTCCTGATCCCCGGTGCTGGCGATGACCAGAAACACGCCTTCTATATCGGCCGGCTGGAAGGAGCGCCGGGCAAAGGCGACCTCGGAACGTCCGCCGAGGTCCCGGAGCAGCTCCTCCGGCGGATCGGGGTCCACAATGCGCACCAGCCCGGCCCCGCAGTCCAGGAGCCTGAAGATCTTGCGCCGGCCCACATCCCCGGCCCCCGCCACCAGACAGGTTGTGTCACTCAGGTCAAGAAAGACTGGAAAATAGGGCATGATGGGATTGAATAGTGAAGATTGAAGATTGACGAATGCTGCATGGACAGGAGGATACCAGAGAGGGTCCCGATTGTAAAATGCTCAGCGCTGCCAGGCGGACAAGGCCCAGGTCAGGGAGATCAGGGCCAGGCCGCTGATCCCGGCGGCCACCAAGCCGGTGCCCAGGATGCCGGAGGCGAGCCAGACCGGCCCGCCGATCAGGGCCCCGGTCATGCGCCCGAGACCGGAGAAGGCCAGACTCCCGGCCAGCATGGTAGAGCGATGCCTGGGCATGAACTCCGAGCACAGGGACAAGAAGGTAACGATGCAGAATTCCACGGCAAAGAAGATGATGAACAATCCGAACCAGGCCGTGCTCAGAGATTTGGCGAGAAACGGCAATCCGGCATAACCAAGACCGGTCAAAATGAGGGCCGCCAGGGTGCAGCGCTTCAGGCCGAAGCGGTCTCCAAGGGTGGCCGTGAGCATGGAGCCCAGCAGTTCAGCAGCGCCGATGACCGCGGTCCCCAGCCCCAGGCCCAGGACCGTGGTCTGAAAGCTGGATTCCAGCCAGGGGCCGGAGACCACAAACAGGGTGTCGTTGGGCATGCTCATGAAAAAGGCGAAGCCCAGGGAGCCGAGTCCGATTTTTCGGGTCAAGAGCTGCTGCCAGCCGGCAAAGAAGCCGGAGGTCCGGAGCGGGGAATCGGTTGGGGCCGGCCGGCCCGGTATGAGGCGGAGGAGGATCAGCAGGGAGAGTAGCCCCAGCCCGCCGAGCAGGAAGAAGGGGGCCCGCCAGCCGAATTCATGAATCACAAGGCCGATCACCGGGATGCCCAACAGGGTGCTTCCGGCCCAGCTGGTTTCGAACAGGCCCATGATCCGGCCCCGCCTGTGGAAGGGGACCTGTTCCCCTACGTAGGCCTGGATGGCCGGGACGAACACGCTCTTGGACAGGCCGATCAAAAGCAGGGCCGCCACCAAAACCGGGTAGATCGGGAACAATCCGCCGGCCAGGAGGCCGGCCGAGAGCAGGCCCAGTCCGAGGCCCATCATCAGTTTGTAGCCCAGGCGGTCCCCTGCCAGGGAAAATACCAGGCCCAGCAGGGCCGTGGCCTGATACAGGCCGATGAGGGAGGTCACCGCGGTCAGGGGAACCCCGACCCTCCGGCTGATGACCGCGGCAAAGGGATAGATGAAGCGGATGGCCGTGTTCAGGATCAGCCGGCCGGCAAAGGCGGCCAGGATCTGCCGGCCTATGGCGTGCTCGGAGGCAGACGGGTCTGAAGGCTTTTTCATGATTCCGTCGTTGAAATCAAAGGACAATCAGCCTTTGTTTCAAAAACCTAAATTGGATCAGTAGTCAGAGGTCAGACGTCAGTAAATCCAGATGATTACAAGAAAACTCAGTAACTCGAATCGTTTACTTTTGACTCTTTGCAGGTACGTTATCCCTGCACGTTTTGAAAAAAATCGGTACATTTTTCGCCGTTACAATCTACAGTAACCGGTTGAATATCCGGAAGCATTGATGCCGTCCAACAGGGACTGCCAACACACAGGGGCGAAAAATGTATTAGTCGCGCTTGAACTTGCTGTAATCCGGCTTTTCATAGCGGGTGCTGCCGCTGCCGTCTTCAGCCAGCAGGGATTCCACCTTCAACGGCAGCCCGAAGAGCTTGATGAAGCCGTGGGCGTCCTGCTGGTCGTAAACGTCCTCTTCCCCGAAGGAGGCGTAGTCCTCCCGGTAGAGGCTGTAGGGGCTTTTACGCCCGGCGATGATCACGTTGCCCTTGTAGAGCTTCAGGCGGACCGTGCCGGTGACGCTGGTCTGGGTCTTCTGGACAAAGGCTTCCAGGGCCTCTCTGAGCTGGGAGAACCACTGCCCGTTGTAGACCAGTTCGGCGTACTTCACGGCGATGAAGTCTTTGTAATGCATGGTGTGCTTGTCCAGGCAGAGGCTTTCCAGGGATTGGTGGGCCCGCCTGATCACGGTCCCGGCCGGGGTTTCATAGATGCCCCGGCTTTTCATGCCCACCAGCCGGTTTTCCACCATATCCACCCGGCCGATGCCGTGGCGCCCGGCGATCTCGTTCAAGCGGGTGAACAGCTCGACCCGGGACAGGCTCTCATTGTTCAGACTGGAGGGATAGCCCCGCTCAAAGCCGATGTCCAGGTACTCGGGCTCATCCGGCGCGGACACGGGGCTCTGGGTGAGCTGGAACATGGCTTCCTCGGGTTCGTTCCAGGGGTCCTCCAGCAGACCCCCTTCATGGGAGAGGTGAAAGATGTTCCGGTCCCGGCTGTAGATGTCCTGTTCGGTCTGGGTGACTGGAATGTCGTATTTGTCGGCGTAGGCAAGGGCGTCCTCCCGGCTGCGGATGTCCCATTCCCGCCAGGGGGCGATGACTCTGAGCTTCGGGGAAAGGGCCATGACGCTCAATTCAAAACGGACCTGGTCGTTGCCTTTGCCGGTGCAGCCGTGGGCCAGGGCGTCCGCGCCCTCGGCCTCGGCGATGCCGACCATGTGCTTGGCGATGAGCGGGCGCGAGAAGGAGGTCCCCAAAAGGTATTCCCGCTCATAGACCGCGCCGGCCTGCAGGGTGGGGAAAACATAGTCGTCCAAAAATTCCTGGCGCAGGTCCCGGATGTAGATCTTGCTGGCCCCGGAGGCCTTGGCCTTTTTGTCCAGTCCTTCCAGTTCCTCTTCCTGGCCTAGATCAGCGGTGAAGCAGATGACCTCGCAATTATTGTAATGTTCCTTGAGCCAGGGCACGATGACGGACGTGTCCAAACCGCCGCTGTACGCCAAAACAACTTTTTTCACCTGCTCTGCGACCATGGCCTCCCTCCTCTTTCAGCATTTGCAATTGGACAATTCAGAGTTTCTATTTTAAATATGCCTGAACAAACAGGCTGGCAGAAACGTGGAACGCGGAATGCGGAACGTGGAACGGCGAATGCGGCATCGCATCTCTCTGCTTCTTCGAACCGTGAACTGTGAACCTCTTCAACCTCTTGTCCGCGAGGTCAACCATCTATGAGTAATTCCCACGAATCAAAAAGTCAAACCGCCCTGGAATGGGATGCCTTCTACAGCCAGGAGGTCAGTGCCAAGCTCCCGTTCTTCCAGCGCAACGGCCGGATGCTGGATGTGGTCTACGCCCAGCAGTTCGATCGGCCGTTTCTCGATTTCATCTGCTCTCTGGCCAACCAGATCCGGCAGTTGGCCCGGACCAAAATGGGGGCCGGCCATCTCCGGCAGATCCTGCCCCACAAGCGGGCCATGCTCTATTTTGTCCAGCCCTCCACCCGGACCTTTCTCTCCTTTTTGAACGCCTGTCAGATCCTGGGGCTGAACACCTCGGAGATCCGCGGAACCACCACCAGCTCCGAAGTCAAGGGCGAGTCCCAGGAGGACACCATCCGGACCTTTGCCGGCTATGTGGATATGATCATTGTCCGGCATCCGGAATCCGGTTTTGTGGAAAAGACCGCCTGGGTGCTCAATCAGACCGATCACCCGGTTCCGGTGATCAACGGCGGCTCCGGCCCGGACCAGCACCCCACCCAGGCCCTGCTGGATATCTATACCCTGGAGCGCTCCTTTGAAAGCAGAAACGGGCTGGACGGCAAGGCCATCGCCATGGTCGGGGATTTGAAGCGGGGCCGGACAGTGCGCTCCCTGAGCTATCTCATGCAGAACTATCGGGATGTCACCCTGTACTTTGTCTCGCCGGAAGAATTCAGGATGAAGCCGGACATCAAGGATCATCTGGAGCGGAAGGGGGTGCGCTTTGTGGAGACCGACGATTTTGAGAGCGTCATGCCCCTGGTGGACGCCATCTACATGACCCGGGTCCAGAAGGAATACGCCCAGACCCCGGAGCATGAAACCGAGCATTATCCGGATTTCTTTTTCAGGAAGGAGCACCTGGAGCGGATTCATCCCCAGTGCGTGATCATGCACCCCCTGCCCCGCCGCTTTGAGATCGAAGTGGACGTGGACAAGGATCCCCGGGCGGTCTACTGGAAGCAGGAGCGCAACGGCATGTGGCTGCGGGCGGCCCTGATCGCTTATTTGTTCGGGGTGGAGGGGGCCATCGCCGACGAATTCAAATAACGGTGATTGGACGAGAACGCACCCGTCTCCTTTGTTGCTGCAAGCATTTGAAGTCCTCATGTATTGGCATACACTGTGGTTTCAAATGCTTTTGCGCCTCGGATCCGGGTACGTTTCCGTCCAATCACAGTTTGCGGTCGCGCGTATTGGTCCCGAAAGGGGCCATTCAGAAACAGCCTTCCGGTCTGTTTTTTAGGCCGCGGCTTCCTGCTCCTGCTCCTCCTCGGCCTTGACCAGGGGCCAGAGCTCATCCACGTGCTCCACGGTCTTCAGTTTGAGGTTGCGGCGCAGGTCGGCCGGAATCTCCTTGAAGTCCTTGTAGTTCTGGGCCGGGAGGATCACGGTCTTCACTCCGGCGGTGGCCGCGGCCAGGATCTTTTCCTTGATGCCGCCCACAGGCAAAATCCGTCCGCGCAGGGTGATCTCGCCGGTCATGGCCACGTCATTGCGCAGGGGCTGGTTGGTCAGGGCCGAGAGCAGGGCCATGATGAGCGTCACCCCGGCGGAAGGTCCGTCTTTGGGGGTGGCTCCGGCCGGAACATGGATGTGGATGTCCCGCTTTTCAATAAAGTCGGAGGACAGGTTGAGCTTCTGGGCCCGGCTCCTGGCGTAGCTCAGGGCGGCCTGCCCGCTTTCCTTCATCACCTCGCCGAGCTGACCGGTCAGGGTCAGCTTGCCCTTGCCGGGCATGGTGGACACTTCCACATGCAGGATCTCGCCTCCGGCGGCGGTCCAGGCCAGTCCCAGGGCCACCCCGGGGGTAAGGACCTTTTCCCGCTCCTCTTCCAGGTAGCGGGGAACGCCCAGGTACTTGTGCACCGTGCTGGGAATGATCCGATAGGATCGGGTCGAGCCTTCGGCGACTTTCCGGGCGATCTTCCGGCACACGGACCCGACCTCCCGCTCCAGGTTGCGCAGTCCGGCCTCCCGGGTATACTCCCGGATCATCTTGGACAGGGCGCTGGAGCTGAAGGAGACGTGCTCGGGCTTGAGGCCGTTTTCCTTGATCTGGCGCGGGATGATATACTGCTCCGCGATCTTGATCTTTTCCTGTTCGGTGTAGCCCGGAATCCGGATGATTTCCATCCGGTCCTGCAGGGCCGCGGGAATGGTGTCCAAAATATTGGCCGTGCAGATGAACATGGTCTTGGAGAGATCAAAGGGCACGTTCAGGTAGTGATCGGTGAAGGTGTTGTTCTGCTCCGGGTCGAGCACTTCCAAGAGGGCCGAAGAGGGGTCTCCCCGGAAATCGGCCCCGACCTTGTCGATCTCGTCGAGCATGAAGACGGGGTTCCGGGTGCCCGCCTCCTTGATGCCCTGGATGATCCGGCCGGGCATGGACCCGATGTAGGTCCGGCGGTGCCCCCGGATCTCGGCCTCGTCCCGCATCCCCCCTAAGGACATGCGCACGAACTTGCGGTTCAGGCTGCGGGCGATGGACTGCCCCAGGGAGGTCTTGCCCACTCCGGGGGGGCCCACAAAACACAAGATCGGACCCTTCATCTTGGGATTGAGCTTGCGCACGCTCAAATACTCGATGATCCGCTCCTTGACCTTTTGCAGGTCGTAATGGTCCGCGTTCAGGATTGCTTCCACCTGTTTGATCTCCAGGCGGTCTTTGGAGCTCTTTTTCCAGGGTAGCTCGGTCAGCCATTCCAGATAGGTGCGCACCACAGTGGCTTCGGATGAATCCGGGTGCATGTTTTCCAGGCGCTTGAACTGCTTCAGGGCCTCTTTTTTGACCTCCTTGGGCATGCCCGCCTTCTGGATCGCCTTGTGGAGCTCGTCGAATTCTTCATCCCCTTCTTCATCCTCTCCGAGCTCCGAGCGGATGGCTTTGAGCTGCTCCCGGAGGAAGAATTCCTTCTGGGCCTTGTCCATACCCTCCTTGGCCATGCTCTGGATCTTGCTCTGCAGGGTGGCGACCTCCACCTCCTTGAGGAGCTGCTTGTTGACCAGCTTGAGGCGTTCCATGGGTTCCCGGCATTCCAGGATGGCCTGGGCCATGGCCGTGGGCATCCGCAGGTTGGAGGCGATGAGATCGGCCAGGCGGCCGGGCTCTTCCACACTATTAAGCACGGAAACGATCTCCGAAGGATCCATGCCGCGCAAAGAGATGATCTTTTCACTCTGTTCCCGGGCAGTGCGCATCTGGGCTTCGGCATCGGCGTCGATTTCAGTCTGTTCGATCTCTTCGATGAGCTCGATGTCCACCAGGCCATAGGGTTCCTCCTGGACAACCGACTTGATTCTGGCCCGGGAAAGCCCTTGAACGAGCACTTTCAGCCGGCCGTCAGGCATCTTCAGCATGCGCATGATCATGCCCACGGTCCCCACCTGATAGATGTCATCCAGGCCGGGATCTTCGTTTTTTTCGTCTTTCTGGGTGTTGATGAGCAGATAGCGCTTGTCGTTGAGCGCCGCCTCAACAGCCTTGATGGATTTGTCCCGGCCCACAAACAGGGGCAGGATCATGTAATTGAAGACCACGATGTCCCGAACCGCCAGGAGCGGCATCTGGCTCGGGATTTCAGCCTGGGCGTTCTCCTGCTGCTCCCCGCCGTCCTTGATCGTGGCCTCCAGGATCTGCGTTTCAGTGGCGTTGCTGTCCAGGTTGTTGTCCTGTTCCTGGGCACTCGTGGTCTTGTGATCGTTTTTCATGCTTTATCGTCTCCTGAAATTTCAGCGTGCCATCACTGAGAAGTTCAAGCAGTACACGGTTCACAGTTCACGCCTGAAGAGAGGCCGGTGCAAAGCGGCTGGCCAATCATCACCAATCGTGTCTGTGTTCTGAACCGTGAGCTTGGATTTGTGATGGTGTGTTAATCCGAGTTTGCTTTAATATAAATCGGATTTTGCCGGGGGCAACCCCCTGTCTGCGATTTCCGGGGGGGGGCATACGAATCAGAGCCCGCAGGCCTTTACTCAGCCAGCAGTCCGTTTTCCTGGAAACTGTACCAGGAATCTTCAGCCACAATGATGTGATCCAGGACCCGGATGCCGAGGCTGGAGGCGCTTTTCTGGATCTCCCGGGTCACTTCGCGGTCCTGACGGGACGGGGCGGGATCGCCGCCGGGATGGTTGTGGACGAGGATCAGCCCGGAGGCTTTGTGTTCCAGGGCCAGGCTGATGATTTCCCGGGGATAGATCGCGCTTTGGTCCACGGTGCCCTGGGCCGTGCGGCTGAAGGACAGCAGGCGATTCTTGTTGTCCACCAGGGCCGTCCAGAAACTTTCCCGGGCATCCCGGCCCAGGCGGGCCTTGGCCACTTCCACCAGGGCCTGGGGGGAGTCGATGCGGGAGCGTTCGGGCAGGGCGTCCTGGCTGAGCCTGGCCCAGAATTCCTGCCAGAGCGTCCAGAAGGTCGTCAGTCCGGGACCAAAGCCCTGGACCTCCCGGAGTTCATGGGGCTTGGCTCCGAAAACCCCCCGCAGGGAGCCGAACCGATCCAAGAGGTCTTTGGCCAGGGGCTTGGTGTCTTTTCTGGGCAGGGCGTAGCCCAAAAGCAGCTCCAGCACCTCATAATCGTCCAGCAGACCGGGGTCCTTGAGGAAGCGGTCCTTGAGCCGCTGGCGATGCCCCAGGTAATGCGGTTTGTCAGACATAAAAGCCACCTGTTCGGGTCTTCGGCATGGAAATCGCTAGCGGTATTGCAATCGATTGCGTCATGTTGAAAAGCGGTACCGTCTTGCATGATCAATGAAGCCTGTTTTCCCGTTTTTAACGGGAAAACAGGCTCATGAGCTTGCTGACCAGGATCTCCATGGCCTGATTGCTGCTCGCTGTTCCGGATTTGATGCCGGCCTCGGCCTCCATGACATGGGACCAGAGAGCGGCGATATTGCTAAGGCCCATGTTGCGGGCCATGCGGGTCTTGTCCTTTTTGATCTGCGGGGGAAGTCTGACTGAGTCGGCGTCCCCGGCAGCCAGCTGCCAGAGCTGTCTGGCCTCCCAGAGGATGAGGCCGAGAAAGGGCAGAACCGTTTCCTGGCCGGCGTCGAGTTGATCCCGGAGGAGCTTTCTCCAGAGGGCGGTGGTGTCGGCCGAAGACTGCAGGGCCTTCAAAAAGGCGAAGGAATCCATGTCCGGCTGAAAGGAGACCCCGTGCAGATGACGGGTGGCGACCTCGGATTCCCCGGCGGTCAAAAGCGCCAGTTTGGTGAGCTCATTTTTCAGGCCGGCCCCGTCGCAGGGCATGATGTCCTGGGCCAGGGCCAAGGCCTCACGGGAAAAGGTCTTGTTCCGGGAACGGGCCCAGGCCTCCAGATGTTGTCTGAGGGTCTGCCGGGTGATGCCGGGCGATTGCCAGATCCACTCCCGGCGCTGGGCCACCCGGAAGAAGGGCTGTTTTTGCAGGGCGGCGGGAAAGGCGGGCTTGCCTCTGGACCAGGGCTGCTCCAGGCAGAAAAACGGCCAGACCTGGGGTCTGAAGCGTTGCAGGACCGGATTGAACTTCTTCCAGTCCGCGGTCAGCAGGGATTCCGCCTTGCGCAGCACCACGGCCTGGGCGTGTCCCAGCAGTCCGGTCACGGACAGGGCTTCCCAGTAAGCATCCGGGAGTTCCTCGTCGGCCCAGAACTGCTTCATCCGCCAGGCTTCCGGCTGTTGTTCCAGCAGGGACCAGATATGCCGGAGGGTCAGTTCGCTGTCCGGGCACAGGCAGAAGGAGAATCCAGGGCGGGCCACGGCAACACCCTCTGGGTCAAAAATGTTGATTGAGACGTTGGACCGCGAGTTCCACGGCCAGCTCCACGACCCGCTCGCGGGCCGAGAGCTCGTCCCGCCTGTCCTGGGGATTGAAAGACTCCCGGGCGCTGACCACCCCGCTCCCGGCCAGCCGTTCCCGGTTTTTTGCACTGAAGAGCACGAGTTCCATTCTGAGGATCATTTCCGAGCGGACCGTGGTCTCCCGGGGATCCTCCAGTTTGGTGCCGCTTCGAAAGTTGTGGATGGTGAGCTCGAGACGCCCCTCGGCCTCCGGCTCCTCCACCCAGTGGATACCGCCGCGCCGGGTCAGTTCGTCCCGGAGTGCATTGCGGAGCCTGGGCTCGAGCCAGGTCTCTATGCTCGGGTTGGCAACCTGGCCCAGATAGATGGCGCTGATGCCCTCCGGCAGGTGGTAGGGCGTCTTGGCCGTGAAGGTATAGCCGCAGCCCGTCAGGCTGGACGCGGCGGCCAGAACCAGGACGCAGGCGGCCAGGGAGAGGGCGCTAGAGAACAATGTTGACCAGCTTCCCCGGGACCGCGACCATCTTTTTGATGGGTTTGCCTTGAATGTGCTTGCGGACATTGTCAATCTCCATGGCCATCTGTTTGAGCTGTTCCTGATCCGCATCCGCGGGTGCGGCAAGTTTGCCGCGCAATTTCCCGTTGACCTGGACCACGACCAAGACCTCATCCTGGGTGAGGGCCGCAGGGTCGTGCTCCGGCCAGGACATGGCGAAAAGCTCGGTGGTAAAGCCGGTTCGCTCCCAGAGTTCTTCACAGATGTGCGGGGTCATGGGATAGAGGAAGATCAGCACGGAGGCCCAGGCCGAGGACAGGACCTCCTGCCCCCGGGGATCATCCAGGAGTTCGGCTTTCAGGGCGTTGATTTCGTTGACCAGCTCCATGACCGCGGCCACAGCGGTATTGAATTGAAAGAGCTCCTCGATGTCCCGGGTGATTTTGAGCAGGGTCTGGTGTTCTTTGCGCCGCAGCCGGCGGGCCGCGGCGGAGAGGTCCGATCCATCCAGGCACTGGCAGGGCTCGGCCGAGGGGAGGAGACTGGGAATGATGTCTTCACCGAGTCGAAACAAACGGTGCAGAAAGCGATGCGCCCCTTCCACCCCCTGGTCGTTCCAGTCCAGATCCCGTTCCGGGGGGGCCGCGAAAAGGGTGAACAGCCGGGTGGTATCGGCGCCGAAGCGGGCGAGCATCTCCCCGGGGTCCACGATGTTGCCCTTGGACTTGCTCATCTTGGCCCCATCCTTGAGGACCATGCCCTGGGTCAAGAGATGGGAAAAGGGTTCGTCGATGCTGAAATAGCCGAGATCCCGCAGGGCCTTGGTGAAGAAACGGGCGTAGAGCAGGTGCAGGATGGCGTGCTCAATGCCGCCGATGTATTGATCCACCGGCATCCAGTAATGCAGGGCTTCCGGGGAAAAGGGGGCCGTGTGGATATGGGCGTCCGTGTACCGGGCAAAATACCAGCTGGATTCCATAAAGGTATCCATGGTGTCGGTTTCCCGCCTGGCCGGTCCCTGACATCGCGGGCAGACGGTCTGGACAAAGGGCTCGTAGTCCGGCAGGGGGGAGCGTCCATCCGGATTGGTGGCCACATCCAGGGGCAGTTCCACGGGCAGGTCTTCGGGCCGCAGGGGGACGGTGCCGCAGGTCTCGCAATAGACCACCGGGATGGGCGCCCCCCAGTAGCGCTGCCGGGAGATGTTCCAGTCCCGGAGCCGGAAGGTCACGGTCTTTTTGCCGCAGCCCATGGCCTCCAGGTGTTCAACGATCCGGCGTTTGCCCTGCTCGTTGTCCAGCCCGCTCCAGTCGCCGGATCGGACCATGATCCCCGGGCCGGTATAGGCCTGGCCCGGGTCCAGGCCTTCCCCGTCCTTTGGTTCGATGACCACCCGGATCGGGAGTTTGTACTTTGTGGCGAATTCAAAATCGCGCTGGTCATGGGCCGGGACCGCCATGACCGCCCCGGTCCCGTATTCCATGAGCACGAAGTTGGCCACATAGATGGGCATGTTTTCTCCGCTCAGGGGATTGAGGCAATAGGCCCCGGTGAAAACCCCCTGTTTTTCCTGGTCTTCGGCTGTGCGCTCGTTATGATCGGTTGTGCGCATCTGCTGCACAAAGTCCCTGACCGGATCGGCTTCCGGCCGCCCCTGGATGAGTGTGTCCAACAGGGGATGCTCCGGGGCCAGACTCATGAAGGTGGCCCCGAACAGGGTGTCCGGCCTGGTGGTGAAGACCCGGATGCTTTCCGCCTGGTCCGCGACTGCAAAATCGATTTCCGCGCCTTCGCTGCGGCCGATCCAGTTCTCCTGCATGATCCGCACCCGCTCGGGCCAGGCCGACTGGAGCTTGTCCAGATAACTCAGGAGTTCGTCCGCGTAGTCGGTGATGCGCAAAAACCACTGGGAAAGCTCCTGGTGCTCCACCTCGGTGCTGCAGCGCCAGCAGACGCCCTCTTCCACCTGCTCGTTGGCCAGCACGGTGTTGCAGTCCGGGCACCAGTTGACCGGCGCCTTTTTGCGGTAGACCAGGCCCTTATCCCAGAACTTGAGGAAGAAGAGCTGCTCCCAGGCATAGTAGGAAGAATCGCAGGTCGCGAATTCCCGGTCCCAGTCCAGGGAGAAGCCGAGGCTTTTGAGCTGGGAGCGCATCTCGTCGATGTTGGCGTAGGTCCATTTGGCGGGGTGGATACGGTTTTTGATGGCCGCGTTTTCCGCCGGCAGGCCGAAGGCGTCCCAGCCCATGGGATGCAGGACGTTGTAGCCACGCATCCGCTTGTGTCTGGCGATGACATCGCCGATGGTGTAGACCCGGACATGGCCCATATGGATCTTGCCCGAGGGGTAGGGAAACATTTCCAGGACGTAGTATTTGTCTTTGCCGGGATCGGCAACAGCCTGGAAGAGTCCCTTTGCATCCCAGATTGCCTGCCACTTCGCTTCGATGGACTGCGGTTGATACTCAGTCATACACTCAAGCTGATTCCTGTTCAGAGTTTCAGAGATTTACGATTTCCGATTGTTCAGAAAAAGACTACGCGCCGGTTGCCTGGGATGAAATCAAGCTGTTAAACTCTGGTATGAAACTTCAGCTGAAGCCACGAACCGATCACAGAGTTCTCATTCGCTCTAACGCTTCCGGCCCTTGGTTTTCTAAGGCTTGCTCTCGGGGGATCCCTGCCCCCTCCGGACTCTTTAATCTGTT
>CAZUMF010000029.1:0-26690 GCA_964621385.1 uncultured Desulfohalobiaceae bacterium
CGGCACCTTTGGCGTGCTCATGGGCTTGCTGGCGGGCTACTATGGGAAGATACTGGATGCCATTGTCATGCGCTTGGCGGATACCTTCTTCGCTTTTTCCACGACCTTGATGGCCTTTCTGCTCATGGGAATCTTCAATCAGCGGGGCTTATTGACGGTCATCCTGGCCATCTGCCTGGCGGACTGGGTGCGCTATGCCCGGACCATGCGCGGCAGTGTTCTGGAAGTCAAGGAAGAGACTTACATCACCGCAGCCAAAGCCACCGGGGCCAAGGATTTCCGGCTGCTCCTCAAGCATCTTCTGCCCAACGCCCTGCCCCCGATTTTGGTGGTGGTGGCTGTGGATCTCGGCGTGGTGATCATGCTCGAGGCCACGCTCAGTTTTCTGGGCGTCGGGGTTCCGGTGACCGAACCCTCGCTGGGCATGATGATCTCCAACGGCAAAGACTATATCTATGCCGGGATGTGGTGGATGATTGTCTTCCCAGGAGCGGCCCTGGTCATGCTCGTGGTGGGGATCAATCTGTTTGCGGACTGGCTGCGGGAGGAACTCAATCCCAGACTGGAGCGCAAAGGGTGAGAGGCTCTCTCAAGCAAAATGTCATTGCCTATCTGCGGGCCGCCCCCCTGCCCCATGCCTTCAGCAGCCTCGGCCTGACGGTCAGTGTCTGGCTGTTGCTGGAGTTCCCTGATGACCATGGATTCGAGTCTGTGAAAGCAGTGTTTTTCCAGTTGCTGGGCCTCGTTCTCAGTCTGGGGGTCTTTCTCTGTGCAACGGCCGACGGCTTCTGCCGCTACCTGGAATACCGGCGCTTCAAACAGCTCTTCCGCCGCTTCGGGATCCGTCCCAAATTGTTCCGGGTCAGCGGACGATCCCGCTGCCAGCGGGATGCCATGCTCCAGGCCGCCAGGGAATGCGGGCTGGCTGCACAAGCAATCCGAGAATTCCAGGCCCGGGGCTATTGCTGGTACCACCTGGTGCCGGATCAAATCACCGCCAACCCGCTCGTCTTGTTCCATCCCGGGTTTCTTCGCTCCACCTTCTGGCCGGGATGACAACTCTTTTTCTCAAGACTCATCCTTTGCGGAATCGTTTCCGTCCGACCCCCAGCAGTCCGAAAAGGCATGGACAAAAGCACTGCTCATGGTGCACAATGCGCTCCAACATTCATTGGAAACCCTTTCGATATGAAGGAGAGAGAGATGATCATCCCGGTTATTCTCTGCGGCGGATCCGGAACCCGGCTCTGGCCGCTGTCCAGAAGCCACGTTCCCAAGCAGTTCCTGCCCCTGGTAGACGAGCGCTCCATGTTTCAAAACACCCTGCTCCGGCTGGACGGGATCGAGATGTCCGATCCCATTGTCATCTGCAACCAGGAACACCGCTTCATGGCAGCTGAGCAGCTTCGCGAGCTGGACCTCGCCTCCGCAACCATCATCCTCGAGCCGGAAGGCCGGAACACGGCCCCGGCCATTGCCGCGGCCGCCCTGCAGGCCCTGTCCAGCACTGCAAACCCCGTGCTGCTGGTCTTGCCTGCGGATCATCATGTTGCTGATATTCACAACTTCAGCCGGGTCATTGACCGAGGGAGACACCTGGCTGAACAGGGATCGCTGGTCACCTTCGGCATTGTGCCCAGCCATCCGGAAACCGGATATGGATACATCAGGAAGGGCTCCCCCCTTCCCGATGGCAACGAGGCCAATGGACCTTCGGCTTTTCGCATCGACTCTTTTGTGGAAAAGCCGGATCTTGAGACCGCCCGGGACTATCTCCAGTCCGGCCAATACTGCTGGAACAGCGGCATATTCATGTTCCAGGCCGAACGTTTCCAACAAGAGCTCAAGCAGCACGCTCCCGCGATCGACGAGGCCTGCCAGACCGCCTTTGAACGGGCGGTTGCCGATCTCGACTTCCTGCGCCTGGATCCGGCGGCTTTCAAGGCCTGTCCCAGTGAATCCGTGGATTATTCGCTGATGGAAAAAACTACAAACGGAGTGATGGTTCCTCTGGATGCGGGCTGGTCCGACCTGGGGTCCTGGAACGCTTTATGGGAGGTCAAGGGCAAGGACGAAGACGGGAACGTGACCTCTGGGGATATTCTGATCCATGACGTGGAGGACTCGTTTCTTCAGGCCGGCAGCCGGCTCTTAGCCGTGGTGGGGGTCAGGGACCATATCATCGTGGAAACCGCGGATGCGGTCATGGTGGCTCCAAAAAACAGGGTGCAGGATGTCAAGCAGCTCGTGACCAGCCTCAAGCAGCTCAATCGCTGTGAAGCCCACGATCACAAAAAGATCTACCGCCCCTGGGGCAGCTATGAAACCATGGATCTGGAAGAGCGTTTCCAGGTCAAGCGCATCACGGTCAAACCCGGAGGGAAGCTTTCCCTGCAGAAGCATCATCACCGGGCAGAACATTGGGTGGTGGTCAAAGGCACCGCCAGGATCACCAATGGGGAGGCTGAAATCCTGTTGAGCGAGGACCAGTCCACTTATATTCCGCTGGGCCGGGAGCATCGCCTGGAAAACCCGGGAAAAATCCCTTTGGAACTCGTCGAGGTGCAGACCGGGAGTTATTTAGGGGAGGACGACATCGTCCGCCTGGAAGATGTCTATGGCAGGAAGCAGTAAGGGAGGATGTTCGATTTTTTCATCGGGGTTCGCCCGCAAACCGAAGGTTCCAGGTTTTCTCCGGATTGAGAAATTCGAAATTCAGAGACAACCGAAATGGATAACCAAAGCGGACAGCGGCTTTTCAGCCGCTGTCCGCTTTGGTTATTGCTGCTCAAATATTCCGGTATATTCGGCCTTGTCCAGCACCTTGCCCTGGATGGCCTGCTCAAAATCAGCCAGACTCGCCCGGGCGTCCAGATCAAGGGATTCTGTGCTCAAGGCATACAAGGTACACACATAAGGGTGTTCCCCGGTCCCTGCCGGAGGCTGCGGTCCGCCGTACCCGCCTTTGCCGAAGGAATTGCTCAGCTCCCGCGCCCCCTCGGGCATTTGCTTTCCTGAGGCTCCTTCCTCCAGCTTCCGGGTTTCAGCCGGAATATCAATCACCATCCAGTGAATCCAGTTATTGGCCACAGGATGGGGATCGAGCATGGTCAAAGCAAAGGACCGGGTCCCTTCCGGCGGGTCTGTCCAGGTCAGAGGCACGGAGAGGTTCTCCCCCCCGGCGCCGGGCATGGCATATTTTACCGGAATTGAGGCCTTGTCATTGTACGCTGGTGATTGCAGTTGCATGATGACACCTCCTTGTGTTTATAGAATTGAATATTTAAGATTGAAGATATATTCAAAATTCAATCTTCAATCCCAAAGGCCTGACGCAACAGGTGCGTATCCAGCCCGCCCAGTTCTTTTGGGGTGCAGCCGAGCACCGCCCGCCAGACCGCATCGGATTCCATGCAGAAATAGAGCTGCCGCTCAAGCCCGTGCTTGCGCAGGCCTTGGGCAATGAACCGGAACTGCTCTATGCGCAGCGGGCGCAGCAACCGCATTTTCCCGTCCAGGCCGGGGACATACTCCTGATGGATGTATCCGGACTCCGGCCACCTCCGGGCTATGAAATCAAACAATGCCGGCATGCCCCGGAAGGAACCAAGACTCAGATAGGCGATGTCGATAGGCCGGAGGTAATCAAAGATCATCTCCACGATTCTGGAATAACCTGTTTCCCAGCCAGGATACCTGATGATCGGGTCAAAATGCAAGCAGACCCGGAAACCGGATCGAGCACACTCCCGGGCCGCGGCCAGTCGCTCCTCCAGTGAGGCGACCCTGTGCTCCTCTGCATCCACCACCTCAGGAGAATTCAAGGACCAGGCCGGCAGGACCCGGTCCGGGCGTTTCACAGCCTCCATCCAGCTCAGATCGACGATTTTTGATTTGAGTTCCAGGCAGCAATTGGGATAATCCCCCAGAAAGGCGAGCAAATCGCGGCTATAACCGGTAATGGGCTCCAGGGCCAGGGAGTCGGTGAACTCCCCCGTGCCCACCCGGAAAAGCCGATTGGGATGGGCCTGAAAGGTTTCCTCCAGTTCCCTCCAGAGGTCGTCCTGATTGGCCCAGACCTTGAGAACCCGGTCCTGAAAATAGGCCTTGAGGATGCAGTAGGAACACTGCAGGGGGCAATTTTCGCCGATATGGATGATCCGATAGCCGCAGCAGCGGTACTGTTTGGTTCCGGGGCAAAAGCGCAGGAATCGGCCTTTATACTGCTTCAGATAGACCACACGCTGCCCTTGATCCGGCACAAGCGCCTCACCTGCCCTGAGCACGTCCTGTTCCAGATCCGGCAGCCGGTCCTGAACCCGCCTGGTCAGGGCCGTGTTCTGCACAGCCGCATCCATGACGATTTTCTGGATATTCCGGAGGTAGGCAGGAAGCTGGGAGATCATTAAAAACCGCTTTCCAAGGGGGGATTGACCAGGCAGGCGGGCTGATCAAGGGGCAAAGCCGACCACGAATCATCAGGCAGAAGCCGGGCCAGGCCGTGTTCATCAAAGCGCACCCTGTCCGCAGCCAGCCACTGTAAGGCCTGGGGGTAAATCCGGTGCTCCAGGGCCAGAATCCGGCGGGCCAGCCGCTCCCGTCCCTCGCCTGGATAGGCCGGAACCGCCCCCTGGAGAATGATCGGCCCATGGTCCAGTTCCTCGTCCACAAAATGAACCGTGGCCCCGGAAAAGCGGACGCCGGCATCAGCGGCCTGCTGTTGCGCATCAAGCCCTGGAAAGGCCGGCAGCAGGGAAGGATGGATATTGAGAATGCGCTGGGGAAAGGCGTCCAGGAAGCGTTTGCCGATCAGGCGCATGTATCCGGCCAGACAGACCACCTCCACTCCGGCCTGCTGCAGATGGTGCACAATGGCGGCATCATGCTGTTCCCGGGAAGGATAGTCCCGATGGTTGAGCACCCGGGTGGGAATGGCATGCGTCCGGGCCCGCTCCAGGCCGCCGGCCCGGGGATCATTGGACACCACCAGCCTGATGCTCGCCTGGAGCCGTCCCATTTCAACATGGTCGATGATGGACTGCAGGTTGCTGCCGCCGCCTGAGAGCAGCACCGCAATGGGCAGTGGACGGGGCATAATGAATTGTGGATTTTAGATTGCGGATTGCGGATTTGCGCCGGAAAAGAGTCCTCTCACCAGTCTTCAATCCTGCCGGAGGCAGGGCAAAAATACAAGAACCCGGCCCCATTGTGGAGCCGGGTTCTTGTACTACACGTTTTTCCTGATGCGGGCAAGATGTGCAATCGGCATCGCATCAGTCGACTTGTATAAAGGCCTTGTTATTCAGCTGCCTTGGCCGCTTCCAGCCAGGAATTCCACTCTTCCTGATTGTCGGCGATGAATTCATCCACATGGCGCTCGATATCCCGCTGCTTGTTCTCGCCTTCGAACATCTTGTTGTTCTGGGCAAAAATGGCGTCGATCGGGACGGACATGACTTCAAAGAGCGTGGCGGCAGCCGGATTATTCGCCAAAAACTCCTTGTTGGCCACGACATTGATGTCGTTGGGAATGAAGCCCATTTTGATCGGATCGGTGGCCGCCCCGTCGATCCCGCTGGCATCGGTGTTTTTGTCGCCAACGTCATGGGGGACGTTCAACCAGAGGACGTCTTCGCCGGGTCTCAGCTTAAACACGGTCCAGTTCGGGGTCCAGGTGTAGAAAAACACGGGTTTTCCGGCGTCATTCCTGGCCACGGCGTCGGCCATGCTCGCGGAATACCCGGCCTTGATCAAGTTGATGTGCTCACCCAGGCCATAGGCCTCCATATGCTTGGCAATCGCTTTTTCGCAGCCCCAGCCCGGAGGACAGGCCACCAGGTCGGCCTTGCCGTCGCCGTTGTCGTCAAAGGCCTCTTTCACTTCTTCCCGTTTGAAATCCTCCAGGGAAGTGATGTCCAGTTTTTCACACATCGCTTTGTCGGCCAGATAGCCCTGCAGGGCCGCGGCCTTGGCCACAAAACCGGCCTTTTCAGCCTTTTGGTTGAAATTTTCAGGGAGCTGGGCGTCGTGAAGCGGGAACCAGCCATTGGCCCAGTAGTCCACATCGCCCTGGCACACCGCTTGATAAAAAATCGGATTGCTCAGATCCTTAGGCGGGCGGACATCGAACCCGAGATCAGACAACGCGCGGCTGTACAGTGCTTCCAGAAAAAAACCGGTGGTCCAGGTCGCCCGGGCCGGTTGCACGGTCGTGCCCTTTCCGGGCAGATCCGCCGCACCGACGCTGCCGGCAACCACAAGCATCGTTGTCAGAACCATACCAATAACAACCATTTTCAGGTATCCCTTAAACTTCATAAAACCTCCTTATTTCGTTGAAGATTGCAGTCTGCCCGAGCTGAGCAGACAACGGGATATAATCTCAGCCGTTTGGCTGGAGATATCAACGTTTTCCCAGCTCTCCCAGAGACTGGGTGATGCGGTCCAGGACCATGGCCATGAGGACAATGCTGATGCCGCCGATGCCGGCCAGACCGACCTGCAGGCTGTTCAGTCCCTGGAAGACCGGAACGCCGAGTCCGCCGGCGCCGATCAGAGCGGCAATGACCACCATGGACAGGGAGAGCATAATGGTCTGATTCAAACCGGCCATGATCGTGGGCAGGGCCAGCGGCACCTGCACTTTGACCAGCACCTGCCGCGGGGTACTCCCAAAGGCCTGGGCCGCTTCGATGAGTTCAGGATGCACCTGGCGAATGCCCAGATTGGTCAAGCGGATGATCGGGGGCATGGAAAAGACGATGGTCGCGATGACCCCGGCGACCGTCCCGATGGAAAAAAGCATGACCACCGGCACCAGATAGACAAAGGCCGGAGTGGTCTGCATAGTATCCAGGATCGGCCGGATGCTTGCCGCGAAACCATCACTTCTGGAAGCAATGATCCCTAAGGGGACGCCCACCGCGATACAGAAAATCACCGCAGAAAAGACCATGGCCAAGGTAGTCATGGTTTCGGACCACAGGCCCATATACCCGATGAGCAAAAAACTGATCAGACTGAATATAGCCACGGCCTTGCCGGCAAACTTCCAGGCAAAAAGCACCAGGAACAGCAGAACAATGATCGGAGGCACCCAGTTCAAGAAACTGTCGATTCCGGTCAGAGTCACATCCACCGGCCATTTGATCATCTGAAACTGCGGCCGGAAATTGCCCACCAGCCAATCCACGATGAACTCAATCCAGGTATCCACGGGGAGAAAAAAATTATCAAAATTGAGTATGTTTCCCATGCCTCACTCCTCATTACGGGTTGCAGTCAAAACCAGACCCCGCCGGTACACACCGTTCCACCTTCGGAACACTCAATCTTCTTCCCGGCGCAGGGTTCGCAGAAAAATATTTTTGGAAATGGCCCCTTGGTAGACACTGTCCTCGTCCACCACAGGGACCGGCCAGGCAGCTCCGGAAATATACGGCAAGGCATCCTGGAGGCTGCTGGAGCTGGATACGGTTTGGACATTGTCCAGAAAGGCATCGGACAGGGACGTGTCTTGTTCAGATCCCTTTTCGATCAAATGTTTCAACGAATCAGTGGACACGATGCCTTGAAAGCGCTTCCGCCGGTCCAGGACAAACCCATAGTCCCGTTCCGCCCGGAGAATCTGATCCAGAGCTGTTCTGGGTCCCTCTCCTTTGTGATCCACCAGGGTCACGAATTTGTTGGAGGCAATGTCTCCGGCATACAGGACGTGGGTGGGATCCACCCCCCGGAAGAAGGCCTTGACATAATCCGTGGCCGGATTCTTGAGAATCTCCTCGGGCGTGCCCACCTGAACGATATTACCGCCCTCCATCATGGCGATGCGATCACCGATGCGCATGGCCTCGTCCAGATCGTGGGAAATAAAAACAATAGTCCGCTGACTGGCTTCCTGCAGTTTGAGGAGTTCGTCCTGCATTTCGGTCCGGATTAGGGGGTCGAGGGCGGAAAAGGCTTCATCCATGAGCATGATCGTAGGATCAACCGCCAGTCCGCGGGCCAGGCCGACCCGCTGCTGCATCCCTCCGGAGAGTTCCTTGGGATAACTGTTGGCATTGGCCTGAAGCCCCACTTGCTCCAGGGCCTTCATGGCCCGTTCATTACGCTCCTTTTCCGACTTTCCGGCCACTTCCATGCCGAAGGCGGCGTTTTGCAGGACCGTCATGTGGGGCATCAGGGCGAAGGACTGGAAGACCATGCTCATTTTTTCCCGGCGGAGCTGGGTCAATTCCTCCATGCTCATCTCGGCCACATCCTTGTCTTCCAGATAGACATGCCCGGATGTCGGCTCGATCAGGCGGTTGAGCATCCGGACCAAGGTGGACTTCCCTGAACCGGAAAGTCCCATGACCACGAAAATCTCCCCTTCGCGAACCTCAAAACTCGCATCCCTGACGCCGACGGTCAGCCCGGTCTCTTTGTAAATTTCATCCTTTTCCTTGCCCTCTTCGAATAATTTGAAGGCCCGTTCCGGATTCTGGCCGAAAATCTTGTACAAATTCTTGACAACTACGATAGCGTTTCGTTCGTCCATAAGCGCTTCCTACTCCATGTTTCCGTTGCGAAAAAACACCATGATCATCTGCACCGCCATATCCGAGCTGAGTCAGGGGCAACAATCCAGTCCCGCGTGATTCGGCCTTATCGAAACAATCAGCAATAAAAACCGGGGGGAACCGGGCACTTGAAATCTGCTGCAAAGCCGGTTCTCAATCAAGTTCAATGAATTCTAACCGCTATTTCCCCTTCATGTCAAGTTCACAGCAGAAAATTTTGAATCAGTTGCATTTCGCGCTGCATGAACGATACAGCCCGGCAACACACTCTCCATGCTCACCGATCCGGCAAAAACGGAATCGGTCTTTCAAAATGACCGGACTGCCAGGAGAAGAGAACCACGGGCTAACAGAGCCAAAGACAGGGCGTCAATTTGCAGGAGGCCATGGGACAGATGCGGCTGCAAAAAATCCTTTTGCAGCCGCAAGAGGTCAGTAAATCCAGATAATTACACGAATATTGATTCACTCGAATCGTTTACGTACGACTTTTTCCAGGTGCGTCGGGACAGGCGAGACAGGCAGCCAGGGCCGGAATGGTGTAGTCCTCAGGCTGCAGATCGGCTTGAAAGCCGAATTGTTTCAGGGTTCGGGCCGTAATCGGACCGATGCAGCCCAGTTTGACCTGCCCGGGGACAAAAGGACGCAGCGCCTCCGGGGAGACCAGCTGAAAAAAGTTGCTCACGGTCGAGGAACTCGTGAAGGTGATGAACTGAACCCTTCCCGCGGCCATATGCTCCAGGATTTCGGTTCCGCTGGATTCTGCGGGCTGCGTGCTGTACACAGGGAGCACCTCCACCGCGGCCCCTGCCTGCTGCAGGGCCTCGGGCAGGACCTCCCGGGCCTGTTCGGCACGGGGGATGAGGACCCTGGCCCCGGTGACCCCCTGCTCCTTCAGGCCCCGGACCACGGCTTCAGCCACATATTGCCCGGGAACAAAATCAGGAGTGATGCCGTTTTCCTGCAAAGCCTCAGCCGTGGCCGGGCCAATGGCGGCCACAGAGCACCCGCCCAGCCGTCTGGAGTCCAGGCCGCAGGCCCTGAGTTGCTGCCAGAAGACCCTGACCCCGTTGACCGAGGTGAAAATCAGCCAGTCATAGGTATCCAGCGCTGCGAATGCGGCATGCAGCCGGGAATAGTCCGGCATGGGCCTGATGGCGATGGTGGGGAACTCGTAGCAGCAGGCGCCGTAGGCCTCGAGCAGCCCAAGGAGCGAACTGGCCTGCTCCCGGGCCCGGGTGACCACCACCCCCTTGCCGAGCAGGGGCCGCTGTTCGAACCAGTTCAGTTTGTCCCGCAGGGCCACCACTTCTCCGACCACCAGCAGGGCCGGCGGTTTCATGCCCTTGGCCCGGGCCAGGTCCGTGATCCCGGACAGGGAACCCGCCAGGGTCTCCTGTTCGCAGGTCGTGCCCCAGCGCACCAGAGCCGCCGGGGTCTCGGGGGACAATCCGGCTGTGATCAGCTTGTCCGTAATCAGGTCCAGGTTTTTGATTCCCATGAAAAAGACCAGGGTGCTGCCGCTTCGGGCCAGGGCCTCCCAGTCATGGGCGCTTTCCTTTTTTGTTGGATCCTCATGTCCGGTGATCAGCGTCACCGAGGACGCGTACTGTCTGTGGGTCAGCGGGATGCCGGCATAGGCCGGACCCGCCACCGCCGAGGTCACGCCCGGGACCACCTCGAAAGCGACCCCGGCAGCCAGCAGTTCTTCGGCTTCTTCAGCCCCCCGGCCGAAGACATAGGGATCACCGCCCTTGAGCCGGGCCACCTCTTTGCCGGCTGCGGCTTTGTCCACCAGAAGATCATTGATGGCCTCTTGGGACAGGGTGTGGGCCCCGCCCTGCTTGCCAACGTATATCAATTCCGCATCCGGGCGGCAGAATTCCAGAAACCGTTTATTGGCCAGATAATCATAGACCACGGTCTCGGCTCGGGAGAGGACATCCCGGGCCCTGAGGGTGAGCAGGCCGGGATCTCCGGGACCGGCTCCGAGTAAATAGACTATCCCTTTTTGCTCAGGCATGGGCCTGCCCCTGGATGTGTTTGAATTTGGCATGCAATGTTTCCAAGATCTCCAGTTTTTCGCGAAGCTCGGCAATCTTGCCTTCTTCTTTCTGCACCACCTGGGCCGGGGCTTTTTTCAGAAACTGCTCATTGGACAACTTTTGATTCAGCCCATGGATATTTTTGTTGATTTTTTGAAGTTCCTTTTCCAGCCGTGCCAATTCAGCCTGAAAATCCAGTACCCCTTCCAGGGGAACAAACAGCTCATAGCCCTGGACCACCCCGCTGGCTGCACATTGCGGCGGCTCGGCCTCCGGATCAATGACCAGGGAGCCGATCCCGGCCAGCTGGCGGATAATCCGGCTGTTCTCCCGGAGAAACGTCGCATCCGGCCCCTCGGCCCTGACCAGGGCATCGAGTTTCAGGGCTGGATTGATGTTCAACTCGCTTCGGATATTTCTGACCGCGACCACCGTATCCTGGAAAAACTGCATTTTCTCCTCCAGGGCCGGATTGTCGGACTCAGGCCTGAAGCCAGGAAAGGGAACATCCGTCAGGTCCTGTCCGGCCCGTCCGGGAAGCTGCCACCAGATTTCCTGGGTGACAAACGGAATCAAGGGATGGAGCAGGATGAGCAACTCCGCAAAGCTTGTTTCCAGGCAGGCGGCAGCCGCTTGCTTGCTCCGTTCATCCCCGGCATACAGTTCCGGCTTGATCATCTCCAGATACCAGTCGCAATAGGTGTGCCAGACAAACTGATACAGGGTCTGGGCCGCTTCGTTGAAATGGTAGTGATCCAGGGCCTCGGCCACCGCTTTTTTGACCCGCTCCAGCTCGTGCAGGATATAGAGATGGCTGAAACTCCGGGCCTGCCGCCACTCGCCCCGGCCGGAAGCGCCCGGAAGATTCATGAGCACGAACCTGGCCGCGTTCCAGATCTTGTTGATGAAATGCTTGTAGCCCTGAATCCTGGCCTCCGCCAGTTTGATATCCCGGCCCATGGCGGCAAAGGCGGTCAGGGTGAAGCGCAGGGCATCCGCCCCGTAGCGATCGATCATCAGCAGGGGGTCAATGACATTGCCCGTGGATTTGCTCATTTTCCGTCCCTGCTCATCGCGCACCAGGGCATGGATGTAGATATCGCGAAACGGGACTTCCTGCATGAACTCCAGTCCCATCATCATCATCCGGGCCACCCAGAAAAAAATGATATCAAAGCCCGTCACCAGAACACTGGTCGGATAAAAGGTCTCCAGCTCCCAGGTCCTGTCCGGCCAGCCCAAAGTACTGAAGGGCCAGAGCGCCGAGGAGAACCAGGTGTCGAGGACATCCTCGTCGCGGACAAGGCGGCCGCTCCCGCACTGTGGGCAGGTCTCGGGATCCTGGCGGCTGACAACAAGCTCCCGGCATTCGGCGCAGGTCCAGGCGGGAATCTGGTGGCCCCACCAGATCTGCCGGGAGATGCACCAGTCCCGGATATCGTCCAGCCAGTCAAAATACAGCCGGTTCCAATTGGCCGGGTAAATGCTTGTCTCGCCCTGGACCACCGCCTGTTTTGCTTTTTCAGCCAGGGGCCTGGCCGCCACAAACCACTGCCGGGAGATGCTGGGCTCCACAACCGTGGCGCAGCGGTAGCAATGCCCCACCTTATGCTCGAAGGCCTCCTGTTTGATGAGCAGGCCGAGATCTTGAAGATCCCGAACCACCTGCTCCCGGCATTCGAAACGGTCCGAACCGGCATACCCGGCTCCCGCTTCCGGGGTCATGATCCCGTCGGCGTTGATCACCCGGACACTGTCCAGGCCGTGCCGTCGGCCGATTTCAAAATCATTGGGGTCGTGGGCCGGGGTGATCTTCAAGCAGCCGGTGCCGAAGGATGCATCCACATAGGGATCGGCGACCACCGGAATCCGTCGGTCTGCCAGCGGCAGGAGCAGGTCTTTGCCGATGAAGGCCTGATAGCGCTCATCATCGGGGTGCACCGCCACGCCTGTATCCCCCAGCATGGTCTCCGGCCTGGTGGTGACCACGGTCAATCCAGGGCCGCCGTCAGCCTCAGGATAGGTGATGCTGTACAAGCCGCCCTGCTTTTCCTTGTGATCGACTTCCAGATCGGCCAGGGCCGTCTTGCAGCGGGGACACCAGTTGATGATGTAATCCCCCTGATAGATGAGTCCCTGCTCATAGAGCGAAACAAAGACCTCCCGCACGGCCCTGGACAGGCCCTCATCCATGGTGAACCGGAGTCTGGACCAGTCCACGGAAGCCCCCAGTTTCCTGACCTGGTTCAGGATCTTGTCCCCGTATTCCTGCTTCCAGGCCCAGACCCGCTCCACAAACGCTTCGCGTCCCAGGTCCTCGCGGGTCTTGCCCTCATCCGCCAGAGAACGTTCCACCACGTTCTGGGTGGCAATGCCGGCGTGATCCGTCCCCGGAACCCAGAGCACCGTATGGCCCTTCTGCCGAGCGTACCGGCAGAGGATGTCCTGCAGGGTCAGGTTCAAGGCATGGCCCATGTGCAGACTGCCCGTGACGTTGGGCGGCGGAATGACAATCGAATACGGGGGCTTTGCATCATGCTCTTTCGGTGTGAAGCTTTGCTGTGTTTCCCAGAAATCGAGACACCGTGCCTCCACTTCCCCGGGTTCATAGCCTTTGGGCAATTGCGCTTGCGTCATTGAGGACTCCATGCTGTACCTTTTCAGCCCGCGAGCGCCCGGGCGGCGGACTGAGAGATTGCTTCGAAATACACCCTTCCCCTTACTCCATCGGCTGGCAGCGCGGACAAAACACCGAGGTCCGCCCGGACACCTTCGCACTCGCTAATTCGCTCCCGCAGCAGCGGCAAGGCTGTCCGCGACGGCCGTAGACCTGAAAAAGGTCCTGATAGGACCCCGGACGTCCCAGGCTGTTCACATAATCACTGAAGGACGACCCGCCGGAATCAATGGCCTTGTTCAGGACCGCCTGCAGGGCGTCAAACAAGGCACGCAGCCCGCTGTCCGGGATATCACAACAGGGCCGGGCGGGATGGATCCCGGCCAGATGGAGTGATTCATCGGCATAAATATTGCCGATTCCGGCGATACGCTCCTGGTCGAGCAGAAGGGCCTTGACGCGGCCTGTGCGCTTGTGAAAAAGGGTCTTGAATTCCGGAAAGTCCAGCTGCAGGGGCTCAGGCCCCAGCTTGGCAAAAAAATCCCAGGTTGCAAATTCAGTGCGGTGCAAAAGCAGACAATAGCCGAATTTTCTCAGATCGCGGTAGAACAGCCGCGTCCGGTCGGCAAAGTTAATACTAAGGTGGGTGTGTTTGTCAACTCCAGGGTCAGTGTGCCGGGCAAACAGCAGTTTGCCGGTCATTTTCAGATGAAAAACCAGATGCCGGTCCTCATCAAGATCGATGATAACAAGCTTTGCCCGGCGGCGGACTCCCAGGACCCGGCTTCCCGGCAACATCTGTTCCAATCCGCGGGCAGTACCGGACAGACATCCGGCGTACATGATCCGGACCGAAGCAATGACCCGGTCCTTCAACAGACAGTCCAGGCCCCTGGCAATGATCTCCACTTCAGGCAATTCAGGCATCGAAGAATTGAAAATTTACAATTGAAGATTGAAGATTGCTGCAACGAAAGTGAAGCATGAAACCCGTTGAACGCTCGGGTGCAAAACCCGTTTGCTGATCAGAAAAAAATACGGCATACTGTGTGGTGTCCCTGGAAAAAAACACAACACTGCGAGGGAGGCAAGAGTATGGATTGTATGACAATCATCAAGGAAAGGCGAAGCATCCGCAAATTTGACGATCGGGAAATTCCCCTGGATGTGCAAAACGCATTGCTTGAGGCTGTTCAGTGGTCCCAGTCCTGGGCCAATACCCAATGCTGGGAGGTCCTGATCATTCAAGACCACACCATCCGCGAACAGCTTCAGGAAACCATGGCCAAAGGCAACCCGGCTGCAAAGGCCATTGTGGAGGCCCCGCTCCTTCTGGGTTTAGCCGGCAAACTCCAAAGCTCGGGCTATTACAAGGGTCAAGCCCCTACCAAATACGGGGATTGGTTTCTCTTCGATCTGGGGCTGGCCACCCAGAACCTCTGCCTGGCCGCCCATGCCCAGGGTCTTGGCTCGGTTGTGGTCGGCCTGTTCGATCATGATAAGGCCCGGGAAGTACTCCACATTCCCAAGGAATTTGAAATGCCGGTCCTGATCCCCCTCGGCTATCCCGCCCAGACCCCCAAGCCGCCAAAACGTCGGGAGATCAGCGACTTCACGCATTATGACACCTTTTAAAACGGCAGAACACGATCAATTTTTCGTCAAAGAAAAACAAGACACTCTCTTGTTCTAGCGCTGCTGAAGTCCTTGCCGAATATGGTTTACGGTTCACGGGTATGAAAACAAGAAAGCTTTGCGAACAGCCCAGACGGTCTCTTCCACCTTTCTTCCGCTTCAAACCGTGAACCGTGAACTTGGAACCGTGAACCTACACGTCCTCCCTGCAGCAATATTCACTATTCAATCTTCAGACCTCGTACCGACATTACGCCGTTGAACCTTAACGTTCTAAAATAATGAATAATGTCTGAAATATTCTTAAAATTGGACATGCTTTTGGTTTCTGGTTTCAGGTGTCGGGTGTCTGGAAAGGCAAAATCCGCAAACTGAAACCTGAAACCAGACACCTGAAACCCCAAAATGAGGCCAGAAGTATCACAAAATGTCCAAAAAATCCTTCAAATTTACGCGTCCTGTAAAGAGCTCTGATCTTAAATCCTCAATCTTCAATCTTCAATCCTCAATGCTTGACCACTGTCCGCGGCTTGCTTCCCTCCTGGGGTCCGATAATGCCGTCCTGCTCCATCTGTTCAATGAATCTGGCCGCCCGGTTGAATCCGATTCTGAGCTGTCGCTGGATCATGGAGATGGAGGCTTTTCCCTGATCCTGAACGAATTCAACCGCCTGGTCATACAAAGGGTCGTCCAGGACATCCTCGCCCTGACTGTCCGGGCCTGATCCGCCTGTTTTACGCTTCCAGGCACTCAGGTCGAGCTTCTCCTGAAAGGTCTGCTTCTCCTTCCAGAAATCGATCACCGCCCCGATATCGGCATCGTCGATATATGCGCCATGGATACGGCGAAGCCGTCCGGCACTGCTCTTGAACAGCATATCCCCCATGCCCAGGAGATACTGCGCCCCCACGGTGTCCAAGATAGTCCGAGAATCGTGTTTTGAACTGACCTGAAACGCGATCCTGGAAGGAAAATTGGCCTTGATCAGGCCGGTCACCACGTCCACGGAAGGCCGCTGCGTGGCTAGAATGAGATGAATGCCCGCGGCCCTGGCCAGTTGTCCCAAACGAATGATGCTCGCTTCCGCTTCCTTGCCCACGGTCAAGATCAAATCAGCTAATTCATCGATGATAATGACCAGATAGGGCAAAGGCTCCGGCTCTGGAGTGTCGGACGGCTGCTTGTTCCTGAGTTCAGACACTTTTTTGTTATAGCCCTGAATATTGCGCACACTCATCTCGGCCAGGATCTCGTAGCGGCGATCCATTTCATGGACCGCCCAGTCCAGGGCCGCCTTGGCCAATTCCATCTCGGTGACCACCGGATGCACCAGATGCGGGAGATCAGCATAGAGTCCCATTTCAATCCGCTTGGGATCCACGAGCAGCAGCTGCAGCTCCTGGGGATTCGATTTGCACAGCAGACTGATGAGAATGGAGTTCAAACAGACACTTTTTCCGGCCCCGGTCGCCCCGGCCACCAGCAAGTGCGGCATCCTGCCCAGCTCTTCCACCACCGGCTCGCCCTGAATGTCGCTGCCCAGGGCCATCCATAAGCCCTGGGCCGGCTTTTGAAAGGCCTTGGAAGCGATGATTTCCTTAAAATGCACTGTCTTTCTGAATTTGTTGGGGATCTCGATACCCACCAGGTCCCGACCTGGAATCGGGGCCTCGATGCGCACTGCGATGGCCTTCAAGGCCAGGGCCAGGTCGTCATTCAAATTCGCGATCCGGCTGATCTTGACCCCCGGCGCCGGACGAAACTCAAACATGGTGACCACCGGCCCGGGAATGACATTGATCACCTCCCCCTGCACCCCGAAATCCACTAAACAGGCCGACAATTTTTCGGTCAAATGCTGGAGATCTTCACCGTCTCCCCCTGTGTCTGCAAAACGGATGTCCTGAAACAATTCCAGAGGGGGATAGGCCTGATCAGGAAAAGAGCGCTTTTTTGGGGAGTTCTCGATGGTTGCCGTCTGCTGCCTGGGGGACTGCGGCTGAGCTGCAGAAGCCTTTTGTTTGCCGCCCTTAGGTTTCCTGCTTGTTGGGGGCGGCGTTGCTTCTGCCTCATCTGAATGGGTTTCGGCAGCAGGTCTGTTTCGGTATGAATCGGCTTTTTCCAGAAGCCTCCGAAGGATCGTCTTGAAAAAAGAGAAACACTCGAGGCTGCCGTGATACAGGATTTCTCCCAGACGCTTCCAGGAAAGACGCAAAACGAGCTGCAGACCGCCCAGAAGGAGAAACAGCCAGAAAAGAAAGGTTCCCCAGGACTGGAGAAAACGCTCTCCCATCCAATAGCACAGATCGCCGACAAGTCCGCCGCCGTGCACACCGTGCACCGAAAACGTATGCCCGGGCCAGGATGAGGAGCCCCAGGTGACCAGGCACAGAAACAGAAAAAACAGCCCCAGCCATCGGTACCACACGGGCCGCAGGTCCGGCCAGAGGACACAGGCGCCTGCCGCGGCCATCATCAGGGGCACCACCCAGGCCCCGAGACCGAAGAGCCCGACAACCAGACCGGCCAGATAGGCCCCAACAATGCCGATGAGATTCCGTGCTTCCTGGCCGGTCCCTACCTGCGCAGGCAACGTCGGATCTGCGGGTGAATAGGAGGCCAGGCTGAGGCTGACAAGCACAAAGGAAAAAAAGAGTCCGAGCGCACACAACTCGCGAACGATTTTATTGCCGTCAACAGATCCCATAAGCTGACATCGTCATGCATTGAGGGTGTATCGTTTCCAAGCGTTCACGACTCCCGGCCCAGATATTCCCCGGTCCTGGTGTCGACCTTTATCCTGTCGCCGGTATCGATAAACAGGGGGACACTCACACTCAGCCCGTTTTCGGTTTTGGCCGGCTTGGTGGCTCCGCTCACAGTATCGCCTTTCAAGCCCGGGTCCGTTTTCACCACATCCATGACCACAGCAGCCGGAAGCTGAATATCAATAACCTCATCCTCATAGGTCACGACCTTGATTTCCTGGCCCTCCAGCAGATAATTGCCTTTGTCCCCAAGTGCGGCCTGATCCACAAACACCTGCTCGTAACTCGTCATATCCATAAACACAAAGGCGTTGTCTTCTTTATAGAGGTACTGCATGTCTTTGGCTTCCAAATCGGGCTTGCCGAGCTTTTCACCGGACCGGAAGGTCCGCTCCAAAACCGAACCGTTGAGCAGGTTCCTGAGCTTGGTCTTGATATGGGCCCCCCCGCGGCCGCTCTTGGAATGCAAAAACTCCAGCACCTCGTAAGGCTGCCCGTCCAATTCAATTTTTAACCCGTTTCGAATGTCGGATGTCGAATACATATTCAGCTCCAAAGATTAATCAAGGGTCTTCTCCGCGCCATGGTCCAGACCGGGCCGGATTGACTGCAGATGGTGAACCAGGGCCTGAACCGCCAATGCATAACTCAAAAGCCCGAATCCGGCAACAACCCCGATGCAGTGCGCGGCCATCAGACTCTGATGCCGAAGGACCTGCTCCCTGGCCCAAACGTTGCTCAAATGGACCTCGACGCAGGGGATGTCAATCCAGGCCAGACAGTCGGCAATGGCCAGGCTGGTGTGGGTCAAGGCCCCGGCATTGAAGACAAGTCCGTGAACAGCCTCCTCCAGGCGGGCCTGTTCCAATCGGTCAATGAGGCGGCCTTCGCTGTTGGACTGATACAACAGCAGTTCGACTTCCGCAGACTCCGGCCCCAGCACCTGCTCCACCAGGGCGGGCAGAGCGTCCAGTCCGGATGCGCCGTAAATCTCCGGTTGTCTTTGCCCCAAAACCCCAAGGTTCGGACCGTTCAGAATTAAAACCGTAGACCGATCTGTCCTTGCTGATTGATTGTTCATAGTGAACCATGTTTCATGTTCTTATACTGCTCCAACTTACCTTTTTTAAGGTTCTGTCTTTAAAATCAAAGGACAATCAGTCTTTGTTTCAAAAACCAAAATTGGATCAGTATACCATTGGATATTCTTTTGGTTTCTGGTGTCAGCCCTGCCGCCGGCAGGTCTGACATGTAATTATTTGATATTTAAGTTAATAAAAATTGAGTCGATATATCGTCCATCGTGTTAATCGACATTTGCCAGTTTGATCAGTGAAGAAACTTTGCTTTTCCAACAGGCTGTCGCATTCACCCGTCATTGCGAGGCGTCTTCGCCGAAGCAATCCTTGACAAGAGGCTCTTCTGAAAGATTGCTTCGCTTCGCTCGCAATGACGAGCGTTGATCAATGCTTGGAACTGTGACTCCATTCGTCTGAAGTTTCATACGAGCGCCGGCCGCTGGCTGGGCGGACCGTCCAGTTTGATCAAAGGGAGAAAATCCATTTTGGTTTTTCATTCGAGCTTCGCCTCCGGCAAATCTAATATATATCTACAGAAAATAATTGCAAATAATTTTTGTTCTTTCAAAAATTATTTTGGTCCGCCAAAAATTATTTTGGTTCTAGCGGCATGGCCTTTTCTTCTGGTTCAATTTCGGGCTGGACAACCACTTCGTCAACGTCCGGTGCAGCGGTTTGTTCGGGCTCGGGAAACTGTTCCGGGGCCTCTTCCGATTCAATGATGGGCTCAATGGACAGCGGGACAAAAAAGATGCGATTGCCCGCTTTGATTTCCTGTCTCACTTTCAGAATCTTGCCCAGGGCAAACCGGCCGAGACAATCCTGGACCTGGCCGCTGCCGATCAGGCGCAGGATCGAGGTGTCCTGGATTTTTTCCTCTTTGGCGATCAGGAAATACGGCTTCTGCGCGCCGGGAATCATTTTCTGCAGACGAAGAATGACCACCTGATACGGTGCGGTCATCGTCTTTTCCTCGTCCAGACGAAGGATCTCCCCGGAGAGGTGCCTGCAGGCCTGAAAATCAGACAGCAGCCTGAACGCAGAAGAATAATTGCCGGTCACTTCATCAAAATCCGCAGAAAATTGACCTTCCCGACGAATAAACGTATGCTCATTTTGGTCATCCCCGGGACAATCCCTCAGTTGAAAAATGAATCCGCTGTTCAACCATTTTTCGAAAATCGCGTCCACACCCCGGGTTTCAGCTTCATCAAGCAGGGCCTGTTCAGGGCTGCCTTCGTAGGGTATGTCCAGTTGATCCACAGTGACCTCGAGGGCCGTCTCGACATCGCTGCTTTGAAGGCCGGCGTCCTGATGCAGTTCAAGATCCCCCGGCCCTGATCCTGCACAGCCGAACAGCATACAAAGCATGCACAGGATGAACGAATTTCGAAGAGACTGCTTGAATCCGCCTGGTTGTGACCATTGACCGGAGACCCCGGGCATGAGCAGTCTTTGTGGAAAAAACCGCAATCGGATCAGTATACTCACAGCATCCCCCTTTTCTCGACACGAAATGATTGACAATGTCCGCCTGCTGCAGAGACACCAGATGTTTCCATCCACACGAGGATCCCGATGACAGAGGCTTTCACGCTCATCAAGACAATCTACGAGAGTGATCAGCTGACCCGAGACCAGTCAAGCCAGATCGCCATAGCCGGTCGGTCCAATGTCGGCAAGTCGAGCCTCATCAACTGTCTGGCCGGGCGGAAAAAACTGGCCAGAATAAGTTCGACGCCGGGAAAGACCCGGAGTTTGAACTATTACTGGGTCCCTGGCCTCGAGGCCTCCCTTGTCGACCTGCCGGGATACGGCTACGCGAAGTGTTCAAAACAGGAGCGGGAAAAATGGTCCCGCCTGGTTGAAGCCTACTTCCGATGCAGCAGACAAGAGATCAAAGGCGTCATTGTGCTCCTGGACAGTCGCCTGCCCCCCCAAAAACCGGACCTTGAACTGACGACCTTTCTCTCTGCCCTGGGAACACCGATTGTTCCAATCCTGACCAAGGCGGATAAAGCCAAGATGGCCCAAAAAGGAAAAAATCTCAAGCTCTGGCGCGAACTGCTGCAATCCTCCAGAGCACCGATCCTGTGTTCCTCCAAAACCGGAGCCGGAACCAGTTCCCTCTGGGAGGCGCTCCGGGAGCTTCTGCATGCCGGAACGGCTGATCCCTAAGTGCTCTTTCGTAAGTTCGGTGACATATTCTCTGTCAGTTCAATTGAAAGGATTCTCTTTGTTTTTTTGAATCTCAGGCGGAGCGGACAAGCTGGAAAAGAGCCGGCCCTCCCACCAGGGCATTCGCCAGCCAGGCCCCGGTATAGGGCGGGACAATACCGTTTTCCCCCAGGGTTCCGCCAATCACATGGAGAAAATAGTACACAAAGATCACGCCCAGTCCAATGGCGATGTTCAAAAAGATATTGTCCCGCTGCCTGGCAAGGATCAGTCCGATGCAGGCCAGAACCAGAATGGAGAAGGCATAGGCGATTTTCGAATGCCAGGCTGTTCTCAGGAATTCGACATTGGTTCCGCTCGCCTGTAAGCGCTCGATGACGCCGCCCAGGCGCCAGAGCGGCATTTTTTCCGGATTCTCCACATCCTGGAAGACATCCAGCCGTTGATTCAAGGGAAGCGTCCAGGTTTTTTGGTGCTGTGTACGGAAAGTCGAGGGCTGAAAACTCTTGACCGCATACAGCCTCCAGCCTTGCGGCGTGACCTCAAAACGGCCTGCCTCAAAAAATGCTTCGATCCGTGTAAAATCATCCTGCAGTTGAAAGATCTCAACTCCGCGGCCACGGCCTTTGTCCGGATAGAGACGGTCCACATGGACCAGCTTGTTGCCCTGCCTGAACCAGACATCAGGAATCACACGCTCCTGTTGCACAGTCTTCCTCCCCAGATTATCCCAGATCTGTTCACTCTTGGCCTCGCCGGCAACGCCGAGCCATTGGGAAAAAAAGAACTGCACGCAGCACCAGCACAAGGCGTAGATCACAAAAAAAACAACCAGTCTGAAATAGGAAATCCCACTGGATTCCAAGGCGATGAGCTCTCGTTGCCTGCTCATCTGACTGAGCTGGACCAGCAGCGCCAGAAAAAAGACCGCCGGCAGTATCTCGGACACGATCAAGGGGATCTTGACCAAGAAATAGGTCAATGTCGTCTTCAGGCCCGCCTGATCTTCCAGAAAATTATCCAGGCGGTCGAAGACGTCCACCAGCAGATAGATCCCGATGCAGGTCATCAGGCACAGAAAAAGATAATACAGGCTCTGCAGGAGCAGATAGCGATGGAGTGTGGTCATGTCCCTGCCTGTTCACCCGAGCCTGCAACCCGTCGCCTTTTCAAGAAAAAAAGCAGTCCATCCCTCAGGGAGCCGACCCAGAGCATGACCACCCCGCCCCGCTCAGTCACGGCCAGATGGAAAAGCGAGAGGGCCAGGGCCCCGAACACTCCATTCGGCAGCCAAACCCCCATGATCGGGCTCAAAACCCCGGTTTCCCCCAAACTGATCCCCATGGAAAAAAGGGCGTAATACACGAAAAACATACCCAGAACCACAAGCGCGCCGTAGGAACGTTTGACGCCGTCAAAAATCCAGCCCAGGGGAAAGGCAAAGAACCCCAGGACAATACAGGCGATGGGCAGGGCGAGCCGCTTCTGTATTTCCACACGGATGGTCCGAATCAATTGACCGTTTTTTTTGTGCAGGCTCGCGGGATCATGTTCCAGAGCCTGCAACTGCGACCAGGATAAAGACTTGGGTTCGTCTCTTTGAACATGGATATCACCGATGAGGGTATTCAGATCCAGGGCAATCCGATACCGGGAAAATCCCAGAATATCGCCGGCCTCTCCGGTATGGCGGTAGATATGGCCATTCTGCAATGAAAACAGGATCTTTCCCCGTTGATTATCCGTGACCAGGCGCCCTGTCGGCGCGACAATATTCAGGCCTGCTTTCTGCGTGGTCCTGTCCTGCACAAAAACATCGCTGACCACTCCGGTGCCTGGATCCACCGTCCCGGCATACAGGATCAACCCGGGAAAACTGTCATTGAAGACCCCCGGCCGCAGGGAGAGCTGCGCCTTTTTCCTGGCCAGCTCCAATATGGCGGACTGGAAATGCTGCGTGCCCCAGGACAGGCCGTAAAAGGCAATCAGCCCATTCATCACGGCACAGAGACATACAAACAGGGCCGCTCCCGGCAGGATCTGGACCAGAGACACGCCTCCGGCCCGCAGGGCCATCAGCTCCCGGTCCGCACTCATGCGTTGGAAGGTGAGAAACATGCTGATCATGCAGGCAATGGGTATGAGCAGCATGAGAAAAAACGGAGAGAGATAGACAAACAACTCCACAAGATCGAGAACCGAGAGGTCCAAGGCGAAAAGAACTTCTCGCAGTTTCAACATCTTGCCCAAAAGAAGCAGGAAGAGAAAAATACTCAGGCAAAAAACAAAGACCAGGAAAAGTTCCTTGGCAATTTCCCGCTTCAGAAGATCGGGCTTGAACATCGGCACCGTCAATTCTCGTCTGGTGGACTGTTTTTGAACAGGCGATAGAGGTAGGCCTCTTCTTTGGGAGTCAAGTTGAACCGAAAGACCGCATCCTGGACAAGTCTGTCCTGGCCATCGGTTTCCCCGGACTCCCCGGACTGTTCACTGATCCAGCGCAAGGCATCCCGAATTCGTTTTCCCTCTGGCATGACTGTGGTCATTGATTCTTCCTTTTATGGATGAGCGCGTTACGGACATACACAGGCAGGCATTGGTCATGGCGTCTTTTTCCCTGCCAGGCTTCTTGCACCCCGGTTCAACAGGACCGGACAGATCAACCGGTTCCAATTCCGGTCACTCCCATCCTACCTCAGCCCGGGGCAACTTGCAACCGCCGGGAACTTCAGATAGAGTGCCGGTGCTGTGTCTTTCAGGCCCCTTGACCGCCGCGTGCACACAACCCCCAACCGTTCTCGCACAGAAACAGACATGCTATGGACTCACTGCTGATTCCCGTCCTGCTCGGTATTGTCGAGGGTGTGACGGAATTTCTGCCCATTTCCTCAACCGGACATCTGATCATCACCGGGCACTGGATCGGGTTCACCGGAGAAAAGGCGAATATCTTTGAAGTTGTGATTCAGCTTGGAGCCATTCTGGCCGTGGTCTCCCTGTACCGGCAACGCTTCCTGGGACTGCTCCGCCATGATCCTGCCCGGCCCTTCTCCGGTCTCCGGGGAATCTCTCTGCTCTTTTTAACCAGTGTCCCGGCCTCGATCCTCGGCCTGCTGACCCACGACCTCATCAAGACCTACCTGTTCAATACCACCAGCGTGGCCTGGGCCCTGGCCGTGGGTGCAGTTGCCATTCTGCTCATTGAGCGGTATAAACAACAGGCGCGATACTCCGGACTCGATGCGATCACCCCGGCCCTGGCCGTGGGCATCGGACTCTTTCAATGCCTGGCCCTGTGGCCCGGTTTCTCCAGGTCCGGCGCCACCATCATGGGAGGCATGGTCCTTGGCGCCAGCCGAAAAACAGCGGCTGAATATTCCTTTATCGCGGCGGTACCGATCATGTTCGCCGCCACTGGATTCGATCTTCTCCAGGGCTGGGCCCTGTTTGACGGTGAGGATTTCCTTTTTCTCGGGATTGGATTTATCGTCTCCTATATTTCCGCCTGGTTCGCCGTCAAGAGTTTTATTCTGCTGTTGAGCCGGGTCACACTCAGACCGTTTGCCGTGTACCGCTTACTGATTGCACCGCTTGTTCTCCTGTTCAAAATATAACGGCACCTGAACCGGTTTCACCTTCTTTTTGGACGCCGACCTCGTGTAAGAACGCCGCTATGACCCTGAAAGACACGCTTCTGTGTGCCGGCCTGGGCTTTTTGCTCCTGCTTTCCTCCGGCTGCTCCCTCGTCACCCTGCCCTACGATATCGTCAAAGGCACCGTGAAAACAGCCTATTCAGCCACCAAATTCGTGGTCACCTCCACCTACGGCACCTGCAAAGTGATTTACAAGGTCGGTGAATTCACATTCAGTGTTGTTCAGGCTCCACTGAGCTGGCCGCTGACCCATGACCTGGAGTCCATCGGCGGCCTGCCGCCGAAAGAGGCCATTCAAAGCGGTACAGTCAAAAAAGCCCCCTATGTGGTCAGGGGACAGCGCTACGTGCCCATGTCTGTGGATGAATCCCTGAGCTACCGGGAAATCGGCACGGCCTCCTGGTATGGTCAGGAAACCCGCAACCAGTCCGGGGGGCACATGACCGCCAACGGAGAGGCCTTCGACCCCGCCCAGCTCACAGCGGCCCATAAGCATCTGCCCCTGCCCACCTATGTCCGGGTCACCAATCTGCAAAACGGAAGGTCGATCATTGTCCGGGTCAATGACCGCGGGCCTTTTGTCGCCGGGCGGATCATCGACCTCAGCGCCGGGGCTGCCAAACGCCTGGGGTTTTACGGACAGGGAACCACCCGGGTGAAAGTGGAGACCATTGTGGTCAAAGACGCCTGAGGAAACGCGGAGCGCGGAACGTGGAACGCGGAAGGCGGAAGGCGGAAAGGGAAAAGCGGAGCGCGGAGTGATATACTGATCCAATTTTGGTTTTTAAAACAAAGACTTATTGTCATTTGATTTCAACGACAGAATCCTGAAAAAGGTACGTTGGAGCAGTATACCATACCAGCAGATGACAGCAAAAATACGACTGAACAAAGCCATCGCCGCGAGCGGGCATTGCTCCAGAAGAAAAGCAGATGAACTCATTGCCCGGGGAGAGATCGCGGTCAACGGCATCCGGATACAGGCCCTGGGGACGCAGATCGATCCGCAGCACGATGCCGTCACGGTTGCAGGGAAACGGATCGAGCTCAAGGATCCCAGCCGCACACAGTGCCTGTATCTGGTCCTGCACAAACCCCGGGGCTATGTCTCCACCGCCCGTGATCCCCAGGGGAGGAAAATCGTCCTTGATCTGTTGCCGCAAGCCATCAATCAGCAACGGGTGGTGCCCGCCGGGAGGCTGGATTACAATTCCGAAGGCCTGCTCCTGTTGAGCAACGACGGATCTCTGATCTACACCCTGACCCACCCCGGCCATCATGTGGAAAAGGTCTATCAGGTCCTGGTGCATGGCAGGGTGACGCAGGATAAGCTCGAGGTCATGCGCCGGGGCATGACCCTCGAAGAAGGCGAAACCCTGGCCCCGATCCGGGTGGCCGTCGAGGGGAGAGCCTCGGACAAGACCTGGCTGCGGATGGTTCTCATCCAGGGGGTCAACCGGCAGATCAGACGCATGTGCCGGGATCTCGGGCTCAGGGTGCTCCGTCTCATCCGGACCCGGGAAGGACCGGTGCGCCTGCAGGGACTGCCCCCGGGCTCCTTTCGGCATTTACGTCCATCCGAAATCCGCGCACTCACCGGTCCGGCTTGCTCCCCGGATACCAGCGGAGCCGGCTCTGGAATTGACGATTGAAAAATGAAGTTGGCAGTCTGAGTTTACAATCTGCATACAATGGTTATACCCATTATACAGGCTTCGTATCTCTGTGACACCTTTCTCTGGAGACAGGCATGAACCGCATTGCCATCACCCGAAAAATCAGTCCGAATATCAACGCCTGCGAACTGACCCATGTCAGCCGCGATCCCATCGACGTCGAGGCCGCCAGGGTGCAGCACGACGCCTATGAGAGCCTTCTGGCCGAGCTCGGCTGCCGGGTTCGCAGTCTCCCGGCCGAACCCGATCTTCCGGATTCCGTTTTTGTGGAAGACACCGCCGTTGTCCTGGACGAGGCCGCTGTCATCACCAGGCCCGGAGCCGCAAGCAGGCGGCCGGAGACCGACTCCATCGCCCGGGCCTTGCAGAAGGATCGCGAACTGCTGTTTCTCGAAGCGCCGGGCACGCTGGACGGCGGGGATGTCCTGCTGATGGGCAAGACCCTGTTCGTGGGCTTGAGTTCCAGAAGCAACCAAG
>CAZUMF010000030.1:0-26579 GCA_964621385.1 uncultured Desulfohalobiaceae bacterium
CTTATCTTGGCTATTTCCTGAATAATCTTCGGCAAAGTAGTAGCGGAAGAGCACCAGGTTTTGCCCACCCCGGTTAAACCTTAGAAGGTTTAACGAGGCAGGCACAGATAGCAGATTTCCCTTGCGGGAATAAGAGCCCGCAAGGGCAACGATCTGCCGCTTCGCGGTGAAAAGCCGTCTGCAGGACAGGTTCTGCATTTCCTGGCCTGCAGACATGTTTTTCTTTCATCTGTGTCAATCTGTGTCAATCTGTGGACAGTGTTCTTTTCTCTTCTGCATTTTCTTCTTTTAACTGTGAACCGTGAACTGTGAACCTCTTCAACTTGTAAGCTATCTGTGTCAATCTGTGGGCGGTATTCTTAATTCTTCTCCATCCTTTCATAGACAGCCGAGCGGATCTCGTCCAGATCGCCCAGGATCAGGACATAGGTGTACTCCACTTCGTCCCCGGGTTCAAGGGTCATGGTCTGTAAGGGGGCGATGTAGGTAGTGGCCGAGGCCCGGGGGCTCTGCTGCCCTGGACGGCCGACGGTCCCGCCGATAAAGAGCTCTGCTTCCGCCATGAACACCCCCAGGCCAAAGCCTGCTTCGTTCACGGCCGCGGCCCACATCTCAGTGGCCGGCCCGGGGTACTGCTCCGAGGGCCAATAGTTCCAGGGGAAATTTTCCCGGCCGGGGATGGGCTTCTTGACGATCCGGGTCAAGGGAGCCCTGGTCCAGGGCGCGTCCCCGACATAGGTCATGATCCGGGACAGGGAGGCGATGGTGTAGACAGCCGGCATTTCCTGATGCCTGGGTTGGGATTGCCACGCCGGGACATCTTCCTGGATCTGCAGCCGGTTTCTGACCACGGCGGCCTTGCCCTGAAGCTCCACCCAGGTCTCCATGGTGCAGGCGCAGGGCTCATTGTCCATGTCCCAGAGGTTGGGCCTGGTTTTGACATAGGCCTGGTGGCGGTCCTTGTCTGCTTTTAGGACTCTGGACGGATGGCCGTAAGCATCCCCGGACTGGGTGGGATTCCAGGGCCAGGGCGACCAGGAGGGGTGCTGGCCCTGGGTAAGGCGCCTGGTGTTCGGGCCGGCGTAATAGGATTGCTGGATCTGACGGCCCAGATCGTGGTTGTTGATCAGGTTTTTGTCTGTGCCGGAGCGGCCGAGATAGGTCAGGCTGCCGCCGTGTTTTCCTGTGCCCAGGTGCAGCTCGATGACCCCGTTGTCCAGGGCGATGCGCTCGGGTATGGCCTTGGACTGCTGCTTGGCAGCGGCCAGGGTCGGCAGAAGGAAAAAGCAGAACAAGATGAGAGAATACAAATATCGTCTGTACATGGATAATCCTTTGGAATATATTGGTTTAAAAATGCTGCAAGATAAAGAGATTTTAACCGCCCGCTCGCGGACTCGCTCAAGGCGCCAAGTTCGCCAAGGGAAGAATCACAAAGCGGGGTCGGCTCCGGATATCGTCCCAAGGCGGCCGATACCCTGGAGCCTCACCGCTTTGCAATTATTGCCATCCCTTACGGGATAAGAGCATAAAGTTTTCCCATCACGCAGTGATTGGCAAGTTTGAGCTTTGCGATATGGGCCTGGATTGGCACGCGAAGGCGTGCCGGTCCAGGGCCTACCCCGCAAAACTGAACTCTTCACTTGGCGTACTTGGCGACTTGAGCGAGTCACCGAGCGGGCGGTTAGATGTTCTTCCTGATTTTTCTTGTTTCATAGGTGGTTTGACACCTGGACAGGGGTCGTGATAAGAGTCCAAGCTGCAATCAAGGGGAGGCGGGCTTTGGCAATCGCTTCCCATTCACCTTCCAACCCCCTTTGTTTATCCGCGGGCACCTGCATGCACGAATCCGGAGCCGGTTCGAACCGAACCGCATCCAGAACAGACAAGGCGACGACGAGCGGTTCGTCCATGCCCATGGTCCAGGCCATGACCCGCAGGGTGATCGTCTCCACCCTGTTCTTCAGTCTGATCACCAACATCCTGGGTCTGGCCGGCCTGGCCGCCATGCTGACCTACCTGCGCTTCGTTATCCCCAGCCAGGACGTGGGCAACATCCCGGTGGTGGCTGCGGCCGGGGCCGGGGCCCTTGTGGCCTACGCCCTGTTCGAGGTCATCCGCTCGCATCTCATGATACGGCATGGGACCCTGGTGCAGCAAGCCCTGTCCGACGAGGTCTTTGCCGGGATGCTCCAGGACGCGGCCGAGCAGCGGGATCGGGGCTTTACCCGGGGCATGGCCGATCTGCGCATGGTGCGAAGCTTTGTCAGTTCGCCACAGGTCTTTGTCTTTTTCGACTGTCTGATCGCCCCTATCTTCCTGCTGGGAATCCTCTACTTAAGTCCGATCCTGGCGGCCTGCGTGCTGGCGGCCATGGGTTTCATCGTCCTCATCACCCTGAAGATCCGCAAGGAGACCAAGGCCGCCTTTGCGGCCACCGGCAAATCGAGCAACGAGAACAAGCAACTGCTTGAGGAAGGCTTGCGCTGCCAGGAGGCGGTCCGGGCCATGGGCATGGAACGGACACTGGAAAAACAGTGGCGGCAGGGCCGTGAACAGGTGCTCATTCAGGAGTCCCAGGCCAGCGACCGCATCAGCGGCTGGACCGCCCTGTCCAAGTTTATCTCCGTGGCCGTGCCGGTGCTCATCGTGACCATCGCGGCCTGGCTGATCATAAATAATTATATGACCGGGGTCATGGGTTTGATTGTAGCCAAAGTTTTGTCTATGCGGGCCATTTCGCCGGTGCACGGGGTGGTCAGCGGCTGGGACCGCTTTCAGGCGGCCAAGACAGCCTATGACTCGCTGCGGGATCTGCTCGGTGAGGGAGGCGAACAGCCCGGAGAAAAGCTCAGCCTGCCCACCCCCAAAGGCGCGCTCAAGGCGGAGCAGATCAGCTACAGCATCAAGGGCCAGACCCTGGTCCGCAGCCTGAGCCTCGAACTGGAGGCGGGCGAGTTCCTGGGGATCTACGGCCCCATGGCTGCGGGCAAGACCACCCTGGCCCTGCTGCTGTGCGGGGTGCTGCAACCAGTCATGGGCAAGGTCCGCCTGGACGGGGCCGACATGTTCCACTGGGAGCAGGACCTCCTGGGCCTGCATATCGGGTATCTGCCCCAGGATGCGGAGCTCTTTCCCGGCAGCCTGGCCGAAAACATCGCCCGCCTGGAAGAACCGGACAAGCTGGAAGTGGAACAGGCCTGCCGCCTGGCCGGGCTGGGGCCGGCCCTGGAGCGGATCCCCCAGGGGCTTCAGACCCAGATTGAGAAAAACGGGGCCAGACTGCCGGGCGGTCTGCGCCAGAAAGTCGGCCTGGCCCGGGCCCTGTACGGTTCGCCCTGCCTGGTGGTCCTGGACGAGCCGGACGCCAACCTGGACCCGGCCGGGGTAGAGGATCTGCGAAACACCCTAGAGGAGCTCAAGGCCCGGGGCACGACCGTGGTCCTGATCACCCACCGGCCGGATCTCCTGGAGACGGCGGACAAGCTGCTCTTCATGCGCGAGGGGCGGATGGTGCAGTATGGTCCACGGAAGGAGGTCATGGCCAAGATGGCGGCTGCGGCCAAGAAAGGGCCGCTAACGGTTCGGCTGTAAAAACAGATGAAGAGTTTATTAACCGCCCGCTCGCAGACTCGCTCAAGTCGCCAAGTACGCCAAGTGAAGAGTTCAGCTTTGCGGGGTAGGCCCTGGACCGGCACGCCTGCGCGTGCCAATCCAGGCCCATACCGCAAAGCTCAAACTTGCCAATCACTGCGTGATGGGAAAACTTTATGCTTTTATCCCGGAGGGATGGCAGTTTTTTCAAAGCGGTAAGGCTCCATGGCATCGGCCGCCTTGGGCCGAATGCCTGGAGCCAACCCCGCTTTGGAAATTCTTACCTTAGCGTCCTTTGCGCCTTGAGCGAGTCCGCGAGCGGGCGGTTGGATATCCTGCTTTTCTTTGCCTAACTGTGAACCTTTTTTATGACGTCGATTCACTGAGTCTATGCTTTCATTCATCCCCAAAGCCTTGCTGCCCTATTACGGACTGGTCTTTGTGTTCAGCCTTTGCATCAACATCCTGGGCCTGTTCAGCGTGCTGCATTTCTACCTGATCATCACCAGGGTCATCCCCAGCGGCAATGTGGCCACCCTGCTCTTCATCACGGTCCTGGTTCTCGTGGCCCAGGCGGTCATGAGCCTGCTGGAGGGGGTGCGCACCAGGCTCTTGACCAGGCTGAGCAATCGTTTGGAGCGGGACACGGCCGGAGCCGTGATCCAGGCCATGTTCGCCCGCGGCAATGACACGGAGTATGAGCAGGGAGCGGCTGATCTGCAGACCGTGAAGCGCTTTCTGGGCGGTACCGGCATTGTGGCCTTTTTCGACCTGCCCTGGCTGCCCATGTTTCTGGGCATCGTCTACATCCTGCACCCCACCCTGGGCCTGGTGGCCTGCGGCGGAGCCGGGCTCCTGCTGCTTTTGCTTCTTGTCAACGAAGGCTTCACCAAGCGGGCCGTGGCCGAGCATTCCCAGCACTCCTCCAAGGCCGAGACCCTGCAGGATCTGGCCCGGCGCAACGTGCAGACCCTCTACTCCATGGGCATGCGGCCCAGCCTGGTCCAGCGCTGGCACACGGCCGGGGCCAGAGACCTGTTTTTGGAAAACCGTGTCTTCAAACGCCTGGCCGCGAGTGCGGCCAGCAACAAGGCCATGAGCCTGCTGCTGGGCCTGATCCTTTACAGCTTCGGGGCCATGCTGGTCATCTACAACCAGATCACCATCGGGGCCATGATCGTGGCCCGCATCCTCATGGGCCGGGCCGTGATGCCTCTGAATCAGATGCTTGGCGGCTGGAAGGAGTTCCAGGAAGCCAGGCTGGCCACCAGACGGTTGCGCCATGTGCTAAATCAGACGCGCGAGTCCAGAGCAGCACAGACAGCGCCCAGGGTCCAGGAAGGTCCTTCCGGGCTGCTGGTAGAGGACCTGCGCCTCGGCTTTGGAGGGCAAGCGGTTCTGGAGGACGTTTCCCTTGCCCTTCAGCCGGGCCGGGTCCTGGCCGTGACCGGGGCCAGCGGCTCGGGCAAATCCACCCTCCTGCGCACTGTGGCCGGACTGCATGTCCCGGAACAGGGCCGGGTCCTGCTGGACGGTCATGACCTGATCTCCCGGGATGATCCCGAACTCAGGCGAAAGTTTATCGGCTACCTGCCCCAGGACGTTGAGCTGCAGGCTATCAGCGTGGGCCAGAATATCGGGCGTCTGGAGAGCGGGAATTCGGATGCGGTCATAGCGGCGGCCCAGCTGGCCGGAGCCCATGAGACGATCCTGCGGCTGCCCAAGGGATACGACACCAAGGTGGCGCCCAAGGCGGCCAATCTCTCGGCCGGGCAGCGGCAGCGCATCGCCCTGGCCAGGGCCCTGTACAAGACCCCGCGGCTGATTCTGCTGGACGAACCCGACGCCAACCTGGATGAGACGGGCCGCCAGTCCTTGGCCCAGGCCCTGAAGGAGCTCAAAAATCGGGACAGCCTGGTCCTTATCAGCACGCATCAGCCCTGGATCAAGGAAATTCAGGATCAGGAACTGTGTTTGGATACCGCGGGTTGAGGTTAAGAGGGTTCACAGTTCACGGTTCACGGTTCACGGTTAAGAAAAAGAAAAAAGCCTTTTGGGCAATACATTTTCTTGTATTTTATGACAGTAATTCAAGGATAAGGCACTATGCTTTTTCCGCGACCCCGCTTTGGAAATGCTTCCCTTGGCGTACTTGGCGACTTGAGCGAGTCTGCGAGCGGGCGGTGAAAATTTTCTTGTTTGCTGACAACATACGGATACGTCTAACAGCTAACTGCTACCTAGCTACTCTATACTATGGCCAAAACGAATAAAAAGACTCGACTGCCGGATGATCCGCGACCGGTCATCCTGACCGGCCTGATCATCATTTTGATCACCTTCGGCGGGCTGGGGACCTGGGCGGTCCTGGCCAAGGTCAGCGCGGCCGTGATAGCCAACGGCCAGGTCATTGTGGACACCCAGCGCAAGACCATCAAGCACCTGGAAGGAGGCATCGTCAAGGACATTCTGATCCGGGAAGGTGATCAGGTGGACAAGGGGCAGGTCCTCATCCGGCTGGAGTCCAAGGAAGCGGTTTCGACCCTGGAACAGCTCCAGGGACAGAAAGAACAGCAGCTGGCCCTGCAGGCCAGACTGAAGGCGGAACAGACCCGCAAGACCAGCATCCAGTGGCCGGAGCCCCTGCAGCAACCCCATCTGGACCCCCAGACCCGGGAGGCCATGGAGGCTCAGCAGGAAGTCTTTCGCTCCAGACTGCAGACCCTGCAGGACAAACAGACCCTCTATCAGGATCAGATCGAACAGCTCAAGAGCCAGATCAAAAGCCTGAAAATGCAATCCGAGATTACGGATCGGGTGGTGGCTTCCCTGAAGGAAGAAGCCAAGCTCAAGTCCGAACTGGTCACAGACAAGTACCTAGACAAGACCAAGCTCATGCAGATCTCCAGGGACCTGGATTCGCAGCTGGCCCAACAGAGTCAAATCGCGGGGAGCATCGCCCAGGCCATGGGCCGCATCGCCGAACTGCACCAGCGCATCCAGGACGCGCAAAACCAGTATGTCCAGGAGGCCGTGTCCCGGCTCAGCCAGGTCCAGGCCAGGCTCTTCGAGCTGAACAAGCGGCTGCGGCCGGCCAGGGATCAGGTGGAGCGACTGGAGATCAAGGCCCCGGTGGCGGGCTTGGTCCTGAACATGCAGATCCATACTCCAGGCGGAGTCATCGGGCCCAGGGAGCCGCTGCTGGACATCGTGCCCGGTGATTTTCCACTGATCGTCGAGGCCCGGGTCAAGCCCCAGGACATCAGTCAGGTCCGCAGAGGCCTGGAGGCGGAACTCGTCCTGACCGCCTTCAAGCGGAGGGTGACCCCCAGGGCCCAGGGGACCATCACCCATGTCTCGGCCGACACCTTCAATGACGAGGGCAAGGGCCGGCCCTACTACCTCATGCACATCGACTTCCACCAGGCCTCGGTGGAAGAGGCCATCGGCGACAAGAAGCGGCTGACTCCGGGCATGCCCATTCAGGTCTTTGTCAAGACCCGCTCGCGCAGCGTGCTGGAATACATGGTCGAACCCTTCACCGATGTCATGCGCCGGGCCATGACCGAGCGCTAGCCGGCAGACTCGCTCAAGGCACGAGCGAGGGTTGAAGAGGTTCACGGTTCACGGTTAAGACAAAGAAATACATAAGAATGAAGAATTTATTAACCGCCCGCTCGCAGACTCGCTCAAGGCGCCAAGGACGCTAAGGGCAGAGTTCAGCTTTGCGGGGTTGGCCAGGGGGATCACGCTTTGGGCGTGATTCCCTGGCCGTACCGCAAAGCTAAAATTCTTTACTTGGTGTACTTGGCGACTTGGCGGTTTGTTATTCTGTTTTTTTATTCTTAACCGTGAACTGTGAACCGTGAACCTCTTTAACCTCTGCTTCACCTGTGGGCGGACTCTTCTTTTCCAGACCCGGATGAAGGCTCGAGTAAATGGCCCAGTAGCCTTTTGCCATATGCGAGCAGGTGTTCTTCCGGGCCGAGTCCCGCTGCCAGGCCTGGATGTGTCCAAGGGCCTGTTCGTGCCGGGCCGGATTTTGCCGCAGCTGCTCTATGAGGTCGAGAATGGCCTGAGCTGTGAGGCTAGCAGCCAGCCATCCCCCTCCTGTCTGCCTTATGCGCTCGCCCACTGCCCCCAGATCAAAGCCCAGGACAGGTAGGCCGCATGACCAGAGCTCGGTCAGGGTATGGGAGTGGGTCTCCGGCCATATGGAAAAGATCCCGCCCAGATGGGGTTTGATCTCTTGGACTTTTTGGGCGAAATCCTCACGCCTGTATGGTCCGTGCAGGACCACAGCAGAACCCAGATCAAGCTCTGCGGCCACCTTGCCCATGACGTGCAGCTCAATAGCCCGCTCGCCGGCCTTCTGGATCAAATCGGCCAGAATGCCGCCCCCTTTGGCCAGGCTGATGTTGCCGGGGATCAGGATGCGAAGCAATCCGTTCGGCTGCAGGGATGAGGCCAGTTGGGCCAAATCCTGAAAATCCCGTCCATGGGGAATGATCTCGAACGGTTTGGCCTGCAGGGCAGGATAGACCTGAAGGACCAGGTCTCTGACGTGTTGTGTGGTCGAGACCAGTGCGTCGCATGCACCCAGCATATCCAGCAGGCTCTGCTGCCAGGTGCGGATAGCGCCATGCTTCAAGCTCGGGAATTCCGGGTCCGTCCAGAGTTCGGGCCTGCACCATCCTTCACTGGACGTGCAGCGGCCGCCGCAAAAACGCAAGTTCTCATCCAAGAGCTTGACGGTCGGACATATGGCATAAAAATCATGCACCGAAAACACGACCGGCAAGCCCAAAGCCTTGGCCGTTGGCACCAGTCCCAGGCTGTGCCAGGCGATATGCCTGATGTGAACCAGTTCAAGGCCGTACCTGATCAGCCAGCGAGCCACTGTTTCGTCATATTCCCCGCTGGTATGGGGAAAGGCCTGGATAGGGGCTTTGAGCTCATGGTTCTGCAATTGAACGTAGTCGCCGTGTTCATAGAAATACAAGGACATGCGCCGAGCGTCGCAATGCAGGACAAAGGTTTCAGCTTGTTCAGCCATAGCCCGCATCAAATCCAGGTTGGTCTGGGGCACGCCGCCGCTCCAAGAGGATATGACGTACAACAGCCTGGGCTTGACGGCTGCGTCCGCAGGTCTGGTCGACTCCAGCGTCTGCTGGATACGCCGCCTTGCCTGCTGAAGAGCGGGACTGCTGAAGGCCTCGCGCACCGCCTGACTGTACTCTGGATAGCGCTTGTCAATGATCCGGCGGCCTTGACGGATGAGCTCTGTTTTTTCTCCTGCAAAGCTAACTGCCCGCACATGATAGATCCAAGTGGCGTCATCGATCACATGCTGCCACCCCTGCCTCCCGGCTCGCAGGCACCAGTCGTTTTCCTCGCCGTATCCCCGGGGGAAAGCTTCTGCATCCAATAAGCCCGTTTCATCGAGGCAATCCCTTCTGATATACATGCAAAAACCGTTTCCTGTCGGAACCCGGGGGTATATCCTGCCCGAGACCTGATAAACGGCCCGGCCCACCTCTTGCAAATCCAGCCACTGGGGCCAGGCGTTCACCTGATCGGGACGGGGTGCGGAAAAGGCTCCGGCATTGTTGGACAACGGGGTGGCTGTGCCCACGCGGTCATGGGAGTATACTGCCAATTGCAGATTCCTGAGCCATCCCTGTGTCACCTGGGTATCTGAATTGAGAAAGACCGCGTCAGATCGCCCGGCAAGTTCAAGCCCTCGATTCATGGTCCGGGTAAAGCCCTGGTTCTCCTGGTTGGCGTATATTTCGAGGCTGGAGGTGCGGCTGTAATTCTGCAGGAGTTCCTGGACCCTTAGGTCTGGACTGGCATCATCTATGACAATAACCCGACAGGTTCCCCGGGTATTTTGAAGCAGGGCCTGCAGACAGGCCTCGAGTTCTTCGACTGCATTATAGACCGGGATGATAATGACCGGGGGATCGTCTCTGGTTTGCAGGCGGTGCAAGGTCCTCTGTACACCGCCTCTAAAGGCCATGCACCCCTGGTCTGCAACTTCGGCTTCAGGCGACAGACCTGACCACCACAGGGAAGGACGCAGCTCCGGCCTGGGCAGATAGCCTTTGTCTTTGCCGCTTCTGACATAGTGCAATACCGGATTGAGCCCTGATTGCCTGGCCTCTTCATACTTTTGTTCATACCAGGCAGCAGCAAAGCAAGGCCCGGGGTCCCGGCCGTCTTCAATCCCGTGTCGCAGATAGTGCTCCACCGGGTCCATCCCGGCCGCAGCCACATCAGGGTAGTGTTGCAGATACCAGGTTTCATCTATGAGCCCGCTCTTGCGGACTGCCTCGATGTCCCGGGCCGTGAGCGGACCCATGGCTCTGTCCATGGACCCTGGCTGTGGCTTTGGCTTTGTGGACACGCTGGACTCGATCGGCTTCTTCGGTGAAAACCGCGGCACTTCACCCAGCCTCAGGCACGTCATTGCCTGTCCAGAGTTGCCGATCGCCTGCAAAGCCTCCTCCAGGTCCCGGGAGGAGTGCTTCTGGTCGGCCTGGATCAAAAGCTGTCTTGGATAGCGGGCCTTGGAAAGGCATGCCTCGCGCGTCAGGCCAGGCAACCACCTGATGTGACGGATGAGGCATTGGGCCGCATATTGGGGGATGATCTTGTTCGCTATGGCAGAGGCTGCCTCGCCCTGGTCAAGGATGAGGATTTCCACCGGGGTCCAGGTATTCAGGGCCAGGAAGTCGGACAGGAGACGCTCCAGCCGCTCGGCTGCAGGGTCTTGTGTGAGCAGAATGACGGTCAGGCCGGTCTGCTGACAAGAACCACCTGCAGGCTCTGAGAGGGGCTCGTCAGTTGTTTGGGTGTGGTCAGGCTTATTCATCAATAAATCAGCAAGTGGAGAAAGAAGACTGAAGAATGTTTATTAACCGCCCGCTCGCAGACTCGCTCAAGTCGCAAAGGGCACGAAGGGAAGAATTTCCAAAGCGGGGTATGCCTCAAGGCTCTCGCTCAAAGCAGCGAGAACCAATGAGCCATACCGCTTTGAAAAAACTGCCATCCCTCCGGGATAAGAGCATAAAGTTTTCCCATCACGCAGTGATTGTCAAGTTTGAGCTTTGCGGTATGGGCCTGGATTGGCACGCGAAGGCGTGCCGGTCCAGGGCCTACCCCGCAAAGCTGAACTCTTCACTTGGCGTTCTTGGCGACTTGAGCGAGTCATCGAGCGGGCGGTTAATTATTCTTCGTTTCTTCCTCTCGTCTTATCCACCCTTTGTTTTTCTCCCTTCCTCTCGGCCGTAACGGACATAATGGACCACCGGGCTCAAACCTGCTTCCGCCACATCCGGATAAATCTGCAGATACCACTCTGGATTGAAATCCGGGCCGGGACGACGATTCTCGTGCAGACCGTGACGCAGGTAATGATGGAGTGGATCGAGACCGGATTCAGAGACATCGGGATAGCTCCGTTTATACCATGATCCGTCGAAAAGCGGCCCTGGCCGCAAGCCCTCTTCCAGACCGTAGAGGACAAAATGGAGCAAGGGATTCATATCTGATTCTGCCGCTTCTGGATAGGACTCTTCGTACCACGTTGCATCAAACAGAGGATGCGGCGAATATCCAAGCTCCGACCCCTCTTCCAGATAATGAACCAGAGGATTGAGACCGGATTCAGCTGCATCGGGATAGGTTTCCAGGTACCAGGCCACACTGAACAAGGGATGGGGATCTCGAAGGGTCTCTCGAGCAGTATTCAAAAAGTCAAGCAAAGGATTGCTCTTTGCTTCAGCCACTTCAGGATAGGCCTGCAGATACCAGGCCGTGTCGAAAAGGGGATGCGGATTGCGGCCCTCTTGATAGCCGGTCTCCAGGTAATGGGCCAGGGGATTGAGGCCCTGAGCAGTGACATCCGGGTTTTCAACCAGGTAGTACAGGGTGGAAAATGCAGGGCTGGGGTCCAGCCCCTGGACAGCCCCCTGTTCAAGGTAATGCTTAAGAGGCTCCATCCCTTCAGGGATGAATTCTGCATAGCACTCCTGATACCAATCAGCCTCAAACAGGCCGGACTTCTGGATCACCTGTTTTTCCCAGGCTGCAACGGATTCATCCGTCAAAAGACGCTCCCGGGCAAGGCCGAACAGGTCCAGAGTCTGCGTCTCCAACCGCTCTTCCAGGGAAGAGGTCTTCTCCTGCAGCCTGACGGCGGTCTGCTTCGCGGCCGCGTCCTCATCCTGAAGCCTGATGACGGCGTCCCGGAGATCCTCTGCCTCTTTCTCGCGCTCAGCCTGCAGACCTTCAGCCCTGCTCAGTTCCTGGGCATATTCTGCACAGAGTCGCTTTTGCTGTTCGAGCTTGGAGTCTTTTTCGACCCTGAGAGATTCCTGTTCCTGCTCCGCCTGGCTCAAGGCATGGAAGTACTCCCTGGTCAGCTCTTCCTGGGAGCTGAGCCTCTGCTCCAGGTCTTTGATCTGCTTGTCTTTGCCAGTCAGCGCCTTGTCCCGCTCCTGCACCACATTCTTCTGTTTGGCCGCTTCTTTGGTCTGGGCCTCCGTCTGCTTTCGGGATTCGGCCAGGGCCTTCTCCTTCTCGGCCAGCGATTGATCTCGTTCCTGGACCAGTTTCTTCTGGGCCTCCAGCTCCCGGGATCGGGTCTCGGCCTGCTTCTTCAGTTCAGCCAAAGCCTTGTCCCGTTCCTTGATGGTGTCCTCCGCTTTTGTCTTTTGCTCTAAAATGGCCTGTTTTTCTTCTTCCAGACGACGGCTTGCGGCCTCCTGTTCCTGCTCCGCCTGGCTCAGGGCATTGAAATACTCCCTGGTCAGTTCTTCCTGGGAGCTGAGTTTGCGTATCAGCTCTTCGGACTCCTCTCCGGCCTTCTGTTTGGCCTGCTCCAGGGCCTTCACCTGTTCCTGAAGCTTCTTGACCTCCGCCTGGGCCTGATCCCGAGCCTCCTGCAGAGCCTGCTGCTGCTTCCTGGACTCGGCCTCCTTGGCGGACAAAGCCTCATCGCGCTCCTGCAGCGCCTGCTTCTGATGCTTCAGCTCCTTATCCCGGTCCTTGACCCCCTGCCGCAGCTCAGAAAGTCGGGATTCCTTCTCCTGAATCTGCCAGCCATACTCTTCCAGCCTGGACCTGAGCTCGCTGAGTTCATCCTCCTTGGTTTGCACCGTCTTCTGGACCTGTTCAAGCTGTTCCTGCAGGTCACTGATCTTACCCTCGTAATCCCGTTCCCGGTCTTTGGCCTGCTTGTCCAGTTCATTATTTGCATGTGCAAGCTGCTGATACTGGTTTTCAAGTTCCTGATACTCTTCAGATAATCCTTTTGCCTCCTCGGTCCTGATTTGCAGCTGGTCATCCTTTTCAGCCAATCGCTCCTGCAATTTCTTGACCTCTGCCTGGGCCTGATCCCGAGCCTTCTGCAGAGCCTGCTGCTGCTTCCGAGACTCGGCCTCCTTGGCTTTCAAGGTCTGATCCCGTTCCTGAACAAGCTGTTTCTGAGCCTCGAGCTCCTGTTCCCGGGCCTTGAGCTGCTGATTAGAATCGGACAAGGCCGCCTCTTTTTCCTGGACCTGCTTTTCATGCTCTGTAAGCTTGGCCTGCATTTCTGCCAGGGCGTTCTCTTTTTCCTGCACCGACGAAATGGCTAGATCCAGCTGCTCCTGCAGCTGCACCGTCTTTGCCTGCTCTGCTTTGAAATCTTTCTGGATCTTCTCAAGTTGTTGACCAGACTCTCTCTGGAGCTTTTGCAGGGAATTCTTATTGGCCTGCAGTTCTCTCTTGAGCTTATCCGCCTCTGCCTGGGCCTGGTCCCGCGACTGCAGCAATTCCTTGGCCTCGGCCTCTCTGGCGGACAGGGCCTCATCCCGCTCCTTCAGGGTTTGCTTCTGCTGCTCCAGCTCCTCATTCCGGGCCTTGAACTGCTGACGCAGCTCGGAAAGCTGTGAGTCCTTTTCCTTAAGCAGCTTGTCCTGCTCCTCCTGTTTGGTCGTGAGTTCGGATAACGACTGCTCCTTGGCCTGGACTGACTTATTGGCCTCGTTCAGCTGCTCCTGGAGCTTGCCCCCCTGGTCCTGCTGTGCCTTGATGCGTTGCTGCAGTTCCTCGGCCTGCTGCCCGGCCTTTTGTTGTTCCTGCTCCAGGGTTTGTTTCAGCTCCCTGGTTTCGCTTTCATGGGCTTCCCGGCTCTGCTTCAGCTGCTTTGCAGCCTGTATTTTTTCCTTATTCACCTGGTCCCAGAGCCTGGCCATCACCCCTTGATTGGTCTGCACCTTGATCCAGACCCGCAACTGCATGGGGCAGTCCGGCAGGTCGGAAAGAGGCGGGATGAAGACCTTGGGATCAGGTCCATAGATAAACACCGTCAAAACGTCCTTTTCCGGCAGCCTGAAGGCCTCATCCTTGATCTGCAGGGTGTTGAAGTCCTCTGTTTTCACAGCCTGATAGAGCACCTCGCCCGTGGCCTCGTTGATCAGCTTCACCCCGGAGATACGGGCCACGCCCTTGACATTGAGAGGATCCAGGCGCAGGCCGTGGGTCCTAAGCAGGACAGGGTCCGGAATGGAGCAGGTGATCTCCTGCCATTCCTCTGGAGCCAGCAGAATCTTGCGGGAGTTGTCTTCCGTAAAGGCCGGATCTGTATGGCCGGGTAAATAGACCTGAGCAAAGAGCATTGTCCCGGTGCTCGTGGCATTGAGCAGGCGGCGCTGACGCTGGACCTCAAGACTTCGCCAGGCCCTTTCCTGGTCCCCGACCAGGTCCAGAAGGTCAGTAAAAAGCCGGGAGGAGGCCGAGGCATCCAGGTCCTTTCCTTTTTTGCCCGGGACCGGGCTGGGATCAGGCGAGGCCAATTCTTCCAGGGCCTCCGGAAGCGAAGTTGTATGCTGCTCGATCTGCTCCCGGGCCTGATCCGTGAGCTGCAGGGCCATCTCCAGGCTGACCCGCCGCACGTGCTCGTAGAGCCTGGAAAAATGTTCAAACCGGGAATCGTCCTGAGCGGCATGCTGGTGCTTGAGGTCGGAACGGACAAAACCCAGCAGATCGGGATAGACCTCCTGCACTGACCTGGGGTAGCTGAGGCCCAGATTGGTTTGAATCGTGTGCAGGGCATTGACCGGATCGGCCAGCAGCTGATCATAGGTCATGATGCTGTGCGGGCTTTGCCGGCAGGCGGCAAAGGCGTCCCGGTAGTGGGACAGCCAGAGCATGAGCCCTTTTCGCAGGTCAAACCCATCCCGCTTAGCCAATGACCTGGCGACTTCCTTGGGGTGGCGGAGATTGATAACGATTCCAGGCTGTATGTCCAACTCTTGCAGTATGGGCAGCCACAGGGGCATGAGCCGGCAGAGGCGGGGATCCTTGATCGCCCAGAGCTTTCCATCACCAAAGGAGAGATAGTCCCGTTCCAGGAGATTTCGAATACTCTGTCCGGCCCTTTGAGCCGCTTCAGATTCCAGCCATCCCTCAGGGAGAGAGCCGACCATATCCCATTTGCAGCCCAAATCGCGAAAGAGGATATCGTGTATCAGGACCAGGTCGTTGTTTTCCCAATATCCGGACTGATTGGCGTCATTGGCGGGCATGAGATTGCGGCCCAGGTTGACTCCCAACAGACCGAGACAACCGGCCAGAACCGAAGTGCCGCTGCGGTGCATGCCCAGTATGATGAGGCTGTTTGTATTCGACATGTTCGTTTCCCTGTTTGGAAAAGCTTGTTTTTCGTTTCACCCCGGTTGAACAGAAGACCCAGCTAATTGGCAGAGGATTAACCGGGCAAGGGTTCAACTGGGCAAGTAGATCACGCAGATGAAGAATTTGTTAACCGCCCGCTCGATGACTCGCTCAAGGCGCCAAGGACGCCAAGGGAAGAATCACAAAGCGGGGTCGGCTCCAGATATCGTCCCAAGGCGGACGATACGCTGGAGCCTCACCGCTTTGCAATTATTTGCCATCCCTTACGGGATATGAAAGCTCTGCCGCAGGCTGGAAACTTTTCCTTTGCCGCCTGCCCCATGAAATTTCTTCCCATTTCATCGGGGAGCCCCTGGCAAAGGAAAAAAAAAATCCTCTTCCTTGGCGACCTTGGCGACTTGGCGGTTAATTCTGCCTTCTTTTCTTTTTCACCGCCCGCTCGCGGACTCGCTCAAGTCGCCAAGTACGCCAAGTGAAGAAAGATAAGGAAGAAAGTATTTTTGCCCTGCTTGGTGCTTTAGCAGGTCAAAAGGCTTCCAGCCTTCGGCAGCGCTTATTATCCCGAAGGGATGGCAGTTTTTTCAAAGCGGTATGGCTCATTGGATCTCGCTGCTTTGAGCGAGAGACTTGAGCCAAACCCCGCTTTGGAAATTCTTACCTTAGCGTCCTTTGCGCCTTGAGCGAGTCCGCGAGCGGGCGGTTACATACTCTGCTGTTCTTCTCTTAACCGTGAACCATGAACCGTGAACCTCTCTAACCTCTGGTCCATCTGCGTCAATCCGTGGGGGCTTTCTTTATTTCTGGCGGTTCTTCCTTGATTTTCTGCGCAGAGATTGTACCTTGCTCTTTTTCTTGGCGGATCTCTGCCATTGGGGCTTTTCTCCGCCGGCAGGAGGCTGTTCTTGGGCTGCAGGAGGTTCTGTGCTCTCTATCACGGTTTCAATAGCTTCGGGTTCCTGGATCCGTTGCCCGCTGGATTCCTCAAGCAATACCTGCCGCTGCATTTTGAGGACCTGCTTGAGATCAACTTCCGGGATCTGGTTGGGGGTTAGAGCAGGCCGCGTTTCCAGAACATGAAGAATCTTCCGGCTGATATCTTCGGTATCATGAAAATCGCAAAAATACAGGCCCTGCAGATGTTCGAATTCCCTGACCGGAGCCGTGTCCGCGGCCACAATCGGCAGGCCCAGAAATCCGGCTTCCAGAAAGGACCAGGACAAGACAAAGGGGTAGGTCAGATAGACATGGCAGGTGCTGATCTGGAGAGCGGCCAGGTAGGCCTGGTGACTCTGAAATCCTAAAAAATGCACCCGGTCTGCATCCAGCCGATCACCCAATTCATCCAGTAACGCCCTGCGCCAGGTTTGGCCGCTGGGATTTGTCCGACCGTAGCCTGAAGGAGTGTCCCCGGTATCCTTGCCCATGATCAGAACATGGGCTTCGGGCCTGTTGTTCAAGACCTCGGGCAGGCTGCGCATGAACTGATGAAATCCCCGCACCGGTTCGAGATACCTGGCAGCAAAAGTAATGACACTATCCTTCCGGCTAAAGGTCAGATTTTTCTCCTGCAATTTGAGAGTCTGCTTGGGATTTGGTTTGAGCACCTCAGTGTGCAGTCCGTCATGGATCACCTTGATCTTCTCGTCCACCCAATCCGGAAACCGGCTCTTCTGCCATTTGGTGGGCGAGATGACGGTATCGGCGTCATTCAAGGCCTGCAGGAGAACATTGTTCTTCAGCTTCAGACGCAGCTTCTCCTCAAAGTCCAAGGCCCCGAATTCCGGATCAAAGTCCACCTCCTGACCGGTGGTATTGTAAAACCATTCTCCATAGACCACCAGACGGGTTTCCGGCCAGATTGTCTTCACATACATGGCCTCACCCCAACCGGGATGGACATAGACCACATCAGGGAAAAAACCCTTGTCCCGCATCTCCTTGCAGGTTTTGGCCACGCCTTCGGCCCGTAAAATCTTGGAATCCTGCTCCTGTAGGAGATACGGCAGACCGTGGACCGTCTTGCGATCCAATTTGTAGGGCAGCACCTTGACCCCGGGCACCTCCGGAGCCTTATTCAGGGTCAGGGCCACCACCTGATGTCCGTCCTTGGCCAGGACAGGGGCCAGGTAGGCAAACTGTCCGGGAAAACTTTGATGAATGAATAAGATGTTTTTTTTCTCGCTCATCAGCGTGCGCTCCTTTTTCCAGGGGGCAAGGCCAGCCCGTCAAAGACGCCCACCCAGGTACTCAGGCTGAAATTCGGATTGTAAAAAGGGTCATTGAGCAGGGTCTCGCCCCATTTTCCCCTCAACCTCTGCATCTCGCGCCTGGACTGGGCTTGCTTCACTGCTGTATCATCCTTGCCCCGGCTGGCTGATTCATAATGGTAAAACCTGGCCTGGGGAGTCCACACAACCCCCTTGCCCTGTTGGGCCAGTTTCAAACAATAATCGACATCATTGAAGGTTACAGGAAAATTGACGGCATCCAGGCCGCCGCATTCGAGATAATCATCGCGTCTGGTGAGCAGGCAGGCAGCGGTCACCGCGCTCCAGCGGCCGGATACGCAGTTTCGGTACATGTAACCCGGCTCTTCAGCCAACCAGTCATTGCCCACGTGGGCGGCCAACTGGTGCACTCCGGTGACCACCCCGCCATGCTGAACCAGATTGTTCGGCCAGAGCAGCTTGGCCCCGACCGCCCCAACCCCATCCCTGAGCAGCAAAGCCAGCATTTCCTCCAACCAGTGCGGCGTGATCAGCTGGAGATCGTTGTTCAGCAGACACACAATCTCCCCTCGGGCCTTGTCCACGGCCAGATTGTTTATGGCCGCGTAATTGAACGGCTGGGGATAAGGCAGAACGCGGACATCTCTTTGCTTCAACTCTTCAAAATAGGCCAGACTTTCGGGCTCAGAGGAGGCATTGTCAACAATGAGCAGCTCATAGGGACGGTAGGTGGTCAACTCCAGGAGGCTTTCCACACAGGGCTCTAAAAGATCAAGGCGGTCCCTGGTGGGGATGATCAGACTGACCAGGGGCTTACGGCGCAGGGGCCTGTGAATTCGCAAGATCTCCGGTTGGTCTGCATTTGTTTGGGCCTGCAGACCGGGTTCGAAACGATCAAACCAGTCTTGCACCGCCTGTCTGCGGCCTGACATCAGGACAGACCACCACTGATTTCCCGAGGCTTCCCGCTTGTACAGGGGCAGGGGCAGGTGTTTGATTCCACCCGGAGATCCGGCCGCCGTCTGGATAAGGTTGAACCGGAACTCCTGATACAGCAAAGAATCCAGTGTCTGCCCGGATTCCCGGTTGAACACCTCCTTAAAAAAATGCTCGGCCCGCTGCCCGAATTCAGGCAGCAGCCCTGACGACCAGAGCAGAGGTCCATCCAGATAATCATGGCCCAAAAAGAAGTCCGGATCCCAGGCCGGTTTAAAGCGGACTTCAAGACGGCCCCCTTCCGACTGCAGCACACCGTCGGCATAGACCAGCCCGGCATTTGTCTCCCGAGCCGCCTGCAGCAGATGGGCCAGAGCCAGTTTCTCCAGAGAACATCCAGGCTCGGCCAGGACAAGATACTCGCAGTGGCTTGACAATAAGCGGAAAAGCTCTGCCGGATTCTTGTCCGGACCTGAAAGGACCTCTTTCCCTTGAATCAGGCCGGAATCCGGGCACCAGATCATCGGTTGAACCTGCTTCTGCTTCTGCAGACTCACGCGGCTCTGCTCGAGACCTGGTCCCGGCAGCAGGATGACGCCCACCCGCTCCTGTCTGTGTCGAGGCGGCGAGGGAAGCGGAAAGGCCTGGCGCCACTGTTCGTACATATCAAGACCGGCTGATTTGGGAAACCAGTTCTCGTAACGGTTCAAGAGGGATTCCAGGAGCTTGACCTGCTCCGGGCCTGGTTTGCGCAACTGCCTCAGCCAGGCTGAAGGCCCTTGCGGGACAGTCAGGATCTCGCAAGGACTTCCCGGGATATGACGCCCTTGTTTATCCACAAGCTCTATCATCCGCGAAATCCCGTCAGCCAGGGAAAAAGGCAGGGTCATGCTGAAGCCGTGGCCATTGGCCTCAGGAGGATCGAACCGGCGCATATCGGCCTTGGATCTGGCAATCTCCTTCCCCTCCAGAACGCAGCGCGCCTCCAAAACCGCATTGTCATCATCGGGGTCACGCAGCCAGCCGCTGAGACGCAGCCCGCCGTCAGAATAGACCCGGCCCATGGCCTTATTCAGGTCGGGCAGACCGTCTAACAACAGCGCCCGGCCCACCTGTTCCCGGCTGTTGGCCACGTGCAGGCTGATCCGGGCTCCAGAGGTGAACACCGCTTCAGGCAAACGCAGCCAAAACCCATAACAACTATCTCCTAGACCCTCTTTTTGGGCCTGCACGTGCAAATGCTCGGCCCGGCAGACGCCCAGGGGGATGTTGTCCACTCGAATCTCCAACCAGAGATGTTCTTCAGGGGCGCTTTTCCGACAGGCCCAGCCGGTAAGATAGGCCCCCTGCAGACCATCGAGACCGCCTCTGAGATCTGGAGTATGCGGATTCCGGTTCTGCTCCATAAAGATAATGAATGTTTTTGATGCACTAGGGTTGAAGTGGTTCACGGTTAACAAGAAGTTCACAGTTCACAGTTAAGTCAATGAAAGACATAAGAATAAAGAATTTATTAACCGCCCGCTCGCGGACTCGCTCAAGGCGCCAAGGACGCTAAGGGAAGAAATCCCAAAGCGGGGTTTGGCTCATGTCTCTCGCTCAAAGCAGCGAGAGCCAATGAGCCATACCGCTTTGAAAAAACTGCCATCCCTTCGGGATAATAAGCGCTGCCGAAGGCTGGAAGCCTTTTGACCTGCTGAAGCACCAAGCAGGGCAAAAATACTTTTTTCCTTATCTTTCTTCACTTGGCGTACTTGGCGACTTGGCGGTTAGTTATTCTGTTTTTCTTTTCTTAACCGTGAACTGTGAACCTCTTCAAGCTATAAGCCATCTGTGTCAATCTGTGGGCAGTATCTTATTCTTTTTTTTCCCGTAGCTCAGCTTGACCCCTCACCAGGCATAGACCTCCATTCCCCGGGCCCGGGCCCAGGACCACCACTGGGGAAAATAGGCAGGATCAGGATCCAGGACCAGGAGCTCCCGTACACCGGTTGTCTGCCATATTTCAGGCAAATCAGCAAGGGTCAAGGGAGCGTCCTGCACTCCCGGCGGCGGAAAAAAGGGATGCCAGGCGTCTCCTCCCAAGGCCCAGAGGCGTATGTTTCGGCTCATGCATTCCCGAGCCAGGCTAACCAGTCTTTGGTAATGTTGCGGCTCATTGAGCCCGCAGGCCAAGAGGGTATGACCCTTTTGATGCTTTTTGAATAAAAATTGAGGCAACTGCGAGATCCCTGGGCTGAAATCGCCGGGGACGCAGCTGACCCCCGGGTGCCCTTTTCCCAGCCAATCAGCCAGCTCTCTGTGCAAACAGGTGATCGACGCATATCCTGCCAGGCTCTCCAGGGCAGCCTCTTGACCGCCTTGCCGGGCTGTCTTTTCCGACTTGGGCAAGGCGGTCAGATAGAGATGCACCTCATCAGGCAGGGACTGGACAAGCGCCTGCGCCCCCGGTCCAGGGCCGAGAGCATTGATCCTCTGCGGGGCCAATTGCCGAATGACGCTTTGAAATGTTGCCAGGTCCCGGGGCAATGTCAAATGGATATCGGCCATGGGTAAGTCAAAGGCCTGCACCTGGATGGTGAGCTGGATCCGCCTGCCTCTGGGACTTGCCAGAACACAAGCCCAGGAGTCGTTCCCCGCTTTGAGGCGGTCTTGAGTCTCCTGCCACAGAGGCTGCTGCCTATGGGATGTATCCAACACCCACAGCGGGCCAGAGAGCTCATGCAACAGCTGGAAGCTGATCTGCTCCCTGATTTTTTTAAGGGGATCTTGCTGAAGAAAGGCGCGATACTGTGAACGGTAATCCGGATACAGGGCATAAAGGACTTGATTGTTCTGCAAGGCCAAGCGCCTTTTCTCCCGGCCAAAAGAACGCCCCCCCAGATGCCCGACAAAGACGTCAGGCGCACATCGGTTTTGAAAGCAATGGGTCCGGGCCCGCAGGCAAAAATCCACCTCTTCCCCGTAGCCTCGATGGATTCGGGTACTGTCCAGACCGCCGATGCGCTCCAAGAGACTGGAGCGAATGTACATGCAAAAACCGACACCAACCGGCAACTCCGGAACTTTGTCCTCGTCTTGAAGACCCAACGACTGCGCAGCCAGGTCAATCCGCCTGATCTGCTCCAGGGTGGAGATCTCGCCCGGGGTCAGCGGATGGGGATAGGACACCAGCTCTCCATAGTTGCTCAAGGGGGTCACGGTCCCCACGTTGTCCGAACTCAGGGCATGCCGGCGCATACGGTCCAGCCAGCTGCCCTGAACCAGGGCGTCGGAATTGAGCAGGACGGCATCTGTGCCCGCTGACTGAGCCAGGGCCCGGTTGACCGAATTCACAAAACCCATGTTCCATTGATTGATGAGCAGGGTGATCCGCTCCCGAGCAGCCAACTCCTTGAGCGAAGCCAGCAGGCTTTCCTCAGGCCCGTCATCCCAGACAGTCATGATCTGAAAGCGCGTTGCACACAAGGATCTGGATGCTTCCAGGGCTTGCAGGCAGTCCAGCGTGGCCTGTCGATCGTCATAGACCGGAACAATTACTGTCACCTCGGGCCTTGAGGGGGAAGATTTTTTTTTGCGGGGAGATTTTTTTGACTTCTGTCGTTTGCTCTGCTTGCGTGCGCTTTGGCAGTACCGGGCCACAAGAGCTGGAGGTTCGCAGTACACGGGACTCCCGGGAAGATGCATGCCGTCGGCATCCAGGATATGCAGAATGAGAACCTCGCTTAAATCCAGGGGGATGGTCAATCGAAAGAGCTGATTGTCTGCGCCTCGGGTGATGGGCCGCAGCCGCATCTGCACCCGGTCGGGACCAAAAGTACGCAGTGTAGGCCTCTGTCCGGGTTCGAGCTTGATCCACCCCTGAACCGCATGCTTGTAAACGCCCACTGCTCCGCGCAGATCCAGGTCCAATTCAGCAGCCAGGCGCAGGACCCCGGGAACCGGTGGGCTCGTGTACTGCTTTTCGACGCCCCTTAACCAGGACAGGGCCAAATCGCGCCTGTCGGCTGCCAGAGCTGTTCTGATGGCTTGAGGCAGCCAGGACGTGTCCAATGGATCTTGTTCTATGGCCCTCTCCCAATACCACAGCGAAAGCTCGGAATCGTGACCCTGGGACAGAAGGTGCGCGCACAAGGCATATCCCTGAGCCCGGTCGGGATATGCCTTCACGATGGACAGGCCCAGCGACAGAGCGTCCTCGGTCTTGCCGGCCTGAATGAGGGTTATTGCTCTGGTTACCTGGTCATCCAGATTTCCAAAAGAGGCCTGAGGAAGATGCTGCTGCAATGAATTTAGGCTCAATCAGGATTTGTTTTTGCTAAAAAAAACAGGGGCCGTCTGCCGGCCCCTGTCTGTTTTGGATGTTTCTTACTAAAGGCTACGAAGCATCGTCATCATCGTCGAACGTGGGAACGATGTACTTGGAGCCTTCCAGACCCATGGCCTTTTCCGCCTCGTCGGAGTAGGCAAAGGCGTAGACAACATGCACCTTGGCATTGTCATCTTCACCGTCCCAGCCAGCGATCATCTCTTCCGGATTCTCCAGGACATCGGTCCAGTAGTTCAGGCCTTCTTCGTCAGGTGCACGATCATTCATGCCCAGATAGAGTTGCGTCACGAACTCTTCATTATCCAGTTCGCCGTATTTCTCGGTAAACTCCTCGGAATTCATGAAGGCGTGAGTCACATCCCACATGTCATGTGTGTCGTCGTCAAAGGATTCGCTTTCCAGGGTGTCAAACCAGTACTTCAGTCCTTCCTGGTCAGCTTCACGATCAAAGAGGACCTGATACATCCGGCCCACGATGGCCTGGTCTTCATCTTCGGCCACGACGCTCAAGGCATCACCGAACTGGATGGTCTCCATGTTCTCCACTGTGTAGCTGGAGCCGGTGATGACCAGGTTGCCGTCTTCGTCCACGGCAAATTCGACATCACCACGGTTTTCACCCAGGTTGAGATCGTCGAATCCACCTCCGGCATCGACGGTCACGGCCACATCAGAGGAAACATCGAAGGAATCGGTCCCAGCTCCGGTTTCTACGGTCACCTCGCCCTGGCCGTCGAAATTCAGATCCTGGCCATCATCACTCTGGGCGATGAAGGCCCGTCCTCCATCTTGAGAGGCAGTAAACGTGCCACTGGCCTGACCCTGAAAGATGACCACTGAGCCACCGGGGTCAGCGGTCAGCGTTGTCCCCGAGGGGACAATGACCACGTCCACATCCGCTCCTGGAGGATCATCAGGATCAAAGTTGGAGACAACCACATTGTCCTGTTCCGCAAAGAGCGAACTCACGCTTGCTTTGGTTGCAGCCGACATGTTTGAATTACCAATATTGGTATCAAACTCACCCTTCGCCAAGTCATACTGCGCCATAGACCTCCCTCCCTTGCCTCCAACAGAGACTTTTCAAATTAATTCAATAACTTATTATTGACAACCCAAATAAAGGACCAAATTATGCATCAGTCCCATATGATGATTAGCAAATACATCTCTTACATGTCAAGGGGTATATAGCACTTTTTTATTATTTTATCCGGAGATGGCCTGAATGCTGAACATGGTGAAAGTTTAGAAAAAATGACAGCCGCATGCAAATACAGAGCTCTTTGCCGTTTTCGATATTTGTCCACTTTTTGAAGTAATTAAATATATATTCTATTATTTTAGCTTATTAATTTTGAGCATCAAAACGCTGATACGAAGTCTGCAATTAAGAGCATCAGGGGGCCGGGTTGACACCCATGCCAGCCTCTGCTACAAACTGTGAGGCCTGCACGTGCAGCCCCATAAGCCGCGATGATAGCAATACTGATCCAATTTTGGTTTTTACAACAAAGACTGGCGACCCCAAGGCTCCAGATCAAAATTTTCCCATAAAGCTAAGTTGGATCAGTAAAGAACGATTTTCGCGGCTTCCGTATTCCAACTCCGACCCAGCCACACTTGTCATGTATAAGACACTCGAGCATCTTGACCCCTCCCGGCATCGGCATCTGCTTTTCGATCATGAGGCAGGATATGCATTCGCCCGGAACATTACAGTCTGCCCCCTGACTCCAGCCGAAGTGCCGGAGGCTGCCAAGGAATATCCGGTGGTCTTCAGTCAGGAGGGGCCGTGTCTCGCCCAGGCTATTCTTTTTGCCGGACATGGGGAACATCCGTTTCTTTCCGAGCACGGTTCATGGCTTGGCCGACACCTGCCCGTATACCTCAGGAATTACCCATTTATTTTGGGAACAACTGAAAACAATGAACATTTCAACCTCATGGCTGATATCGAGGCGCCCCACTTTCAAACCGGACAGGGCCAGCCGCTCTTCACTGCTGACGACGCCCCGGGAGAGCTGCTGCAAAAACGGATTGATCAGCTCAAGAATTTTCTGAACGGCCTGAGGGTGATGCATAAACTGCTCAGCCCCTTGCGCCAGGAAGATTTCTTTTCCAATGACCCGCTCCTGGTCCAGGACAAACAAGATAAGGGCCTTAGGCTTGAGGGATTTTCAACGGTAAGGCCCAAGACCCTGAGCAGTCTGGAGCCCCAGAAGCTGAAAACCATGGTTCAAAACGGGCTGTTGGATGTATTTTTCGCCCACCTGCATTCACTGACCAACTTCGCCCCCATCCTCCAGGCCTCAGGCGGGATTATTCAGATTGACACGCCTCCTCATTACACGCATCTGATAGAACAAGAGAATACTCAACGCCAAACAGCTTGAGGGCGCCCTTATTGGCCCTGAATATCTGCTTGAACCATCATCCGGACTAAATCCGGAAACCGTACCTTGGGTTCCCATTTGAGCAGGGAGCGTGCCTTTTGCGAATTACCGATCAGGAGATCCACCTCGGCTGGACGGTAAAACAAAGGGTGCTGGACAACAAACGCTTTGTCCTTATCCTGGAGTTCAGCAATTGCCCGGTCTGCTTCGGATTCCTTATTTGGGAATAATTATCTCCTGAAAAAGCGTTCTGATCCTTTCTGCATCCTGTCTGAAAGCGGCTTCGGCCAGTTCATCGATTTTTCTCTGGAGTCCGGCCAGGTCGCACTCCGTGCCTTTGACCACCATGATTTTTTCATGGGTGGTGGGCAGGATGCCTTCTTCCTCCGTGATCAGTTCCTCAGAAAGTTTTTCGCCCGGCCGCAGGCCCGTGTAGACTATAGGGATTAATGTCTCATCTCCCACAGCAAAATCGGAGCTCCAAACCGGTTCTCTCTCCAAGTGACCCTGCTCAAGTATTTGATTGACGTACCTCTCATAGGTTTGTGGTAGGGTACCAAGTGATAGAATAGGATCTGCCCCCGGTTTACTTCTCTAACTACCTGTTATTACGATTGATACACGGAATTTTTACTTATAGGTAGGCGATAAAATCATTTACCCATTGATATTGGAAACAACTTTCATGGAAGATTGTTAAGTGTAGAAAGGTCTCGATCCAATTCTTTCTTGTCATATTGTCTTGGTATTCCTTCTCTGGACAAGAGCAAAAGGTACTCCCATTTCTCCATTCCTGCCATCTGACGGGCTTTACCAAGGGAAAGAAGGCCTTTTTCATACAAACGCAAAGAAAGTTCCCGGCGAAGCCTGCTTTCCTGTTCATCAGGGGGGATCCGTAAAGCATCCTGAAGTTCATCATCAAATTCCATACGTATGTTCATTTCTTAGTCTCCGTGTGACCAGGTGGTCGGAATTTTTATGAATGGGGATCTGATAATCAAATAAAAGGCGCGCTGGTCAGGGGAACACGCTGGATATGGAATGGGGTCTGACACACCTTAGTCCCTGAAAAAAATCTGGACGAACTCCGGCCTGCTGAACAGTTCCTTGAAGCAAGCTACATGAGGATTGGGAATTTCAAATGTCATAGGAGTCATTCTAATCTTGAATTTGGCAGAATGCAATCTCCGTCGGCTGAGGAGCACGGCAAATTTGTTCTCAGCCGATAGTCGCCTTATGCAGCGACCTCTTGGCATGAAATATTAGCATACTTGCAGGTCGATTTGTAAATGGCTGGTTTTACATGTACATAGAAGATTTTATCTACGAACCTACACTAATTTTCATTAATTTCAGAGTCTTGAACAAAAAAATGTTTGGGCATAAGCCTGTCCAGATTCGAGGAAATTT
>CAZUMF010000031.1:0-26276 GCA_964621385.1 uncultured Desulfohalobiaceae bacterium
AACATACTGGTATTACTGAAGATTCCAGAAAACTGCCCTGAAAGTGAGGTTAAGACCACGGTGACGTCTTCGAGATGCTCCAGATCGGTACGCTTTACAAAAAGATAGAAAGAGAGACGACTTCGGCTCTGGGTCAGGGAGGGGAGAGGTTTGTGAAAAATATATCTGGGTGTATGCTTGGCTAAATCCCTCAGTATTTACCCATTCTTGATATTTCAGGATTTGGCCAGAGCCATAACAAAGACCCACTTGATATTGAGATATTTTTCCTTACAAAGCTTATTGATATGTTTTAAATTTTCTTTTGAGGCATAGGCTGAATCACCGATGACGATGACTGTCTTGGCCGACGCCGAGGCTCTTTGGGTAAACCGATCCAGCATATCTCGGAACAGTTTTTTTTCCTTTTATACTCGAAATGATCTTTGGACAGGATAAGGACGAAATCCACGGATATCCGGCAACCATCCCAAGAGGCCATGAGAACAACACACTTGAAACCGAAACAGCATCCCTTATGCTTGCCGGCCCTTGCTCTTCTGATTGACCGGATCATGTTCGCCCCGTTTGTCCTTGGCGCTATCATCGGCAATCATGTACAAAACAAAGTCCCGGGGTGGCGCCAGAGTGGACAAAACTTGTTCTGCCGACCACCAAAGGATGAGCTAAACGTGCCAGTACCTTGCCCTGATGAGCTACAGAGATTTCCATCCTACGATATGCTTGGCGACTTCTCTGGCCATTCGAGCCTAAATCCACTGCCCATATAGGGTTATATGCATGAAGATGAACCATTTGAGAACCAATTGGTCTTGCCATTTGAGACTACCGGGCATAGATTGAAACAAGACACAAAATGAGTCAAGCAACCGGTTAACTCTCTGGAAGATCATTCGGAAGAGACTCACAATTTATTTTGGTTCTCACTATATAGAAAGTAAGACCTTGTATTAAGAAATTTAAGGTATTATATTATTTCAGAATATTATATCAGCAAAATTAATGGCATTAAAAAAATCTGATCTCAGCCGGCGGTTCATCAAACTTCAGGCGGAGTACCCGTCGGAATTGAGTTCTAAATGGCCGATTCTCCATATGTACGCAGCATTTCGAGCAATCCCTTAGCGGCAGGCGAAAGTTTTTCATTCTTAAGGACCGCCAGGTAGGAATCAAAAAAAAGAATTTCATCCTCAATATGCACCACAGTAAAATTTTTGTCCTTATGCAGGTGATTCATAATTAGGGCCGGCAGAAAAGCGACGCCTTGATTGTCCTCCACCATTTCCAAAATTACATCCAAATTGACCAGTTCAGCTATGATCTCAGGAACCATCTTTCTTTTCTCCAGGGCCGCCTTAACGGTTTCTCCTGTGGCTGAACCGCTCTCCTTCATGATCAACCGTTCTCCTTCCAACTCCTCGAAATGAATTATTCCGCGCTTGGCAAAATCGTGCTTATTGGATGTCAACAGGACAAGTTTATCTTTGCGAAAGGGGAAATAGGCGATATTCGGATTATCGATATAACGAGCTGCAATAGCGATTTCAACTTGAAAATCAACCAGCTTTCTCAAGATTGTTTGAGAACTACCACTGTAATAACGGATATTGATACCTGGAAATATTATGTGGAAGGCCTTGGTCAGTTCGGAAATTAAGTAACGGGCGTACAGGGTTGACAAGCCGACGGACACGGACCCGACTGTATTTTCGCCTACCTCAAGAAAGGTCTCGATTTCCTTTTCGATATCAAAAATTTGCTTGAGGTATTCAAAAAGAACGGCTCCCCTGCTGGTCAGTATCATCCCTTGGCTGGTCTTTTTCAGCAGTTTAATCCCCAGTGATACATTGAGTTTTTTTAGGGCATTACTCACTGCTGGCTGCGTGATGAAAAGCCGATTTGCAGCCTTAGTCACACTCGACGTCCGGGCAACCTCGTAAAAAACGCGTAACAAATTAAAATTTAGCATCTCATTTTCATATATCTGGCATGTCGCATAAAATACTTAAACCCTGAACACAGGAGGCAAGCAGATGAATGTTCACCCTCAGGAACGACCGGCTCTGCTGGTCATCGACATGGTCAAGGACAATTTTGATCCGGCAAAGAATTTACCCATCACCGAACCGGCCAGAGCAACACTTGGGCCTATCAACCACTTGAGTCGAATCTTCAGGCAGCAGAACTGGCCTGTCATATTCGCGACCGACGCCTTTCAACCCGATGATTTCATCTTCCAATCCAGGATGAAACCCCACTCCCTGGCCGGGACCCCCGGGGCGGAAGTCCTTGAGGAACTGGAACGAACCCCTGCCGATCTCTGGCTTCCCAAACCGAGGTTTTCGGCCTTTTTTGATACAGATCTGGCCTCAAGACTGCAGCGTGACGCAGTGACCCTGTGCGCCGTGGCCGGCATCGCCACCCATTTCTGCGTGCTGACCACGGCCCTGGACGCCGTCTGCCACGACTTCAAAGCGGTTCTGCTCGAGGACTGCTCTGCCGATTATTCCGCCGAACTCCATGAAAAGACCCTGAGCCTGTACCGCCGCAACCCCCTCCAGCCCCTCTTGCGGGTCATGCGCTCCGAGGAGTTTGTGCAGGAATATCAAGGGTAAGTCACCCAACGCCGTCCCGGATCAGAAACCTGCCTTATTTTCCGGCAAACGTTGTATACTGCCACAACAACACGGCCATTCTGGCGGCCTGTTCCGGGGTGGGCAGATTACAGATCGCTCCCTGATCCTCCAAAGAGTCCAACGTGTCATCCCAAATGCCCTGCGGTGCTGAAAAACAGGTGATCAGCGGTTTTTTCTGATTCCACTCGAGAAAAAAATCGCTCAAGCCGGGAATCACACCGCGATTGGCCGAAGCGTACATGGTCAAGACGAGAACCACATCCACCTGCTCATCTTCCAGGACGGCCCGGACAATCCCCTGAACGGCCTGGACGCTGTACCAGGCCGGCCCCATATCCACGGGATTCTCCCGCAGGGCCAAGGGGGGCAGCAGTTCATGAATCCGATCCCGAGTCCTGCTGCTGAAGCGGGCAAGTTCCAGTCCCTCGGAGAGCAGGATATCACAGGCCGTCATATTCGGCCCGGCCTGCCCGGAAAGAACCGCCACCCTTGGACCGCCAGGCAGGGGGCAGCAGCTCAAAATCCTGCTGAAATCCAGCAGGTCCTGGGAACTGTAGACGGGAAAAATCCCGTGCTGCCTGAACGCCCCGTGATACACAGCTTTGTTGCCGGCCATGGAGCCGGTGTGCGAACGGGAGACCTGATCGCCCTGGCCGGCATCTCCGGCTTTATAGGCCAGCAGCGGCTTCTTGCCGCGAACGGCGCGGGCTGCTTCCAGCAGCAATCCGGGCCTGTCCAGCCCTTCGATATACATGGCAATGACCCGGGTCCGGGCATCCTCGGACAAGTAGTGGAGCATGGTGTGGAAATCAACCGTCAGTCGATTCCCCAGCCCCACAATCTTTCCCAGACCCACAACCTGTCTTTCCGCCAAAAACGCCATCAAATGGGCAATCCCGCCGCTCTGACTGAGCAAGGCCGTCCGTCCCGGTTTGAGCCTGGCAAATTCAGGGGTAAACGAACTGTTCAGCCGGAATTCCGGATTGACCATGCCGAAGGTATTCGGTCCAATCACGGGTAAGTCCGCGCTCAGGGCCAGATCTTTGATCCGGGCCTGGAGGGCGCGGCCGGACGGGTCCTCTATTTCACTGAAACCGGCTGTAATCAGGACCACACCGCCCACCTTCAGCCTGACCGCGGTCCGGAGGATCTCCGGAACCCCTGCTGCGGGAATGACCACGATCAGCAGATCAATTTGCTGTTCACAGGCTTCCAGGGACGCTGCGGCCGGCAGCCCCATGACGGCCGCGGTGTTTGGATTCACCGGAATGATGCCCCCGGCAAAGCCGCCGGCAAGCAGGCTCTTCATCACGTGAGAACCGAGTTTTTCCGGATTGTTCGTTGCCCCGACCACGGCCACGTTTTCCGGTTCAAACATGGTCCGCAGGCGGGTCTGGAAACTCCGGGACCGGGATGCGTGCATACAAATCCTTTTTCAACAAATCCTGGGCAATTGTTCACCTTCGAGCATCCGCAAAAAACGTTCTCCCCCGAATGCCGTTTGCAGGATCACCCGACCGGATTGCCCGGTCCTGACCTCTCCGATGCGCCGGGCAGCTCTGCCTAAGGGATGGGCCTGCAGGACGTCCAAGGCCGTCTGCGCTTGTGCCTGCGGCAGAATGCACAAAAACTTGCCCTCGTTGGCAAGATACAAAGGATCGAGACCCAAAAAGGAACAGCTTTCGGAAACCGCCCCTTGAACCGGAATGGCCTCCTCCTGAATCACAAACTCCTGGGCGGACTGCTGTGCGATTTCATTCAGGGTGGTGGCCAGGCCGCCTCTGGTCGGATCTCTGAGGACATGGATATCCGGGACGGCCCGGAGAAGACTGTCGACTAAAGGATGGAGCATGGCCGAATCGCTGATGACCGGTGAATCGAAGCGCATGCCCTCCCGGTTGGACAAGACAGCCAGTCCGTGATCCCCGACCGTGCCGCTGATCAGAATCGCGTCGCCGGGTTCGGCCCGATGGCCCCGGGGAGGATTCGGCCCAACAAGCCTGCCGATGCCTGTGGTATTGATGAACAGCTTGTCCACAGCCCCTTTCGGCACCACCTTGGTATCGCCTGTGACGATCGTGGCCGCGCAACCATTCAGGGCCTGCCCCATGGATGCCACAACGGCCTCGAGGGTCGCCAGGGGAAGCCCCTCTTCCAGGACGAAACCGCAGCTTAAATACAGAGGTTCGGCCCCGAGCATGGACAAATCGTTGCTGGTGCCGTGCACGGCCAGCGATCCGATATCTCCGCCTGGAAAAAAAAGGGGGTCCACTGTGAAGGTGTCCGTACTCATGGCCAGGCGGCCCTCCACCTCGAGCACCGCTGCATCATCCAGAGAGTCCAGGATACTGTTGCCCAGGTGGGTGAGAAAGAGTTCCCGGATAAGCCGTTGAGAGGCCCGCCCCCCACTGCCATGATCCAAAAGGACCCGTGCCTCATGCTTCATAGACTGCTCCAACGTACCATTTACAGGATTCTGTCATTCGGAATCAGGATCGAGACGCGAGATGTATCAGCTTTGCCCTTGGCAAAGCTGATAGTTGAAATACGCTGCACAACTGCCCTCTGTGGAGACCATGCACGGACCAACAGGATGCGCCGGGGTGCACTGCCCGGCAAACAGCGCACAGGCATCGGGCCTGATGAGGCCCTGCAGGACCTGACCGCAGGCACAGCCCTTGGGCTCCGGCAGTGCCTGCGGCTCAAGCCCGAAGACATGGGCGGCGTCGAAGGCGGCATACCTGTCAGACACACCCAACCCGCTCCTGGGAATCCGCCCCAAGCCCCGCCACTCCGCATCCTGCACCGTAAAGACCTCTTCCATCAGAGCCAGTGCCTTGGGATTGCCCTGCTGTTTCACGGCGCGGGCATACTGATTGTCAATCGCCGCCCGGCGGGTTCGATGCTGTTTGACCAGCATGGCCAGGGCCATGAGCATATCCAGTGGATCAAATCCAGCGATGACGGCGGGGAGCTGAAATTCGTCAGCCAGAAACGCATACGGGCTGACTCCGATCACCGTGGAAACATGGCCGGGCAAAAGAAATCCGTCCACAGCTGTCCGGCCCGCATCCAGGAGATGCCTCAGGGCCGGAGGCACCAGTTTGTGCAAACTCAGGACGCTGAAATTGGAAAGCTGCAGGGCCTGCGCTTGCCTGATCGTGGCCGCCACCCCGGGAGCCGTGGTCTCAAATCCCACCCCCAGAAAGACCACGCTGCTTCCGGGATGGTCCCGGGCGATGCTCAAGGCGTCAAAAGGAGCGTAGCACACTTCCACCCTGGCCCCGAGCGCTTTCGCCTCTTTCAGGTTCAGCCCGTCCGGACCGGGGACCCTGAGCATGTCTCCAAAAGTCGCCACAATGACCCCGTTTTTTTGGGCCAACTCCAACCCCAGGGCCACCTCTCCGCTTGAGGTCACGCAGACGGGACAGCCCGGGCCGGAAAGGTGCTCCAGGCCTTCAGGCAGCAGGGACCGCAAACCGCTTTGAAACAGGGCCACGGTGTGGGTGCCGCAGACCTCCATGAACCGGAACGGGCCCTCAAGCTCCTGCTCGAGCCTGTGCAGCAGTTTCCGGCCTAAATCGGGGTCCTTGAATGAAAAAACGTTCCTCATTGTCCTTCTCTCGGCCTCCCGCCTGTATACAACGCTTTACTTTTTACATATTCTCCTGTTAAAGTCTACAGCGAACAGAGCATGAACAACGCCAGGTTTGCACCCTATGCCCCAAGCTCGTCACAGCTTTCTCCCTTTTCCAGCCGATGAAACCGGAAAAATCCCTTCCCGTGACGAATGTTTTGGCTATTGGGAACAGTATGCGATGCTTCCGCAGATAGAGGAGCACAGCCTGACCGTGGCCTCCATCTCGCTGCAGCTGGCGGAAATGGCTTGCTCGCACGGTTTGTCCATCAACCGCCGCCTGGTTGATGCTGCGGCCCTTATGCATGATCTGGCCAAGACCTACACCATCGAGCATGGCGGCAGCCACAGTCAAATCGGCGGGGCCTGGGTTGTGCGGCTGACCGGGAATCTGGCCATTGCCCAGGCTGTCATCCACCATGTCCACTGGCCCGGCGACATCAGCATTCAGCACGCTTTGCTCCCGTTGATCATCATTTATGCTGACAAGCGCGTCAAACACGACCGGATTGTCTCCATTGAAGACCGTTTTCATGACCTTTTCGAACGGTATGGCATCAATGAACAGCGAAGACGCAGTATACACGCATCCCTGCAACAGACCCGGCTCATCGAATCCCGTTTGAGCCTGGAACTGGAGGTCTCACTTGATGCATATCCTTTTGATCGGCGGGGGCTGGTCCAATGAACGGGAGGTCTCGCTTTCCGGAGCCGGTATCATTCATCAGATCCTGAATGATCTCGGCCATCAGGTTGATTTTTTCGATCCTGCGGAGGAATTCCGGAGCCTGCCGGACAAGGCGGCCGGGTATGACTTCGCCTTTATCAATCTGCATGGCAGTCCCGGCGAAGACGGAATGATACAAGCCGTCCTGGAACAGGTCGGGACGCCCTACCAGGGTTCCGGTCCAGCCGCTTCCATGCTCGCCTTGAATAAGGCCGCCACAAAATCGCTCTTCCACGGTGCAGGTATCCAGACCCCGGCTTGGGAATTCCTTCCCGCTCCGCCGGCTGCTTCCTGGAAAACCGGCTTAAAGCTCCCGGCTGTTCTGAAGCCGAACACCGGCGGCTCCAGCCTGAATGTTCAATTGATCACCACCCGGGATGAACTGGAGCAGGGATTGCGCACCGCCTTCTCCCGGGGTGACGAAATGCTTCTGGAGGAGCGGATCAACGGACCGGAAGTGACCTGCGGGGTACTGGGTTCTGAAGCCCTGCCCCCCATCCTCATTGAACCGGCTGATTCTTCCACTTTTTTTGATTATTACAGCAAATACACCCCCCAGGCCGCGATTGAAACCTGTCCGGCGCCCATTTCCGAAGAACTTACCCGCAGGGTTCAAGAACTGGCGCTCAGGGTCCATACCCTCCTTGGACTGTATGGCTACAGCCGAACGGACTTTATTCTGGAAGACAACACGCAGCCTGTGGTCTTGGAAGTGAATACCCTGCCGGGCATGACCCCAACCAGTCTTTTTCCGCAAGAAGCCGCCGCCCGGGGCCATTCTTTTCATGATGTGATCCAAATCCTCATCCGATCCGGATGCGAACGTTCTTTGTCACCACAGACACAAAAGTCAACCCAATGCCCCTGAAACTCACAACGAGCCATCATCTGCTGCTGAGTGCCTACACCCTTGCCTGGGTGCTCGCTCCGCCTTTATTGTCGCGATCGACCAGGACCGGACCGGGCCTGGCCCGGCGGAAGGCGCAGCCTTTGAGCCGGGAACCGGTGGACATCTGGATACAAGCCGCTTCAAGCGGGGAAGCCGCCCTGACGGCCGCGATCCTCAGCGAATGGCCCCAGGACAGGCCTCTGACAATTCTGGCCACCACCAACACGCCCCAGGGAATGGAGATCTTGAAACAGATCGATCCCCCGGGAAAAACAGACCTGCGTATCAGGTATTGCCCGCTGGACCGCATCGGTCTGATTGAACGCCACCTGTATGCCGTGCGTCCCAAACTGGTGGTGCTTCTGGAGACCGAGCTCTGGCCCGGCCTCCTTGCCGCCTGCAGGAAAAACGCCATCCCGGTGCTCTTGCTCAATGGACGGATGACCCCCAAGAGCCTGGCCCGGTATCTGCTGCTGCGCGATTTCTGGCAGGCTCTAGCCCCGAAGGCGATTGCAGCCGTGGATGAACGCGAGGCCCGGCGGTATCAAACCCTGTTTCCCAGGCAGCAGGTCCGGGTGATTCCCAATATCAAATTCGACCGCTGCAAACCTGAACAATCCATTGATTACGCGCACAACCCTCTGGCTTCCATCATCAAGCCCCAGACCAAACTCGTTGTTCTGGGCTCCATTCGCAGGCAGGAAGAGCAGCCAATTCTGGCGGCGATCCGTGCGCTTCTGAATCATCGACCGAGTTCCATCATCGCCTTGTTTCCCCGGCACCTGAACCGCATCACGGCCTGGCAGGATCACTTGGACAAAAAGGGAGTGGCCTGGGTCCTGCGCTCGACTGTTACCCATCCGGTCAAGCAGGGCACCGTCATCCTGTGGGATATTTTTGGAGAATTGGTGCCGGCCTATGCCCTGGCCGGGTGTGCCTTTGTCGGTGGCAGCCTGGCCCCGCTCGGGGGGCAGAACTTCCTGGAACCCCTGGCCCAGGGCATCCTGCCCTGCATCGGCCCCTCCTGGAACAATTTTTTCTGGGTGGGCCGGGACATTTTCAAACAGGGCCTTGTCACACAAATCCAGACGGGTGAAGAACTCCCGGAGGCCTTGCTCCAGATCCTCAAATCCGCTCCGCCCAGAGAGACGATCCGGGATCAATTCCAGGACTATATCCGGAATCGTCAGGGAGGAACCCGGCTGAGCATCGAGGCCATGCTCTCGTATTTTTCCGAGCGCTGAAGCCGCTCGGAAAAATACATCGAACATCGAACGTCCAATGATGAATGATGAATCTAAGAAAAGACGTGTTCAATTCCTGAATCGGTCTCTCCATTCAAGCAGTTGGTATTGCATTCATTCTTCGTTTTTTTCTTCATTCAAAGTTCGATGTTCGACGTTCAAATGCTGCCTGAAAGAATAAATATCATCCATTGTTTAAAAATGTTATAACTCAAAGTCTTAACCTCTGTTCGAAGTCTGAAGAAAGGACCTATGTTTCGTTACGCCCTGATCATCATCGCCTTCCTCGTTCTCATGGCCTATGTCATTTACATGGGGGCCCGGGGGGCTATTTCCGGAACGTTCAGGACCATCAGCCTGGTCCTGCTGGCCCTTTTGCTGATCCTGGTGGGAACGGCCCTGTATTATATGAGCACCCAGTATTCCGTACAAACCGTGCATGAAGAGTTCGCCGCCAATAAAACAGCCATTCTGAACTCGATCCGACAGAACCTGGCGCAGAAAAACTATGAGCAGGCGACCGATCAGGCCGAGCGCTACCTGGACGTTAACGACCCTGAACTCAAACGCCTGTATGAGCAAAGCCGGGAAGCCCAGCTTCTGCAGCGCCTCGACCAACTGCCTGAAGACGATCACCGGCAACGCCTGAAGCACTGGAAGAAACTCTTGGAAGTGACCGGGAAGACCCGCTACAAACAGCGCATGGCAACCGAAAGGCAGCGTCTGAATGCTGCGCGGGAGCAAGCGATTCTGGACATTCTCCAGTCCATCCCCGAGGCGCATATCGGCCAGCGGGCCCTTGGATTCAGTCTGCTCGAAGAGCTTAATCCGGACAATCCACGGTACACCAAAGAGCAGAACAGCTATCAGCTCAGCGTTGAAGAGCGCATACAGGACAGCCCCTGGTCGGACGTCTGCTCGAGAACCCATCTGGCCGCCTGTGAACACTTTGGATTTCTGGCATTCAAACCCCAAACCGGCCCAGAAGAAGCCGGCGGCGCTTTCGGTGAAATCCTGGGCATCAGCCACCGGCCCAAGGGAGCCCTGATATCCCGGGACGGCCGGGTGGCCCCGGAAAACGGTCATTATTATATGGTCCATGACTTTGCAGCGCAGACCCTGGTCCTCTTTTCCATCGACTATCTTCAGGTACAAAACCCCTATGAAACAATACGCTGAAATTCTGGCCACCGGGGATGAGATCAGGTCCGGAGCCCTGGTGGACAGCAACTCCGCCTGGATTGCCGACAAGCTGGAAGAAACCGGTATTCAGGTTTCCCGCCATTCCTGTGTGGGCGACGACCTCCAGCAGCTGGTGTCCATTTTCCATGAAATCAGCCGGCGCTCGGATCTGGCGGTGGTCACCGGGGGCCTGGGACCGACCTCGGATGATTTGACGGCACAGGCGGCTGCCATGGCTGTGGGCAGGCAGACCACGCTCTATCCGGAGGCCATGGCTGCCCTGGAATCATTTTTTGCACGGCGCAACCGAACAATGCCTGCATCCAATAAAAAACAGGCCATGCTCCCTGCCGGGTCTGTGATGATTGAAAATCCAGTGGGCACGGCCCCGGGCTTTTCGCTTCAGATCAATACCTGCCTCTTTTTTTTTCTGCCCGGGGTCCCCGGCGAGATGAAAACAATGTGCCGCCAATCGGTCCTTCCGGAAGTGCGAAAGCTTCTCGGGCCCGGAGCAGGGGCCATGAAAACCCGGACCCTGTCCACGTTCGGCCTCACTGAATCACAGGCCGCAGACGCTCTTGAAGACTTCGAACAGGCCTTCCCGTCCATCAAACTGGGCTTTCGGGCCCTGTTTCCGGAAATTCAGATCAAGCTCTACCTGAGCGCTGATATCCAGACGGAACTCAATGAGCTGGAACAGCAGGCCGTATCCTGGATCAAGCACACAATCGGCCGCAATCTGATTTCGGATACCGGAACCCCCCTTCAGGTCACAATCGGCGAACTGCTCAAAAAACGACAGGCCACGGTATCTCTGGCTGAAAGCTGCACCGGCGGCCTTGTGGCCCATTGGCTGACCAGTCAGGCTGGTAGTTCCGACTACTTTCTGCTTTCCGCGGTAACCTATGCCAACAGGGCAAAACATGAGCTCCTGGGGGTTTCCTGGGAGGTTCTCCAGGAACAGGGAGCGGTTTCAGAGGCCGTGGCCCTGGAGATGGCCCGCGGTGTTCAGCGCTTGGCCGCCTCCGATTACAGCCTGTCCATTACCGGCATTGCCGGACCGTCCGGAGGCTCTCCTGCAAAACCTGTCGGGACCGTCTGTTTCGGTCTGGCGGGACCGGAAACGCTCATGGCCCGAACCAAATATTTCCCGTTTGCCAATCGGAAAATGAACCAAACCATGTCCGCGGCCTACAGCCTGAATCTTTTGCGAAAACTCCTCCTCAGCACTGAAGACTGAAAACCGCCGCCTCCCTTGACAGCGGGCCAAGCAATTGCTATTTCTTTAGCACTCAATACAATTGAGTGCTAAAGAGGGACTTCATTATGGATTTAGAAGCAAGAGAAATTGAGGTTTTGAACATCATTGTTCAGGCCTATATCGATTATGCGCAGCCGGTGGGGTCCAGGCACGTGGCCAAAAAATCCACCCTCAAGCTCAGCCCGGCCAGTATGCGCAATATCATGGCGGATTTGACGGAAAAAGGCTATCTCACCCAGCCCCATACCTCAGCAGGACGCATCCCCACGCAAAAAGCTTTTCGCCTTTTTGTCAATTCCATGATCGAGCCCATCGCCTTGAGCAACGACAGCAGAGAGGCCATCAAAAATGTCCTGGCCCAGACCGGCCTGGATTTCTCTGAATTGCTGGAAACAACCTCCAAACTGATTTCCTCGCAGGTCAATCAGGTCGGCATGGCCCTTGCCCCGCAGACCAAACTCGCCCGCTGGCAGCAGCTGGACTTCTCACTGGTCCGTCCCGGTCTGGCGGTTGCCATTCTGGTATTTCAAGGCGGGATCGTTCAAAACAAACTGATCACCCTCGATGAAAAAATCACGGCCGATGACCTGAAAAAATACAGCAACTACCTCAACGACACCTTCAAGGGCCAGACCTTTCTGGAAGTCAGGCTGAACCTGATCAAGGAAATGCAGGAGGCCAGAGATCAGTTCAACGCGTTGTATATCAAAGCCTTGAGTCTGATCCAAACGGCCTTTTCAGAAAAAGACAACCGGGAGATCTTTGTTGACGGGACCCTGTATGTCTTCAACCAGATCGATCAGCACGACCTCTCCAGCATGCGCGAACTGCTTGAATTCCTTGAACAGCGTTCCGATCTTTTAGAGCTGCTGGATAAAGTGTCCGAAAGCAGCGGCCTGCTCATATCCTTCGGCAACGAGTTTTACGGGCCAAAACTGGAAAACTGGACGCTCATCTCCACGCCGTATCAGGTCAAAGGGGAAACCATGGGGATTATCGGCACCCTCGGCCCCATTCATATGAACTATTCCAAGGTGGTTCCACTGGTTGACTACATAGCAAAAATGCTTACTGATGTTCTCGACAGTCGATTTTGAACGTGATGCAATTGAATAGTCCCAGGGGAATCCTGTGTTGATCCCCGAAGGAGGCCACCTGTTTTGAGGAGGAAAACCATGTCTGATCCCAAAAAGCAATCAGGCTCCAAAACCACGCAATCCACCCAGGAAAAGCCCGACACCCAGGATGTGCATCGGGAATCAGAAGACAACAGCTTCTTTGAAGCGGATCATGAGAACCTCTTGAGTGATGAAGAACTTATCACCCTCTGCAAGGAAAGGCTGTGTCCCAGTTGTCCGGTCAAAGAGGAGAAGGATCAAGAAGTTCTGATGGTCAAAGCCGATGCCGACAATTACAGAAAACGGCTTGCCAGAGAAAAAGAACAGATCTGCAAATTCGCCGGACAGGACATCCTGGAGGATCTCATCCCGATTATTGATAATCTAGAGCTGGCTTTGGAACACGGCCGCGCTGTTGAGGCCTGCCAAGACCTGGTCCAAGGCGTGGACATGACGAGAAAAATTCTTTTGGAATCCATGCAGAAACACGGTTTTCAAAGGATAGCAAGCGAAAAAGGACACCCCTTTGATCCGGCTTGGCACGAAGCCATGGGGGAGGTGGATGATCCGGAACTCGATACCGGACATATTGCCCAGATTCTCCAGACAGGGTATGCGCTCAAGGATCGTGTTCTCAGGCCGGCCAAGGTCATGATCAGCAAATAAAAAAATTTGCATTCCCCCCTTTACTAATCGAAAACAGGATTTATTCTTTCATGTAATCGCAATGTGCGGATTTGAAAGAAACTTTTGAGGAGGATACTCATATGGGTAAAATTATTGGTATTGATTTAGGCACCACGAATTCCTGTGTCTATGTCATGGAAGGCAAAGAATCGAAATGTGTGACAAATCCTGAAGGCGGCAGGACGACTCCCTCCATTGTCGCTTTTACAGATAAAGAGCGGCTGGCCGGGGAAATGGCCAAGAGGCAGTCGGTGACCAACCCGGAACGGACTGTTTTTTCCATCAAGCGGCTGATGGGCCGAAATTATAATGCACCGGAAATCGCCAAATGGAAGGAGCAAAGCCCGTATAAGATTGTTGCCGGCTCCAATGACGATGCCTATGTGGAGGTACAGGGCAAAAAATACAGCCCGCCGGAAATCTCGGCCATGATCCTGCAGAAGCTCAAACAGGATGCTGAAGATTACCTCGGCGAGAAAGTGACTGAAGCGGTGATCACAGTCCCGGCCTATTTCAACGACAGCCAACGCCAGGCCACCAAGGACGCCGGGCGGATTGCCGGTCTTGATGTGAAACGGATCATCAACGAACCTACCGCGGCCTCCCTGGCCTACGGTCTGGACAAAAAAACAAATGAAAAAATCGCCGTGTACGACCTGGGCGGCGGGACTTTCGACATCTCTATTCTGGAAGTCGGGGACAGCGTGGTGGAGGTGATGGCCACAAACGGGGACACCTTCCTGGGCGGTGAAGACTTCGACCATGTTCTCCTGAACTATCTCATCGACGAATTTAAAAAAGAGAACGGCATCGACCTGGGGCAGGACCGCATGGCCCTGCAGCGCCTCAAAGAGGCTGCCGAAAAAGCCAAAAAAGAGCTCTCCACAGCCATGGAGACAGAAGTCAATCTGCCCTTCATCACCGCGGATCAGACCGGTCCCAAGCACATGAACATGAAGATCGGCCGGGCCAAGCTCGAGTCCCTGACCAGCGATCTGGTGGAACGGACCATCGAGCCCTGCAAAAAGGCCATGTCCGATGCAGGCTTGAAAGCCTCTGACATCGATGAGGTCATCCTCGTGGGCGGTATGACCCGCATGCCGCTGGTGCAGCAGAAGGTCAAGGATTTCTTTGGCAAAGATCCCCACAAGGGCGTGAACCCGGACGAAGTCGTGGCCATGGGCGCAGCGATCCAGGGCGGCATTCTGGCCGGGGATGTCAAAGACGTCCTGCTTTTGGATGTGACCCCCCTCTCCCTGGGCATTGAAACCATGGGCGGCGTGTTCACCAAGCTCATTGAAAAGAATACGACCATCCCCACGAAAAAGAGTCAGATATTCACCACTGCAGCGGACAATCAACCCTCTGTGTCCATCAATGTCCTGCAGGGCGAACGTCCGATGTCTGCAGACAACAAAAGTCTCGGCCGCTTTGACTTGGAAGGCATTCCACCGGCGCCCCGGGGCGTTCCGCAAATCGAGGTCACCTTTGACATCGACGCCAACGGAATCGTCCATGTCAGCGCCAAGGACAAGGGCACGGGCAAGGAGCAGTCCATCCGCATCCAAGCCTCCAGCGGATTGACTGAAGACGAAATCGAAAAAATGGTCAAAGATGCGGAAGCCCATTCCAGCGAAGACGAGAAAAAGCGAAAACTTATCGAGGCGAGAAATCAGGCTGATACGCTCATCTACAGTACCGAGAAATCCATGCGCGATCTCGGCGACAAGGTGGAGCCCGACCTGCGCGGCAGTATCGAAAGCAAGATCGAAGAGCTGAAAAAGGTCATGGAGGGCGAGGACGAAGAAGCAATCAAAAAGGCCACGGACGAATTGTCCCAGGCTTCACATAAGCTTGCGGAAAAGCTGTATCAGGAGCAATCCCAGGCCGGAGGCGCCGGAGAGGGGGCAGGCCCCCAGGAAGGGGCTGAACAGGCCCAGGCCCAATCCCAGGAAGAAGATGTTGTGGATGCCGAATACACCGAACAAAAATAAGGCGACGGCGCCCTCTGCTCCAGCCCTTGTCCTGCAGCGCATGCAGTCGGGCGGAAACGCAGAGCAACACACTCTTTCTTGACAGAAAGCAGTCCCCTCCCTATTCTAACCCCGGCTTCAGACCCTGTTCTGAAGCCGGGTTTTTTTGTATTCTTCCCGGAAGCCGGGACGAATATCAGAACACTTTTATTCGCTTTGCTCTGGAGTCTGGATGCTGAAGCATTCGTTTTGCCTGATCGCCTGGACGATTCTCCTGGTCGCTGTCGGTTGCGTTCCCCAGCAGCCCGGAGGCCTGCTCAGCCCGGAACAGCAGAAAACACGTGCTCTCTTGGAAAAAGCCGATACCGCCTGGCAAGATGAACGGTATCAACAGGCTGAAGAACTGTACAGCAGCCTCCTGAAGGCCGCCGGACTGAATCGGCAGGAGCGGATCATGATCCGAAAGCGGGCGGCGGCTTCTGCAGTTGAAAACAGCCATTTCCAACGTGCCGAGGACTGGCTTGAGAACTGGCGAAACCTTGAGCCTGCAGCAGACAGGACCTGGGAATGGCAATCCCTTTGGCTGGAAACGCTGCAGGGACGCGGACAGACCGAGAAACTGCTGCACTATGCTCAGGATCACATCACCCGGAAGGATCGTACCTTTGGCATCAAACTGAAAACCGCATCCTTTCTCTGCCCTGTTCTCTTTGAAGCGCACAAATTCCGGGATCTGCTGACCATCCAGCAGACCCTCTACGAGCAACAACGAGAACAAAACCAGCGAAGCCGGATCATCCAGTCCCTGAACGCCTGTCTTCACAATCAGGACCTCCAGGCCGTGACGGACGCCCTCCGGCTGTGTTTGGAAAAGCCGCACACAGCCTTTCCCTGTCTGCTCCTGCACTGGGATGCCGTGAAAAAGCGCTTTGAACAGGGAGAACTGGGCCGTTTCCCGACCCGGCAGCGGTTCAACAGCCTGCTGCAGGAGGCAGACCCGGCGCTGCAGGCTGCATTCAGCCGCGACCTTCAAGGCCTGGACCTGGAGCCCCTTGCTTCCGGTCCGGGACTGCACATTGCCATCCTGGCCCCCTTGACCGGAGCCTACGCTGAAATCGGCTGGGACATCCTCACTGGAGCGGATGTGGCCCAATGGCAGCAGGTCCAAAACGGGACCGAACTGCGCGTCAGCATCATCAATACGGCCCAGGCAGCCTGGAAGGAGGAGCTCTCATCACTCCCGGAGGACTGCTTCCTGGTGGGCGGCCCCCTGCGGGAAGCCGTCTGGAAAGAAATCCATGCCGGCGGTCTGCACACCCATAGACATTTTTTCGCCTTTCGTTCCCACCTCGGACCAGGCCGGGAAGGCCTGGACGGCTACCGTTTTTTTCCGTCACGATCGGATCAGGTCCGCGGCCTGCTCCAGTTTCTGACGCGCCAGATGGGGGTGTATCAATACGGAATCCTCTACCCCAAAAGCGACTACGGCCGGAAAATGAGCCAGACCTTCTTTCAGGAAGTGCAGGCCTGCGGGGGGGAGATTACGGCTCTTCAAGGCTACAGTTCTTCAGCCCAAAGCGATTATCGAAGCCTTCTGGCTGAATTCCTCAGAGTTCCGCAGGCACAGGCCCGCGCTGATGCTGAGCAGGACTGTTCTGCCGCCTTCAGGCCCACGCCTGATTTCAGGGCGGTTTTTCTTCCCGACGGTTTTTCCGTTGCCCGCCGTATCATTCCGGAATTCTTCTTCTTCGATGAGTACCGCTTGATGTTTTTAGGCCCGACCCCCTGGAGCCAACAGATCCAGTCGGTATCCGATCTGGATCCCAGCTACTACAAACTGGCCCTGATCCCCGGGGTCTGGTGGTCTGAAAACCCTTCTCCTGCTGCACGCCGGCTTGAACAGGGGCTTTCGGTGAGCGCCCAGGGCGAACCGAACTTCTGGATCGCCCTCGGGTATGACCTGGTCCGATTTTTCAGCCGCCTGTCTGCAGACCTTTCACAAACTCAGGGCTCTCTGCAGACCGCCCTGAACTCGTTTTCCGACTTTTCCTGGAGCATGGCCCCGCTAAAATGGAATGCAACCGGAAAGGCGCGCCAGGACATGTATGTTTTTCAATTGGTCAAGCACACCTTGCAGCCGGCCACCCAGACCAGGCTGCAGCAGCGGCTTGAGTCCATGCAGCAGGAATACGAATACGTTCTGCTCAACCGTCTGGAAGAAAGCGGCTGTTTTCCTGAAGAAGCTGCACAGCCCCTGGACAACGGGACCGAGACCGCACCGTCGTCCCCTGAACTGCAAGCCCCGGAACCCTGAGGATAGGTTTCACACTATCAGAGCTCTTTACCGAAAGCTACAATTTGAGTGTTTTTTTGGACAAATATCTGCTTATGGTAAATTCGAAGCACGAAACTTGAAATTCGCCTCCGGCTCGTAGAGCCTACGCCTCGGAGAGAAACAAGCATGAAATTCAAATTTTCAAATGATAAAAACAAAGATTGAGAAAAATACATAATAGAAAGCAAATTGTTATTAATCTGCTTTTCATAAACGGCGGCTTACCGAAGAACAAAACAAAGAGTCCGGAGGGGGAAAAGATCCCCCGTGAGCAAGCCGTAGAACACCAAGAGCCGGAAGCGTTTGAGCGAAAGAGAGCTCTGTGACCGGTTCGTGGTTTCAGCTGAAGTTTCATAATTGAACAAACCGGCATTCAAGGGAAGCACCATTTGCAATTGAGCTCTATCCTAGCCCAAATCAGCACTGCCACAGGAGTCAGGCACACCATGAAAAAAATCGAAACGCAGGAAGTGTCCAAAATCGCCGCTCTGGCCCGGCTGGAAGCCGACCGGGCCACTCTGGAACGGTTTGCCGGGCAACTGGACAATATCCTGGAATACATGGAAACCCTCAACGAATTGAACACCGCAAACGTCGATCCCCTCTATTCCCCGGTCCAGCACCCCACCCCCTTTCGTGAGGATGTGGTCCACCAGGAGTATACCCAACAGGATATCCTGGAGAATGCTCCGGAAAGCGATGAACAGTACTTCATTGTCCCCAAAATTATTTGAAAGGATCTTCCTGCATGACCATTGAAACAACCGATCTCAGCCTTGCAGCGCTTCGAAACCGGCTTCTCCACCGAGACATCTCCGTGTTGGAAACCGTGCAGCAGTGCTGCCGGCGGATCCAGGAAACCGAACCCCTGATCAATGCCCTGCTCCATGTCAACCAGGAACAGGCCCTGGGCCAGGCAGAAGACTTAGACCGGCAGAAGCCGAATCCGGATCAGCCGCTGTGGGGCATACCGGTCATCATCAAGGATGTGCTGGCCACAAAAGGCCTCCCCACAACCTGCGGCTCCAGAATGTTGCGCGATTTCATTCCCTATTACGACAGTGAAGCCGTCCGCCGGCTGAAGCAGGCCGGGGCCATTATCCTGGGCAAGGCCAACATGGACGAGTTCGCCATGGGCTCCTCCAATGAGAATTCTGCTTTCGGTCCAACCAGAAATCCCTGGGACCTGGAGCGGGTGCCCGGCGGGTCAAGCGGTGGTCCGGCCGCCAGCACGGCTGCCGGTCACACGCCCTTTTCGCTGGGCACGGATACCGGCGGCTCCATCCGCCAGCCCGCGGGATTTTGCGGACTGGTCGGCCTGAAACCAACGTATGGGCGGGTTTCCCGCTTCGGCCTGGTGGCCTATGGATCGTCCCTGGACCAGATCGGCCCCTTAACCAGGACAGTGGAAGACGCAGCCAGGGTCCTTCGGGTTATCGCCGGACATGACCCCAAAGACTCGACCTCGGCTCCTGTGGACGTTCCCGATTATCCGGCCCGGCTGGATGAACGCCGGGATCTCACCGGAGTCAAACTGGGCATTCCTGAAGAATATTGGGATGATGAAGGCCTGAGTCCGGAAGTGCGCCGCCAGTGCAGGGCGGCACTGGAAACAGCGCACACTCTGGGTGCCCAAACCGTGCCCTTGTCCCTCCCCTCGTCCAGGTACGCCATTGCCGCCTATTATATCATTGTCATGGCCGAGGCCAGCTCCAACCTGGCCAGGTACGACGGGGTGCGGTACGGGTATCGCGATCAGGAGGCCAAAGACCTGATTGACATGTACACCCGAAGCCGGAGTGCAGGGTTTGGACCGGAAGTGCAGCGGCGCATTATCCTCGGAACCTATGTCCTGTCATCGGGATATTATGATGCCTATTACCGCAAGGCGGCCCAGGTCAGACGGCTCATTCGGGACGAATACGAACAAGCCCTCAGGCACTGCGACGTGATCTGCGCGCCCGTGGCCCCGACCAGCGCTTTTCAGCTCGGGGAAAAAACCGAGGACCCTCTGCAGATGTATTTAACGGATGTCTTCACCAATCCCCTGAATTTGACCGGTCTTCCCGGACTCAGCCTGCCCTGCGGTCTGGGTGAAGACACCCGAATGCCCATCGGATTCCAGCTCTTTGCTCCGGCGTTTGCGGAAATCCGCCTGTTGCAGATCGGCAAGGCCCTGGAGCAGGAACTGCCCCGATTGCCAAGCCCCCGGGGCTTGCAACGCCACTAAGATGTCCATTGCTGTTGCCGTGAGCGGGGGGGCGGACAGCCTTCTGGCCCTGGTCCTGCTCAAAGAACAGGGGCTTGATCCCATCGCCCTGCACGGCAGTTTTCTGCCGCCCGGCCCCAGAGAAGAAGCCCTCCAGGAAAACCTGACGAGTCTGTGCAAGGCACTGGACATTCCTCTGCACATCTGCCGGCTGCAGGATGAATTCCACCAACTGGTGATCGCTCCCTTTATTCAAAGCTATTGCAGCGGGCAGACTCCGAATCCCTGCGCCTGGTGCAACCGGGCCGTGAAGTTCGGCCTGCTTTTGGATCGAGCCCGGACCCTGGGAGCCGCCCGGCTGGCCACCGGCCATTATGTCCGGAAGGCCGGAGATGGACCACAACTGTACCGGGGGCTGGATCCATCAAAAGACCAAAGTTATTTCCTGGCCCTGATCTCCCGGGAACAGGTGTCCAGGGCCTGCTTCCCCCTTGGCTCCTGGCGCAAGGACGAGGTGCAGGAAGCCCTCAGAAGCAGGGGCTGTTCAGTCCCGATCAAGCAGGAGAGCCAGGAAGTCTGCTTTATCCCGGACAATGACTATCGCGCTTTTTTGGAGGCCTCGGGTCAGGACCTGCCCCGGCCGGGACCCATCATGGACAGCTCGGGCGCTGTCCTGGGCCGGCATCAAGGCCTGCACCGGTATACCGTCGGCCAACGGCGCGGTTTGGGCATCGCCGCTTCCCATCCTTTGTATGTGCTCAAGAAGAAGATCCGCAGCAACACGCTGCTGGTGGGACCCAGAAATGAACTGCAGGCCTCGAGCTGTCATGTCCGTGCCCTGAATTGCCTGCTCGAGCCCGGGCACTGGCCCGGGCAGGTGCTGGTGCAGACCCTCTACCGGCAGGCCCCCAAGCCTGCCTCGCTTGCATTTGAAACCTCGCAATCGCTGAAAATCGAATTCCAGGAACCGATCACCCCGGCCACTCCCGGACAGGTGGCGGCAGTGTATCTGCCCACGGGCCGGCTGCTGGGCGGCGGCATCATCCATCAGGAATGAGATCGGATCTCATTCCTGATGACAGCTTGAAGCAAGATTTTTCCCTTGAGGAATGTATATGCAAAAATTCTCCATTTTCACCCAGGGCTGCAAGATCAACCAGTACGAATCCCAGGCCATCCGGGAAGCCTGGATCGAGCGTGCCGGGCTGGCTGAAGCCGAAGAGCCCGAGCAGGCTGATATCTATCTGATCAACAGCTGCGCCGTCACCGACCGGGCCATACAAGACCTGCGCAAAGCCGTGCGGCGCTTCAACCGGCTCAGGCCCGAAGCCCGGATCATTGTCACCGGCTGCGCAGCCGAGATATTTGAACAGCAAATCCGGGACCTCCCCGGAGTGACCGCCTGGGTTGTCCAGGCCCGAAAACCGGACCTGTGCCGTCTGGGACCGGAGCCCTTTGTGTCTCCCGCTGCAGAACAAACTGTCCCGGAACAGGACAAACCCTTTTCACGGACCTTTCCCAGCCTGCACATCAGCGGCTATCCAAGGGCCAGGCCGATTGTCAAAATTCAGGACGGTTGCTCCCAGAGCTGCACCTACTGCATTGTGCCTCTAACTCGAGGACCGGCCAGAAGCAGGCCGTCACGGGATATTCTCCATGAAGCCCGTTCCCTGCTCCAATCCGGCTATAGAGAGCTGGTGATCAGCGGGATCAATCTGGCCCAATACATGGACCGCTCCAACGGACGCATGGATTTCTGGGATCTGATCCACTGGCTGGACAAACACCTCAAAAACGAGTATCACGGTGCCGTACGATTACGCTTGAGTTCTTTGGATCCCGGACTGCTCTCCGAAAAGGGACTTGCTGTCTTGCGGCAAGCCGGACTGATCTGTCCGCATCTGCACCTCTCCATTCAAAGCGCAAGCCCTGCTGTTTTGCGATCCATGGGCCGTAAGCATTATACCTTGGAAGGGCTTTCCGATTTCATCCATCAGGTCAAGGCTTTCTGGCCGACATTCGGTCTCGGCGCCGATTTTCTGCTCGGCTTTCCCGGTGAAACAGAATCCGATTTTCAGGAAACATTCGATTTCTGTCGAGCCCATCCGTTTTCCTATGCCCATATTTTTCCCTATTCACCGCGACCCGGAACACAGGCGGCCGCGTATTCGCAACAAGTGGATGAACGGCAAAGGAAGCAACGCAGCTCCAGATTGCGGGCCTTGATGACTGAAAAAAGAGGGGCGTTTCTCCGCTCGCTGCTGCCTGTGCCGGAGATGCACATTGTCCTGGAACAAACTGAGCCGGGGCTGGGATTGAACGAATATTACACCCTCTGTTTTGTCCACGGAATGAATGCGGACCTCTGTTCCAAAGAGATCGTCCGCGGCACGCCGACCGGCGTCGATGAACAGGGTCTGCTGGTGCAAGCCATGGGCTCGAAATTGGACATTGGAAACTTGGATCTTCAAGAGTCAAGAGTCGCTCCTTTATGAGTATTCCGAAAACGCCTTTGCCGGCTCAGCTCATACTTTCTGTCTTGAGCAGCACCTGGCAGGATTTTCAGACCCGGCTTATGAAGGAATTGCTCCGGGAGTTCGGTGCGCTTGAGTATCAATCCAAAACCCTTGCCTTCACCGAAACCAGCTATTATGATCAGGAATTCGGTACTCCGATCACCAGGAAGGTTTTCGGATTTGAAGCCCTGGTGCCGCCTGAAAACCTGGCGGATCTCAAATTGACCACCAATGCCCTGGAACAGCGATTTCTGCAACCGGACGGCCGGAGAACCTTCAACCTTGACCCCGGACTTCTCTTTCAGGAACGCCTGGTGCTGGCCACCGGCAAAAACTTTTCGCACCGCATTTATGTGGGCAAAGGCATTTGGGCCGACTTGACCCTGCTCTACCAGAAAGGGCAATGGCAGACCCTGCCCTGGTCCTTTCCGGATTACGCCGGCTCAGCAATGCAGGAAATCCTGACCCAGTTGCGAAACCGCTACAAACACAAAATCAAACAAGCACTATGATCAAAAGCATGACCGGCTACGGGGCCTGCACGTTTGAAAACGATTTTTGCGTGCAATCCTGGGAGATCAAAAGCGTCAACGCCAAGCAGTTCGGACTGCGCTGGCATGTCCCCGGCTTTCTCAAAGCCCGGGAAATGGCCTGGGAAAAGCTGGTACGCGATTGGGCCGCCAGAGGACGAGTGGACATTGAACTCAATCTGCAGTTCACCGACCAGAACTTGTCGCCGCTGGTCTTCGATGAACACCTGGCCCAGTCCATGCTCAGCCAGCTGCAGGCGGCGGCCCGCGCCGGGAATCAGTATTTTCAGCCTGATTATAACCGTTTTCTCTCTATTCCCAGCCTCTGGCAAGAATCAACAGTGCCTGCGGATGATCGCCTGGAGGAGAGCCTGGAACAGGGGCTGCTCGAGGTCTTGAAAACCTGGGATCAATCCAGAATCGACGAAGGGCAGTCCTTGAGACAGGATCTGCAGTCCAGGATCGCCCGGCTGAGCGACTGGCTCACGGCATTGGACGCATTGACCCGGGATGGAGCCCAGAAGAAATTCGAAACCCTCAAGGCCAGGGTGGCAACCCTGCTCGAGGACCCTGCTCTGGATTCGTCCCGCCTGTATCAGGAACTCGCCCTGATCGCCGACAAAATCGATGTCTCAGAAGAATTGACGCGCTTGAAAACCCACATCCAAACCCTGGCCCAGGGGCTTGAACAGCAAACAAGCGGCGGCAGGGAGCTCGACTTTCTCCTCCAGGAATGTTTCCGGGAAATCAACACCTGCGGAAACAAGGCCCAGGATGCCGAAATCAGTCAGGTTGTCGTCAAGTGGAAAAACGAATTGGAAAAATGCCGGGAACAGGTTCAAAATCTGGAGTGAACATGCCTGTGAATAATTTACTCAGTATCGGATTTGGCAATTATGTCGTGGTGGCCAGAGTCGTGGGCATTGTGAATCCGGGATCTTCGCCCATGCGGCGTCTCAGGGAGGAAGCCAAGCAGGGCGGTCGTCTCGTGGATGCCACGCAGGGACGAAAGACACGCTCGATTGTCATCACCGATTCCAACCATATCTTCCTTTCCGCCTTGCAGGCCGACACGGTCGGGCAACGGTTTGCTGAAAAACGAACCAAAGATGAAAGCTGATTCACCAGGCGTCGCCCTGATCATCTGTGCGCCTTCCGGGGGCGGAAAAAGCACCCTGATTGCAAGACTGACCAGGGAATTTCCTGACTTTACCTTTTCGGTCTCCTATACCACGCGCCCTCCCCGGCCGGGCGAAGAGCCCGGCCGGGAGTATTGCTTTGTGGAGCCGAAGGAATTCGAGCGCCTGGTCCACAACGACTTCTTTGCAGAATGGGCCACGGTCCATGGCAAATCTTACGGGACTCCGCTGCAGCCTGTTTTGGACACACTGGCCTCCGGCAGGGATATGATCTTTGACATCGATGTCCAGGGAGCTGCCCAATTGCAAAAGCGCATCAAGCAGGCCGTGTCGATCTTTCTGTTTCCGCCCTCCCGGCAGGTCCTTGAGCAGCGCTTGAGCAAGCGGGGCAGTGAAGACCTCCAAAAACGAACAGCAAGACTGCAGAATGCCTATGCCGAAATTGAGGCGGCTCCGATGTTCACCTACTGGGTGCTCAATCAAGACCTCGAGGCGGCCTATGAACAGTTGAAATCCATTTACCTGGCTGAAAAATGCCGAAGTTACCGCAATCAGGCCATGCTTCAGGCTGTGCTTGCAACCTGGGAGACCTGATGATCCATGCAATACTGCTCCAACTTACCTAAAATTTCGATATCAACCTGGAATCTTTGGGTTGTTTTTTAATCCGTCACCCCGGCTCAGGAACGTCATCCCGGACCCCGATCCGGGACCGGGGTCCAGCTCTTACTATTTCAGTCTGGATTCCTGCTCTTGGATCGGGGTCCGGACAGGCCCCGCCGGAATGACGGAGTGGTGAGCCAAAGCTTCTTCATTGATCAAACTGGCATTCATAGATTTCAAGAATAGCGATCGAAGAGCTTTTAAGTGAATTGTAATAAATATCAAAAAATTATATATCAGGCCTGCCAAAGGCAGGGCTGATATCAGAGTGAGCGCTTGACCTTACACTGGAGACATCGAAAATCGCTCGGGGGGCCGGAACCGAACAGCCTGAACGCCTGGGCCCATGAGCTGCAGATCTCGAATCTTCTGGCCAGGCTCCTGTGGCACAGGGGATTGACCACGCCTGAAGATATGGAAATCTTCCTCAGCCCAGGTCTTCGGCACCTGCCCCCGCTCGAACAATGGCCCGCCCTGCTGCACTGCGCCGAGCTTTTGAGCACTGAGGTGGCGCAAAACAAGACCGTCGCGATCTGGGGCGATTACGACGCAGACGGCATCACGGCCACCGCCATACTCATCGATTTCTTCAAACGGCGTGGGATCCCGGCGCTGCCCCATATTCCGGAGCGGCTGCAGCAGGGCTACGGTCTGAATACCGAAGGGCTGAACCAGCTCAAGTCACAGGGTGTGGACCTGGTCATCACCGTTGACTGCGGAATTTCCAATATCCAGGAGGTGGAGGCCGCCAGGGAAATCGGACAGCAGGTCTTTATCACGGATCATCATTTACCCGGAGACGCACTTCCCCAGGCCCGGGCCATTGTCAATCCCTGCCTTGGAACCTGCCCCTACCCCCATGCCTCCGGGGCAGCGGTGGCCTTCCTGCTGGCTGCGGCCCTGAACCGGAAGTTGCCGGGTGAACCGGTTGACATTCGTGAATATCTCGATCTGGCGGCTCTGGGCACCATTGCCGATATTGTCGAACTGAACACCACCAATCGCATTCTGGTCAAAAACGGGCTTCTCTGCCTGGGAGAAGCCAGACGACCCGGCATTTTTGCCCTGAAAGAAATCAGCAAACTGCCGCCAACAGCGCCCATGGGCAGCGGCCAGGTCAGCTTCGGCCTGGCCCCGCGAATCAACGCCGCCGGCAGAATGGGCTCACCCGAGGAAGCCCTGAAACTCCTCCTGGCACCGGATTTGAGCACAGCCAGACCGCTTGCCGCTGCACTTGAAAAACACAATCAGGAACGCCGACGAGTCGAGAAAAAAACCATCGAGGAGGCGGCCCAGCAGGCGGAGTCCATGCCGGACGCCCTGGGCCTGGTCCTGTACAAACAGGACTGGCATAAGGGCATCGTGGGAATCGCCGCCTCCAGGGTGGTGGAGCAATTCAACCGTCCCGCTCTGCTCTTGACCCAGGACGGGGACCGACTCACCGGCTCGGGCCGAAGCATCCCTGACTTTGATCTCTATCAAGGGCTCCAGGGCTGTTCCCATCTGCTCCTCAACTACGGCGGGCATCGC
>CAZUMF010000032.1:0-26248 GCA_964621385.1 uncultured Desulfohalobiaceae bacterium
TGAACGGTGAACCGTGAACCTGGAACCTTTGGGTTGCGGGCGGAGCCAGCTTTGGTGACTTATCGGTTCATCCCTGTCACAGAAAAGAAGAAAATGGGTTGCCCCGAAGCAGTTGAAGTCCTTGTCAAAGTAATTGGAAATTGGAAATTGCCCGGCTTCGCTCAGAAGCTTCGCCGCGGCCAGCGGGAAATTGGCAAGAAAAAAAATGCAAAAATGCAGAGTGTTCTCTGAAGGTTCATCAAATTTCAAATTTCGAATTTCTAAAACCGAAGTAAACCTAAAAAACCTTTGGGTTGCGGGCGGAGTCAGCTTTGCCAACGGCAAAGCCGGCATGAAAGGCTTTTGCCCAAAAAGACCCATGAAAACCCTCATTCAAAGGCCGTAAACCATGCCTTGCCCTCCTGAGGCAAAACTGGTATACCAGGGGTGAAAAATGCATTCGGTGAAAAGAACCTCTGCCGGAATACAAAGACCACAATGCTGGACTGAACGAGGATGGTCCTGAGACGCTGCCTGTTCCGGCATCCATACAGGCGCGAAAGGATTTTCAAGCAGTATGGCCCCTATTCTTTTGATTGATGACGATCCTGTTTTCCGGGAGACCGTCAAGGATATCCTCATCGACCTCGGCTATGAATGCCGGGCTTTTGCCTCACTCACGCATGGGAAACAAGCTGCTTTGGAAAACAGCTTTGCCGTGGTCCTTTTGGATCTCTTTCTTCCGGATGGCAATGGCCTCTACGAGATCAAATACTTCAAAAACAGCCCGGCCAAACCGCAAGTCATCGTCATCACGGCCCACGGGAATCCGAATGAGGCCGCAGAGGCCATTGAGCACGGGGCCTGGGATTACTTGGAGAAACCCGTCACGACTGAGACCATTCAGCGTCTGATCTCCCGGGCCCTGCAGTACCGGAAACAGCAGGACGAAAGCAGTCCCCCCACGCTCATCCAGCCGAACCCGATCATCGGCCGCAGTTCAAATATCAAAGCCTGCCTGCAGCAGGTAGAAAAGGTGGCCAAGAGCAATACCAGTGTCTTGATCACCGGCGAAACCGGGACCGGCAAAGAAATCTTTGCCAGGACCCTGCATCGGAACAGTCAACGCTCCCGGCATAAGTTCGTTGTTCTTGACTGTGCCGGTCTGCAGGAAACCCTTGCTGAAAGCGCGCTTCTGGGGCATTGGAAAGGGGCCTTCACCGACGCTCGGCAGGACCGGACAGGCCTGATCAAGCTCGCCGATCAGGGCACCCTGTTCCTGGATGAAGTCGGAGAACTCCCCTTATCCCTGCAGAAGATCCTGCTCCGTGTCCTCCAGGAAAAAACCTTTCTGCCCCTGGGCGGCGAAAAGGAACAAAGCAGCGATTTCCGTCTGATTGCAGCCACCAACAAGGACCTGAGGCGAATGGTCGAGCGTCACGAGTTCCGCGAGGATCTGTTTTACCGGATTTTTGCCTATCCCATCCACCTGCCGCCACTTCGGGAACGGCGCAGTGACATCCCCATGCTGGCCGAATATTTCACCGCCCAAAAATGCGAGGAGTACCACCTTGCCAAAAAAGAGCTGTCCCGTGAACTGTTGCGGGTCATATCCCTTTTTTCCTGGCCCGGCAACGTCAGGGAGCTCATCAATGTCCTGGATGTGGTGATAAAAAACGGGCATACCGAAACAACGCTGTATCCGCAGCATCTGCCCACCAAAATCAGATCCGAGGTCATCAAGACGGATATCGAAAGGGGCGCCCACCATTCTGATGCGTCCGGCAAGGCGTCCATTCCCTGTCTGTCCTGTCCTTCCTGGTTCAGTACCGGCATGCATGGTTTTCCCACCCTCAAAACCCTGCGGGAAAAGACCGTTGTCGGCATGGAAAAAGCCTATCTCTCGATTTTACTTCAAAAATCAGACAACAACCCCCAAACCGCCTGCATTCTCTCGGGCCTGTCCCGGGCCCGTCTCTATGAACTGTTGAAAAAACACGGGCTCTGTTTTGCAGAACAGGACAATGAATAACCCAAGGAATTCGTTATGACAATTCTCGCCTTGTATGGCAGCCCCCGAAGGAACGGCAATACCGCCCGCCTGCTCCGGCAGGCAGTTGACGGCGCCAGGGAAGCGGGGGCCGCGGTAGAGGAATGTATCCTTCGGGATATGACGATCTCTCCCTGCCTGGAGATTTATGGATGCAAGCAGGACGGGAGATGTGTCATCAAGGATGACTTTCAATACATCCACGATCAACTCGTGAGCTGTCAGGGGGTGATGCTGGCTTCACCCATGTTTTTCTACACCGTGAGCAGCCACACCAAGATCCTCATGGACCGCTGCCAGTCCTTGTGGGTGAAAAAATACTGGATTGACCAGGAAAGGCCCGGGAGCCGACCGCATACCCGAAAGGGCCTCTTCATCGCAGCCGGGGCCACGCACGGGAAAAAACTCTTTGACGGGGCCCTGTTGAGTGTGAAATATTTTTTCGACACCTTTGACGCTGAACTCTGGAAGAGCCTCCTCTGCAAAGGGCTTGATCATGCCGATGACGTGCTCGCCCAACCGGACTCCCTGCAGCAGGCCTATGCCTCGGGCCGGGAGCTGGCAGAGAGCCTCCTTCAAGAGCCGGGCTGAACTTGAAACCACAATCATCCCCAAGCAAGCCCCAACCTCAACCCAAGGAGATACACATGGCGGACGTGAAAGGAACACAGACCGAAAAAGATCTTTTGGAGGCCTTTGCCGGTGAATCCCAGGCCAACCGGAAATACCTCGCCTTTGCCAAACAGGCGGACAAGGAAGGTTTTCCCCGAACGGCCAGGCTCTTCCGGGCCGCGGCCGCAGCCGAGACGGTCCACGCCCACAGCCACTTCAAGGCTCTCGGCGGCATCCGGTCCACCCGGGAGAACCTGCAGGAGGCCGTATCCGGTGAAACCCATGAATTTAAGGAAATGTACCCGGAAATGATCAAGCATGCCCGGAATGAGGGGATAAAAGCCGCAGAACGGAGCATGAGCTATGCCAACGAGGTGGAAAAAGTCCACGCCGATCTCTATCAAAAGGCCCTGGACAGCCTGGATGATCAACAGGACACAGACTATTATGTCTGCTCGGTCTGCGGGTACACCTGTGAAGACGCGGCGCCTGAGGTCTGTCCGGTGTGTGGGGCCAAAGCCAAGGCCTTTTCCAATATCGATTAACGCACTTCCGCAACATCCATATCAATGGAGGCCATGGACATGGCCTCCACTGGACAGGCCAGGCGGCACTGGCCGCAGGCCACACATTTTTCAGGTTCAAACCCGATTTCCAGGCTCGTTCTGTCCAGCCACAAGGCTCCGGTTTTACAGACCCCGGTGCAGGCCCCGCAGTGGACACAGCGTTCCGTGTCCCGCTTGATGCGGTCCATGAGGAACTCCACCCGGACCTGCTCCTGCTCCATATAGGCAATGGCCTGCTCAACCTGCTCCGCGTGCCCCTGCAGCTGCAGCACGAGCCTCCCCTCCTGACGCGGCAGAATCTTCGCCTCCAGAATGTTGAAAAGGATTTGGAAGCGCATCACGGTTTGATACAGGACCGGATTGTACATGACCTCTTTTTTGAAGATGAGCAGGACGTTTTTGCTGATTGTCGCTGCCTCGGCTGCGTTGCGATCAGGGGTTGTCATCTCTTGGCTTCCGTTTTTTTCATCTGTTGTGCGTGCTGATCCGATTGCTTTCCTGCACCCTCCCTGAGGGCAGGATCGGCGCCGGTCCCTCTTTTCCTCTGTGCATCCTGCCCGCCCACTTCAGCCAGGGCAACCGCCCCCTGGGCCGCCAGCCTGTCTTTGTAAATCAGGACCGCGCCCTGAACCTCCTGGATGCTCATGGCATACGCCAGGGCCGCCTCAAAGTCCCGCTCCGATTGAATTCTGTTGGCGGTGCCCGTGGCCACGGCATCGGCCAGACAGGCATCCTTGGAAACAATGGTCGCGGCATCGGCACGCCCCAGGCTGTAGGACGGCCCCACCGTCCCGGAGGAGGTGCAGACCGCCACAGGGGTCTGCCCGGATTCGATCTGCAGGCCGATTTTCCCGGAAAACGGGGAGTTCCCGGCAAAAAGTATGCACAGTCCCGTCTCCTCCAGCTTGAAAAAACAATCCCCGCCGTTTTCCACGATCACCTCCGCGGAATTCCGGGCCAGATCCTGCCCCACCGACTCGGCTATCGCTCCGGCCACCGCGGCCATGGGCCCCACCCCGGCCTGCCGGGCGGCCCGGTTCATCCGGGAGACGATGGCCGGTTCTCCGGGCAGACCGGGGACCGGAGCCAGAGAGCGCAAAAACTCTGGCCGGCGCTGGATGTGCGCAAAGAGCGCAGTCCGCAGTTCCCGGACCCTGGCCTGGACCCTCAGCGGGCATCTGTCTTTGGCCCGAATATACAAATCCGAGGTCTCTACCTGCACCCGGTAGCTTTCCCACCGGAAAGACGGGCTGAAATCACGATAAAAACGCCGGGTATAGTCCATGGGCCTTTGCTCGATGTCCTTGCAGGGTTTCTGGATGGCCGAGGCACCCTGCCCCGGCACTGCCCCCCCAAGTCCCTGGTGCGCCTCGTGTCTCAATCACCCAAGCGCGATTGCAGCCTGGGATAGCTGTTTCGGTCATATTCCACTGTGGGCAGGAAGAGTTGCGGTTCACCCAGGGTGAACTGCCGGTCGACGATCCAGTCCTTGAGGATGCCTGCGATGCGGGCTGCCAGGGCATAACTGACCACCGGGGCCGATGGGATGGTCTTCCCCTGGATCTGAACACTGCCGGACTGCAGCTGCGCATAACTAACCTCCCCCAGGGACCGGCTGACGCCCTGGGGATAATCGCGTCCATAATCGATCACCTGATAAAAGATATCCTGATTGCCGATTCCGGTGAAATACGCCATGTCTTCATTGATGATCGGAATCGGAATCCCCAGGCCGATCATCAGCGAGCAGCCATACCCGGTCAAGGAGGCGCCCCGGACGAAATCGGCGGACATGGCCTTCATGTCGCCGGTCACGGACAGGGTTCCCCCGCCCTCGCAGACCATTCCATTGCTGCTGCGCCGCGCCTCGGGATCATGCTGGGTCCCGGCCCAGGTCACGGCCCCCACGGCTCCGGCCAGGAAAATCTTTGTCCCCACCCCGATGGTCCAGTAAAAGGGATCGTTCAGCAAAGGGCTGAGCTGTCCGGCGGTGGAGTAGGTGACATTCCCCAACTGGGGACGCAAAATCCCCATATAGGTATAGATCACCCGATCAGAGCTGTTGGTGGCGCAGTTGTAATTCTGATAGGCGTTTCTGGGATTATACAAGTAGGCGTTTCGCAGATCCTGCAGGGTGATGTCCTTTTCCAGTTCCTGCAGTGGATAACAATCCGTCCCATAGCCCTCGGCCTTCAGGCGGACGGTTTTCCCCCTAATCAAATCCTCGATGACGTGCCCGCCTCCGTATGCAAACCGGCCGGGGTGCACACTGTTCAAGGGATCGCCCTCCCGGACCTGGGTGGCCCCAAGGAAGCAGTCCACCGCGGCTATGCCCCCATAGGCCTCCACCCGGTTGAGCCAGACTTTCGAGGCCCGGATCTTGGGCCGGGAATGCCCGATATTCAAAAACGCCCCGGACGAGCACATGGTCCCGAAGGTCCCTGTGGTGACCACATCCACGCTGTGAAAGGCGCTCTTGGGCCCCTCCCGGGCAACGATATCCACCATTTCATCGGCCGTGACCACCACGGCCCGGCCTGATTTGATTTTCTCATTGATTTCCGCAATGCTCTTTTTGACTTTGATTTCACTCATGAGACCTTCAACCCTCGCAGTTGCTGTCAAGACTAGAAAAATGTTAGACTTATTGTTTCATCGCTGTCATAGAAAACAAGAATATGTGTTGCTCCGATGCAGTTAAAGTCCTTGTCATAGTAAACCTGGACCGTTGGGTTGCGGGTGGAGCCAGCTTTGGTTCTTCATCCCCAATATTCAATCTTCGCTATTCAATATTCAATTTTTCCAGGCCCTAGCCTCCGCCAACCGCCGGGAAGAGAGCCACACGGTCGCCTTCCGCGAGAACACAGTCCTGATCCACATGCCTGCCGTTCACAAAAACGACCTTGACCGCCTCGGGGGTGATGCCCAGACCCTCCGCAAGATCCGCGACCGAAGTCTCCGGTTCCACGGAGAACCGTTCCCCGTTCTCGGGCTGATGCCGGGCCAGGGTCGCGTAACATTTTACCTGAATGTCCATGAATCGTCCTTCTCCAGAAAATGCGTTTCCGGCTCCAGGGTACACGCAAAGCCCGGAAACTCAAGATGATAATGAAAAAGCCTCGCTGTACGATCGCTCACCCTGTCATACAGGGGATCACCGGCCAGGGGATGACCGAGCCAGGCCAGGTGGGCCCGTATCTGATGCCTGACCCCCTTGAAGATCAGGGCCTGCACCAGAGAAAGATCCTCTTGCGCATCATAGGCCAGTGGCTTGATCCGGGTCCGGCGCAAGGGGTCTGGATCCTGCTCCCGGGCAATCCGGACTTTCCTGCTCCCGGCGCTGTGGATGCGCTGTCGAATACGCGTTGCTTTCTCCGCCCGCCCTCTGCACACAGCCAGATAATATTTCCGGACCTGACCCGAGTCTTGCAGGCTGTAATAGGTCTTTTCCGCTTCTGAACCGCAGGCCGCCAGCACAAGGCCCGAGGTGAGCTGATCCAGGCGATTGAGAAGACGCACCCCGGGCTCAGCAAAGAACGAGGCAAGCCCCTGTTCCAGACTTGGATGCCGGCTCGAAAGCACCAGGGCCGTATGCAGGCCGGCGGGCTTAAACAACGCGGCAAAGTCGCCCTGCCGGGCAACAATCCGGACCTCAGGCCATTTTTCCGCCGTAAATACCGAACGGCTCAGCCGTGTCTGCCGGACCACGGCGATGGTTTGGCCGGCCTTGACTCGAAACCCTTTCAAACGGGGTTTTCCGTCCACGAGCACGGCCCATTCGTCCCACAGGCGACGACGTTCGCGCAGGGACGACTCCGGCAGGAGCAGGGCCAGGGCATGATCAAGCCGGGCGCCATGACCACTTTGCGGGATCTCGAGCGTCTTGCCGGTCTTCAATATTCAATATCCAGGGCCTTGAGTTTGCGGTGCAGATAACTGCGCTCCAAGCCGACGGCCTCGGCCAGTCTGGAGACATTGCCTTGAAAGTCTTGGATTTTTTTGGAGAGGAAGCGACGCTCGAATTCCGCCCGGGCCGACTTGAAATCAGCCCCGTCAATGGCGGCATCCCGCGGGCCCGAGCCGGCCATTGTCCCGGAGGCTCCGGGGGACTTGAACTCCGGAGGCAGCTGGGAGGCCTGGACTTCCTGGCCGGCATGGATGATGAGCATTCTCTCCACAAAATTCTTGAGTTCACGGACATTGCCGGGCCAGGGGTGCTGCTTCAGCCTCTGCAGGGCTTCCCTGGAGAACGTCAGGGGATGATACCCGTGCTCGTGGCAAAAGGAATGGATCATCTGGTTCAGGAGCATGGGAATGTCTTCAGATCGTTCCTCAAGGCTGGGAACATGCAGGGGAAAGACATTCAAGCGATAGTAGAGGTCCTCTCTGAAACGCCCGGCCTTGATTTCCCGGAGAAGGTCCTTGTTTGAAGCGGCAATAACGCGCACATCGACTTTGATGCTCGTCTTGCCTCCCACCTTTTCAAAGGTCTGTTCCTGAAGAATGCGCAGGATTTTGGCCTGGGTCTTCAGGCTCATATCTCCGATTTCATCGAGAAACAGGGTGCCTTTATGCGCCAGCTCGAACTTGCCCACATGGGGTTTGTCCGCTCCGGTGAAGGCCCCTTTTTCATGGCCGAAGAGTTCGCTTTCAATCAACTCTTCCGGGATCGCTGCACAGTTGAGGGCAATCATGGCCTTTTTAGCGCGACCGCTCTTTTTATGCAGGCTGCGGGCCACAATTTCCTTGCCTGTTCCATTGTCTCCGGTGATCAAAACCCAGGCTTCGGTTGGGGCCACGATCTCGATCTGATTTTTAAGATGTTGGACAGCGTCAGTCTCGCCGGTCAGTTCCTGGATAAAATCAACCTTGACCCTGGAGCGGAGATCCTGATTTTCAATTTGCAGTTTACGAAACTCCAAGGCCTTATTCGTGGTCACCACCACTTTTTCCAGGGACAAGGGCTTTTCAATAAAATCAAAGGCCCCTTTTTTAATGGTTTCCACGGCTGTTTCAATATTGCCATGACCAGAGATCATGATCACCGGCAGTTCCTGGTAGTCCCGACGAACTGCATCCAGGATTTCCAAACCGTCTTTGCCCGGCAGCCAAATATCCAGAAAAATGATGTCGGGTTCTTCCTTGTGCAGCATCTGGAGAGCCTCCTCGCCATGACTGGCCAGCACCACCCGGCATCCTTCATCCTCAAGAATCCCTTTCAAGGAAAGCCTGATATCTTCTTCATCGTCCACAACCAAAATGACTGGTTTCATGCCCAAACCCTTTTTGCTTCACCTGGAATTAGACCGGCAGTTCAATACTGAACACACTTCCGCTCGGCTCATTTTTCCGCACCCGGACATAGCCCTGATGGTCGCTGACAATCGATTTGACAATCGTCAGACCGAGACCGGTATTGCCTCGTTTCTTGGAAAAATACGGCTCAAAAAGACGATGCATTTCCTCATCATCGAGTCCCGGGCCGTTATCCGCCACCTGTATCCGGACCCATCCGGTTTTGCGGTCAAAATCGATAGCAATGCGCACCGCGGGATCAGCGCCCCCCCCGAGGACCCGGGAGGCAGCGGACAGGATATGCATGAACCCCTGCTTCATGGCCGAACGGTCGAATTTCAAAGGCGGCACCTGGTTTCTGATATCAAGCTGCCAGTTGATATGGGCATGACTGTTCTGAAACAAGGCCACCACTTCTTCCAGCAGCGGCTGCAGGCTGTTCCGTTCCGGTGTCACCTCGGGCAGTCTGGCAAATTTGGAAAACTCCTGGACCATTTGCTGCAGATGCTCCACTTGCCTGACAATGAGCGTCGTGCACTCCACAAAGCTCGAATCGTGGACAGCCTTGCCGAACTTGCGTTCCAAACGCTGTGCTGAGAGCTTGATCGGGGTCAGCGGATTTTTGATCTCATGCGCGATTCTCTTGGCCACTTCCCGCCAGGCGGCCATCCGCTGCATTTTATCAAGCTCTGTGATGTCCTCAAACACGATGAGCATGCCGATTTCCTCGCCCTGCCCGCCGCGCAGCCCTATGGCATTGACCAGGATCTTTTTTTCATCCTCACCAAGACGTAAGTCAAGCTGCCGCTGCCAATGGGTCTCCGGAGCCTCTTTGAGGCGCTCCATGGCCGAGCGCAATAAGTCTCCATAGCTCTGCGGGAGCAGTGACAGAGGGTCCTGGTTGATCAACAGCACGCTTTTGGTATTGAGAATGTCTTCCGCTGCTTTGTTGACTGTGCTGATCCGGCCGTCTTGATCCAGCGAGATCACGCCGGAGGTAATGGTGTTGAGCACAGCCTCCATATACTCACGCCGCTGTTCCAGTTCGAGATTCTGATCGGCGAGATCCTTATTGGCCTTGTTCAAACCATGTTGGCTTTTTTCCAGGTCTTCGGCCATGATATTGAAGGATTGGACCAGCACCCCCAGCTCATCTCCGGCGTTGTCGTTCAACCGAACTCCCAGATCACCATGGGCGATGCGTTGCGTTCCCAGAGACAGGGCCTGGATCGGGGCCGAGATCTCTTTGGCCAGGCGAAAACCAAACCACATCGCGCCGAAGATGATCAACAGGGTCATGGAGCCGAGGATGAGGTAAAAGGCAATCTTCAAGGGTTGTTTCAAGGTTTTGATTGTCTTGTATTCCCGGACCCCCTGAACAATTTGATCCATTTTCTCCAAAAGCCCCTGGCCGATGGAATTGCCGAGAACCAGAAAACCTGTTTTCGCGTCATCCACTGGAATGAGGCCCGTCACCAGATCCTGCTGAGAGCCTTTGTGCAGGGTGGACCAATAGCGGGGCTTGTCCTTCAAACCCACCCAGTCCACCGACTGTTTGATCTCCGGCCAGGCTTGCTCCCACTCCTGTTCAGCATACCAGTTTTGCTCCTTTAACCCCGGCGAGATCACACCGACAAGGCTTAATCCATACTCTTCGGCCTTGTCCTGTAACAAACGCTCCATCCCTTTTGCCCCCCAGAGGAGCTCTCTGTCTCTGATCGCCTCCACAATGTATCGTCCCTGCGCCTCCAGATCCTTTTGGGTCAGCTCGTAAAAGGACTGGGCAATTTCCAATGATTGCTCCAGGGAGCTGTCGATCTTGCCTCTGAACCAATAGTCTACAGAGGTCTGCACAAACTTTACGGCAACAAGAAACATGAGAAGCGTGGGAATCAGCGAGAGAGACATGAAGGCCAGGACCAGCTTGGAGCGCAGACCTGAGCCCTTGACTTTCCGCTTTCTGGCCAGGAACAGCTTGACCCCGTTCCGAATCACCAGGAACAGGATCACCAAAAGCAGGATCAGGTTGAGATTGAAAACCGCTAAAAACAAATAGGAATTCACCCCGAAAAAACGGAGTTCGATCCAACTGACCAGCACAATTGCCAGGAACGCACCGAGCGCCAAGAGCAATTCGCTTCTGCGCAACCTGTTCCGACTGGCTGCAGCGGTGTGGGCTTGAATATACTTCTGCGTTCCGGATGGAGCCGGCTGATCAATCAAAGCGGAGGGTCCTGTTTTGCCTGCGGCATCCTTATGGGCAACGTGCTGAACAGACGGATCTTCAGGTGTGGACATCAAAGCTGATTCACCGGTGGAAATTGATGGATGGTCTGGGTCGACAGCCCGGGGCGGCCACAAGACGGAATACAGACAGCAGATCAGTAGGTAAATATCATTCGATATTTTTTCTTTTTGAGGATATATCCAGACCAGAAAAACAGGGCATCTTTGAGCCAGCTTGGAACATCGTTGCGTTGCAGGCTGACATCAAACTCCAATGCATATTTTTCCCCCTGCACAAAGGATTTCCAGTCCCCAAGGTTCAAGACGAGTTCCGAGAGATTGCTGCGCAAGAGCGGCTTGAGTTCTTTATTTTTCATGCTCCGCTCGGCCGTGAGGTCCTGTAATATATAGTCCTGGCTTAAGGTATTGGCCTTGAGTTCAAAACTCAAGGCCTCCTGAGACACCAGGCGGTCCGGCCAGAAGGTGAAAACCCGCAGCAAGGTCGCCTCACACTGCAGTTTCAAGGGAACCCCGTCTTTGAGCAGTTCATCAAATTCCTGAAACTCATCCGGGGTGAACCCAAAGTGCAGCTGCAGGGTATTGCCGAGATTGTCCAGGGAAAGATTCTTCAGCTCGATTGTCTGGGCTTGGCCCGCTCTGACCTGACAAAGCGCGCACAGGGTCAAGACGAGCACGACGAACAGGAGGCGGCTGTTTTTCATGAGGCAGCAAGCATCGGTTTCTGGTGGTGAATGTTTCATTCCGATATTGATATTTGCAAATTTTGGCTAAATTCGTCAAGGTCAATCCGTATGAGCAACAAAATCAAATGCATCTGGATTGGAAAGCTGAAAAAAACGTACTGGCAAGAGGCCGTGGATGCGTATCTGAAAAAGATATCCGGATTTTACGCTATCGGGACCATGACCCTGAAAGACGGAGCGTCCGGCCTCCCCCCCTCGAAAAAACGGGAAGCAGAACAAAAGGCCATTCTGAAATCCCTCCAGCCCAGGGATTGTGTCATTGCTCTTGACAGCAGAGGAACGCAGTACACCTCGCCGCAATTTGCAAAATGCCTCCAGAGCTGGCTTCAAGATCCGGCCCGGGACCCCTGTTTTGTGCTCGGAGGTCCCTATGGCTTGAGCGAAGTCGTCAAAAGACAAAGCCGGCTCCTTCTGAGTTTCGGTCCGGCGACCCTGCCGCATGAGCTGGCCCGGGTCCTCCTGCTTGAGCAAATTTACCGGGCAGGGACCATCCTCTGGAAACACCCCTATCACCATTGAGTCTTCGACCCCCCGGGTCAAAAAAGCTGAACTCCGGGCTGAGCCCAACTGGATCGCGTCAAATATTTTGAACCGAGTATCTATACTTTAGACCTCGTAACGACATTACGCCGTTGAACCTTAACGCTCTAAAAGAATGAACTATGTCTGGAATGTTCTTAAAATTGGACATTCTTTTGGTTTCTGGTTTCAGGTGTCGGGTGTCGGGTGTCTGAAAAGGCAAAATCCGCAAACTGAAACCTGAAACCAGACACCCCTCCGGGGCGTAGGCCCCTCCGGGCCGGAGGCTGATACCCCAAAATGAGGCAAGAAATATCACAAGATGTCCAATAAGTTCCTCAGATTTTTGCGTCTTGTAAAGAGCTCTGTACTTACGGGAGGATCCCATTGCAAGGCTTTGAAATGTGAAGCAGCAACTGTTAGACCTATCGGTTCATCGCTGTCATAGAAAACAAGAAAATGTAATGCTACGAAGCAGTTGAAGTCCTTGTCATAGAAATTGAAAATTCGAAGTAAACCTGGACCTTTGGGTTGCGAGCGGAGCCAGCAGTGGAATTGTCGAACACGCAAGACCGCAATGCATGCCCATCGTAAAGTATTTAGCAAATTTTGTGCCAAAAATTATCTCTGGACAAAGGGACGCCTTTCTTGATAAGAAAGTTACTTTTACAGCGATTCAGCCAGGGAGGAACAGACATGGCTCGTCATAAAAAAATCGAACGGAAAAAAGAACTGGACCGCAGACGCAAGCGCAAAGAAAAACGTGAAAAACAGCGGATCAAAGAAGCCAAGGCTGAAGCCCGGAAAGCGTGAGGCATTGACTTGACTTTCCCCTGCAACTGCTTATGTATACCGAAATCGAAACGGGATAGCGTCTCGTCACATGTATGCGGAGGTGATTCATGCCTATTTATGAATATTCATGCCCTCAATGCGACCATGTCTTTGAGGAGTGGCAAAAGGATTTTGTGGAGCGGGAATTGAACTGCCCGCAATGCGGAGCACCGTCAAAACGATTGATCTCCAATACCGCCTTCATCCTCAAAGGGTCCGGCTGGTATGTCACGGATTACGCCAATGGGAAGAAAAACGGCGATCATGGAACCGAGAAGACCGAGTCCAAATCCAACGGCGAATCCGCACCGGCCAAAAACAACGGAGAGCAGGCCGCAAACAGCAAGGACCAATCCACGCAAGACAATTCCAACAAACCGGCCCCTTCTGAGAAGAAAGGCCCAAAGGCCCCTCAAGAGTCCAAAACAGCAAGCCGGACCTGAGCCGGGCCGTCCCGCTCGTGAGAGTAAGCCCATATGATTGAGCGTTACACCCGGCAGGAGATGGGACGCATTTGGAGCCTGGAAAACAGATTCCGGGCCTGGTTGCAGGTGGAACTTGCGGTCTGCGAAGCCTGGTATCAGCTCGGGCGCATTCCAGAGCAGGCAATGGAGGAGATACGCCACACGGCTGATTTTGATCTGGAGCGTCTCCTGGCCATTGAAGAGGAAACCAAGCATGATGTCATTGCCTTTTTAACGGCTGTTGAAGAAAAAGTCGGACCTGCCTCCAGATTCATCCACCTCGGATGCACGTCATCAGATATCACCGACACCGCCAATGGTGTCCTCCTGAGCCAGGCGGGAGCGATCATTCGCACAGGATTGGAACGAATCCTGGCCGCCCTTCGGGAACTGGCCATGACGCACAAAGGCCGGCTGATCATGGGCCGGACCCACGGGGTCCATGCCGAACCCACGAGTTTCGGTCTCAAGTTCGCCGGATTTTACGCTGAATTCCAGCGGCACCGGGAACGGTTCGAGCGGGCCCTTCAGGAAGTTCTCTTTGGAAAAATCTCAGGAGCGGTGGGCACTTATGCCCAGCTGCAGCCTGAAGTCGAACAGATCACCTGCTCCCTTCTGGGTTTGACTCCGGACCCGATTTCCACCCAGATCGTCCAGCGCGACCGGCATGCCAATTTTTTTCAATCCCTGGCCCTCATTGCCGGGGGCGTCGAACGACTTGCCACGGAACTCAGACACCTGCAACGGACCGAGGTGCTGGAAGTCGAAGAGGGATTCAGCAAAGGCCAGAAAGGGTCTTCGGCCATGCCGCACAAAAAAAACCCCATATCCGCCGAGAACCTCTGCGGTCTGGCCCGACTGGTTCGGAGCAATGCCCTGGCGGCCCTGGAAAACATGCCGCTCTGGCATGAACGCGACATCAGCCATTCCTCGGTTGAACGGGTGATCATGCCTGATTCCACCATCCTCATCGATTATATGCTCAACCGGATGTGTTCGGTGCTGACCAATCTGCAGGCCCGCCCCGACAATATGGACCGCAACCTCAAAGCTTCCTACAACCTTTTCTTTTCGCAACGGGTGCTCCTGGCCCTTGTGGACAGAGGTCAGACCCGACAAAAGGCTTACGAAGCGGTTCAGAGCCTGGCCATGCAGGCCTGGAATGAAAAGCGTCCCTTTGACGAACTTGTCCGGCACAGCGATGAGCTGGGCGTGTTTCTTGATGCCGCCACTCTGGATGATATTTTTGATCCGAGCTATTATCTGCGCCACGAAGATTTGATCTTGTCCCGGGTTTTTGGGGAGGACCTGTGAACGCTTTCCAGAAAGCTGCGCGTCTGCTCCTTGAAAAATCGTACGTGCAGGGTGATGTGATCCTGACCTCGGGACGCCACAGCGACTATTATTTCGACTGCAAGCAAACCGCTCTTGACGCCGAGGGTGGATGCGCCCTGGCCAGGTGTTTTCTGGATGTGCTCAAGCCCGAAGTCCAGGGCGTCGGCGGCATGACCCTGGGCGCCGATCCCCTGGTGAGCGCCGTCAGCGTCCTTTCCTGTCTAAAGGGACGACCGCTTCCGGCCTTTATTGTCCGCAAAACGGCCAAAGGGCACGGGACGAACCAGTACCTGGAGGGTTTGAAGAACTTTTCACCCCGGAGCAGGGTCGCCGTGCTGGAAGATGTGGTCACCACGGGCGGCAGTGTCCTGACCGCCTGCCGGCGGGTTCACGACGCCGGCCTCGATGTGGTTCAAGTCATCTGCGTCCTGGACCGCGAAGAAGGAGGCGCAGACTTCCTAGCCCACCATGGCTACAGACTGCAGACCCTTTTTACCAAAAAGGACCTGCTCACTGGGGAATAAACCGGCCCAATCCGGTGCCGGATACAGAGTGTCACGCGCAAGGTTTGCCTATCGGGGGTGGCATGGGGAATTTTTTTGTTTATATTCCGGTTCGATACATTGCATCGGACCATTCGTATCTCAGGAGCTTTCTGGAGAAAAAAATCCACCCGGAACTGGCTTTCGACGCTATTTCACTGGATACCCTCGATCTTCAATGGCACCAGCGGCTTTCCGATGCCCTGCAGACCGCAGGCCTGAGCTGCGGTGTGCATTTGCCCTATCATGACCTCCAGCCCGGCAGCCTGGATGACCTGATACTCGACGCCACCAGACAGCGGCTCCAAAAAGCCATGGAAGTGGCCAGGGTTTACAGACCCAGATATTTGGTGGCTCACGCCTATTTCATCCCCCTGTATATCGACCTCTTTTCCAAGTGGCTCAACCGCGCCGTGAATACCTGGAACCGGATCCTGGCGGTCTGGCCCGAGCACCCGGTCCTGTACCTGGAAAATGTCCGGGAAAACGATCCCCGTCCGTTGAGCGACCTGCTGTGTGAACTGTCCGGACTCAACCGGGTGCGCTGCTGCCTGGATCTGGGGCACTGGTCAAGCTACGGAGGCGGCGGTCAGTACCAAAATCTTTCCAAATGGATGCAAACACTGGCCCCGTATCTGGGGCATTTGCATCTGCATGACAATGACGGGGTTGCGGACAAGCACTGGGGTCTCGGACAAGGGGTCATTCCCTGGCAGGAACTGTTTTTTGGGCTGGAACTGCTCGAACTTACGCCGAGTTTCACCCTGGAAACACACACTCAGGAAAGCTTCGGGCAAAGCTGCACCTTCATTCGCGAGCACCTGGAATGGTTTACCCGTCTGGGGATCGATCCGGAAAAAATACCGGATATCTGAGGCACCGCCTCCTGGGGGACGCACCGCTTGCCCGCAAACTGATGCACTCCGCCCTGATGGCGGCTTGGCGCGGCAACGGGATGCTGAATGGAACGGATCAGCCCTGCAAGTTTTTGAAGCGCTCTGGGGAAACCTGAAATCGACCTTTCCAGGGCGGGGGCAGTTCAAAGGACAGGCCATCGAATCGCAAGCTGCAGGCATGCAGCAGCAAGCCCTGACCCGAAGCATGGCTTCCGTATTTCTGATCACCCAGAATCGGAAACCCTCGTGTTGCAAGCTGAATCCTGATCTGATGTTTGCGCCCGGTGATGAGGCGGACCGCCACCAGACTGCATCCGCCCTGTTCATAGACCGACTTCACCCGGGATCGCGCCGGGACGCTCTTCACCGGCCGGCGGCCTTTGGGCTCAGCGGCCTGGATGCTGTCTTCGAGGGTGAACCAGTCTGTCCAGAGGCCGGTACCGGAGACCCAGGCAAGATACAGTTTTGTGACCTTCCCTTTCTTCCATAAACCGAGCAGATGTTGCAGATAGGCATAGGTTTTGGCCACAAGCAGCAGACCCGAGGTCTCCTTGTCCAGCCGGTGCACCAGGGAAGGGCGCCAGGCCTGCGATTCGAACCTGGCCGCGAGTCGATCATGGACGCTGTCACTCAGGCCGCTCCCCGGCTGGGTGGCCAAACCCGGGGGCTTGGCCAGGACCAGGAGCCGGCTGTCCTCAAAGACCGTGCTGAGTACAAAGGGATTGGCATCGTAAACCGGGACGATCGGTTCGATCGGTTCTGTCTCATGGGGCGGGATTCGGATTTCCTGACCGGCAAAGACCCGGACAAAGGGTTTGCTCCGCGAGTTGTCGACCCGGACCTGTCCGGTCCGTATCCAGCGCATCAAGGCGGAGCGTGGGATCTGCCCCTGTAAACGGCGGCTCAGAAATTGGACCAATTTCTGGCCGGATTCAGGCTCTGAAACACGGATTTTTTGAACCTGTGTCATGGGAGCGGACCCGACAATCTGTTGAGTCCCGGCTGCCTTTCACACGAGGAAACAATGACCATGTGTCGTACGATTTTTGCGGCTCTGGCCTGGGTGCTCATGCTATTGACCTGTTTTTCAGTGAGTCACGCCGCCTGGCTGGAGGACGTCATCCTTGTGAACTACGGCCGCTATTCTGCGCAAACCGCATCTGAATTACCCCAGGACGACTCCCAAACCAAACTCTCCCTGCTGTCGGACCTCAAGCTCAAGCACAAGACCACCAGGATTCCGGCTGAAGTGGGATGCAGGTTTGGCCTGGAGGTCGAACTCAAGGGGACACCGCTCGGTGAAAAAGTCCCTCTCCAGGTGGTCGTGGAGCATCCGCGTATCACAAATCCGAAAACCGGAAAAGCCTCACGTTCTGTTTCCTGGAGCCTGTACCCCAGGCTTGGAGACGTCATCTATGCCGGTTGGGAATTCATCGCCGAGTATGAATGTGTACCCGGACAGTGGACCATCCGATTGCAGCAGGACAAGCGCCGCTTAGCCGAACAGCATTTCCGCGTTTTTCTCCCGGAAACACACCAGAAACCCTCCCGGAAACCAGCGGTCCGGGAGCAGGAGGGAGAACTCGTGCACCTGGTGCAGACCGGTGTTTACTCCAAGCCCGAATTCGCCCGGGAGCACATGCAAAAACTCAAGATGCAGGGATATGACCCCTGCATCCTGCCCAAGCAGAAAGGGGATGCTGCGTTGTACTTTATCTTCGTCAGCGCCGAAGGCTCGAAACAGGCAGCCGAGGAGGCCGCCGGGAACTTCAGAAAAGCAACCGGCCTGGACGTCTATATCAATACAACGGATGCCTCTTTGTTGCTCGAGCACATGGTCTGTCCGAAGGACTGAAACGGCGGACTTTGCCGGCTTTTCAGGCTGCCTGATCCTCCGGAGTCACTCCTACGCTCCAGGCCTGGACCAGAGCCCTTTTTCCTCCAAAACCTCCAGCAGGACCTTCAGGCCGTTGTTGGTCGCCGGAACCCCGCCATAGACCGCAGTCTGAAAGATGACCTCACTGATCTCATCAGGCGAACATCCCACATTCAAAGCGGCCTGGATATGCAGTTTGAGTTCGTCAAGCTTGCCCAGTACCGTCAAGGCCGCAACCGTGATCAGCTGCCGCGTGGTGTGGGGAATCTTTTCCCTGGCGTACATTTTCCCGGTGATAAACAGAGACAGATCCCTGGCCAGATCCTTGTCAAAGGCCCGCCAGAGATCATACGGCTTCTCTCCTGAGACACCCTGGAAATACAGATTTGCCGTTTTTCTGGTTTTCTCCTTCAGCTCTTGATCGCTCATGCATGGCTCCTTTATCTGGATAGCAGAGAGGGCATCTCTTCGTCCCCGCCCAGAAAGGGCGGGGACGAAAAACCGGATTTTACACCAGGCCCTGATCAAGCATGGCATTGACCACTTTGACAAAGCCGGCGATGTTGGCCCCGGCCACATAGTTGCCCGGGATGCCGTATTCTTCTGCGGCATCCTTACAGGCATTATGGATATTGGCCATAATGAGTTTCAGGCGGTCATCAACTTCGTCCCGGTTCCAGGCCAAACGCATGCTGTTCTGGGTCATTTCCAGACCGGACACTGAAACGCCGCCGGCATTGGCCGCCTTGCCCGGTCCGTAGAGAATGCCCTGATCCACAAAAATATGCACCCCGTCCAGATCCGTGGGCATATTGGCCCCTTCGCTCACCAGGTAGACCCCGTTTTTGATCAGATTCTGGGCGTCCTTGCCATTGATTTCATTCTGGGTTGCCGACGGGAAAGCGCAATCGGCCTTGTGATCCCAGAGCGGGTTGCAATCCTGTCCGGGGTCAAGGGGGATATATTCGGCTGAGTCATAATTTTCTGCATATTCTTTGATGCGTCCCCGTTTCACGTTTTTCAAAATCTTGACGAACTCCAGCTTCTTGGCATCAATGCCGGCCTCGTCATAGATATACCCGGATGAATCGGAAAGGGTAACCGGTTTGGCGCCGAGTTCCAAAAGCTTTTCAAGCGTAAACTGAGCCACATTCCCCGAACCCGAGATAAGGCAGGCCTTGCCTTCCAGAGTTTCATTTCTGCTCTTCATCATTTCTGCGGCAAAATAGACACAGCCATAACCCGTGGCCTCCGGCCGAATCAAACTGCCGCCCCAGTTCAGCCCCTTTCCGGTCAAAATCCCTGTAAACTCATTGCACAGCCGTTTGTACATGCCGAACATATATCCGATCTCCCGGCCGCCCACGCCGATATCGCCGGCCGGGACATCTGCATTCGGTCCGATGTGTCGGTAGAGCTCAGTCATAAAGCTCTGGCAGAAGCGCATTACTTCACCGTCTGACTTGCCCTTGGGGTCAAAATCCGAACCGCCCTTGCCGCCCCCCATGGGCAGGGTGGTCAACGCATTCTTGAAGACCTGCTCAAAAGCCAGAAACTTCAGTATACTCAAGTTGACCGAGGGATGAAAACGCAGACCGCCCTTGTAGGGGCCGATGGCACTGTTCATCTGTATCCTGTAACCGCGGTTCACCTGAATCTCTCCCTGGTCATCCATCCAGGGCACTCTGAACTGCACCACCCGTTCCGGTTCGACCATCCGCTCCAGGATCTTGGCCTGGCCATATTCCGGATTCTGGTCCAGAACCGGCTTGATGGAACTCACCACTTCACTCACCGCCTGGTGAAATTCCTTTTCCTGTGGATCACGGGCTTTCACCACCTCCATGATGTCTTTCATCGTCTTCTCCCTTGGTTTTCTCGTTTCATAAAAAAAGAGCCAAAAGGCTCAGATATTCTCCAATGAATTCAACCACTTGCTGCGGGATGCCTTGCGTCTTGAGGCTGTTTTGCCTAAACGCTCCCCCGGTGCACTGAACATGGAGCCTTGATTTTTAAACACACTGAAATCATTATTATTCACTGCCACATTGGCAGTGTAAATCCAGAGCATGGCAATGTCAAATCATCCAGCCTGCCACAAAACCCAGTGCGCAGTCAGGGCTTAGACAACGAAAAACCGAAGCCAAATGGCTGTTTTCCTGAGTATAAGTCCATAGTATCCGGCTTTGAGCGCTCCAAGATGTGTCAGCTTTGCCGGCGGCAGGGCTAACACGGACAATCAAGGCTTCAAGTATCAAAATAAAAATAATGTTGATTTCATGTATTGATAAAAATCGCAGCTGCTTAGACCTAAATTTCCAGTTGACATTTACCGAAAGGTATCTCATAACAGCGCTTGATTGTCCACAATAACCTGGAAAGGAGAAAGGTGTATGACGGATTTGAACACGATCAGCGAAACATTGATCGCTGGGAAAGGCCCGGATTTGAAAAACATGGTACAGCAGGCCATTGATGAGGGGACAGAGGCCAGTCAAATTTTGAACACGGCCCTGCTGCCCGGGATGGAGGTGGTGGGTGAACGGATGGAAAACGGGGACATGTTTATTCCGGAAGTGCTCATGTCAGCCAAGGCCATGAGCGGTGCTCTGGAGATTCTCAAGCCCTTGTTGTCCGCCGAAGAATCAAAGTCCGCCGGGAAGATTCTCATCGGCACCGTGAAGGGGGACCTCCATGATATCGGCAAGAATCTGGTCTCCATGATGCTCGAAAGCGCCGGTTTTGAAGTGATCAACCTGGGGGTGGACATTGCCCCGGAGAGCTTTGTGGAAGCGGTGAAAAAGCACGAGCCCCAGATCGTTGCCCTGTCCGCCCTCTTGACCACCACCATGACCCAGATGCAAAAAACCATTGACGCCCTGAAGGAAAACGGCCTCAAAGATCAGGTCAAAGTCATTGTGGGCGGAGCGCCGGTGACTGAAAAGTTCGCCAAGGAAATCGGTGCGGAAGGATACGCCCCGGATGCCGGCTCTGCCAATAAGCTGGCCAGATCGCTTTTGCAATAATAAGCCTCCGGCAGGGCACAACCATTGCGGGTGTTCATCAATGGCTGTGCAGATGCTCGAAGCCAGGGCAAACATCACTTTTTCCGATTCGGATCAACAAGGCCCTGCAGCCTGGCAGCAGGGCCTTGTGTTCAAAACAGACTTTTGTTGAGCAGTCAGTCCTCTGTTTCTTGTCTGCCGCACAAATTCACCGGCTGCCCGGTGGACGCCAGGACCGCCCGCCAGTAATTCGAATTGATATTCATGGTTCGCCGCTTATGGGTGACCAGATCCAAAGGGAGGTACACATAGCGGTCATTGAGCTTGCTGACCACGAGATTGGTTTTGCCCGCCATGGCGGCATGCACCGCGTGTTGCCCCAAGAAACCGCAGTAGACGCAATCCCTGGAATTCGCCGGAACCGAACGAATGATATAACTGGGATCGATGAACTTCAAGGTGATGTCCATGCCTTCAGCCTGGAAATAGTCTTGTATTTTTCGCTGCAGCAGACCGCAAAAATCCTCCAGAACCGGGTTGCCGGAAACATCGAATCGGCACGCTCCTTCTTCTCCCTGAAAGGCGCGGCAAATGTCTTGCCCGGCCCCTTCAGCCACCACCACCACGGCATGACCTCTGCTTTTGATTCGATCCTGCAAGGCGGCCAGAAACCCATCCCGGCCTTCCAGGCAGAACGGGGCCTCCGGCACCAGAACAAAATTGACGTCGCGCATGGCTAAAGCGGCTTCTGCAGCAATGAATCCGGCTTCACGCCCCATGAGCTTGACCAGGCCGATGCCGTTGGGCGCGCCCATGGCTTCGGTGTGGGCGCAGCGGATGGCCTCTGTCGCTTTGGATACAGCCGTGTCGAACCCAAACGATTCAGTGATGAAATAGATGTCGTTGTCAATGGTTTTGGGAATGCACACGATGGATATTTTCAGTTTCTGCTCCTGAATCTGCTTATTGATGGCTGAAGCGGCTTTCATGGTCCCGTCACCGCCAATCAGGAACAGGATGTTGATATTCATCCGCTCCAGGGCTTCCACGATCTCATCAACCGCTTGATGTCCCCGGGACGAGCCAAGGATCGTTCCCCCGAACTCATGGGCCCGGGAAACCACACTCGGCGTCAATTCCATGATATCATGGCCGAAATCCGGAATAAATCCCTGAAGACCAAATCTGATGCCCAAGGTTGATGTAACCGAATACTGGAAATGGGCTTCCATGACAATGGCCCGAATGACGTCATTGGTTCCCGGACACAACCCACCGCAGGTCACAACCGCGCATTTTGTTTTTCTGGGATCGAAATAGATGTGTTTTCTGGGACCGGCCTCTTCAAAGTCATAGGTCCGCGTTTTGCCCAAAAAATCTCCGGCTGTCTCCGAGGATACATGCATGGTCAGCTTCTTGTCGTTCAGGATGAATTTTTGCAGGGGCAGCGGCGATTGGATCCTGGCCGGGCCGAGAACGTCAATACTGGTGACGACGGTTTGCGAGTCGTGCATGGGCTGATCTCCTTGTCAGCTCAGCCTCTGGCAAAGCTGACATATAATTATTTGATATTTAACACAATATACGACTGGGCTGTTATGCTGTTCTTTTAAAACAACGACTGCCGGTTTGATCAATGCTTGGAAGTGTGACTCCATTCATACGCTTATGTGCTACGGGTACGAAAGCCCCAAACGTCTTGCTTTCAATGTCATGATTATAGTAAAGAGCCTGGAGTGAAACGTCAACACCCAAGAAGGAGGCCTTTATGCAGGAACTCGCCATCAAGAGCCGGAAAAGACTGGAAATGATCAATATCACAGATCAAATCAGGACTGTGGTCCGGGAAAACAACTGGGGAGAAGGCCTGCTCCTTTTGTTCTGCACACACACCACTGCCGGACTGACCATTAACGAGGCTGCCGACCCCTCTGTTGTCCGGGACATGCAGGCCGGCCTCAGCCGATTGATTCCTGAGCAGGGAGATTATCAGCATATCGAGGGCAACAGCGATGCTCACATCAAATCGTCATTGCTTGGCTGCAGTCTTCAGCTGATCATTCATTCCGGGCGTCCTGTCCTTGGGACCTGGCAGGGCGTCTTCTTTGCTGAATTTGACGGACCGCGGCAGAGAAAAGTCCTGGCCCGGTGGATACAGGCTTGAGTAACGACAGGGAAGCTGATAGTGTTTTGGATGTTCACGGCGAAGGAGAACGGAGAAAACACTTGGCCCAGACGCGATATTCGATCCCGGGCGCCCGATATCACCGGACGAAAGCGACCATCACCAGAAGCCGCTTCATCGCCACACTTGGACACGCCCCCACCCAGGACAGGGCCAGGGCTTTTCTCGAAGCGATCAAAGCGGAGTTTCCTGATGCCACCCATAATTGCTGGGCTTTTGCCGCAGGCCCCCCGGGTGACACCGCGAACATAGGCTGCAGCGACGATGGAGAACCGCACAATACCGCCGGCAGACCCATGCTGCAAACTCTTTTGCACAGCGAGGTCGGTGAAATTGTCGCAGTTGTCACCAGATACTTCGGCGGCACCAAACTGGGCACCGGCGGTCTGGTCCGGGCCTATGCCCATATGGTCAAACAGAGCCTGGAATCTCTGCCCGTCGTGGAGAAGATTGAAAAAACACGGATCAGAGTCGTCATTGATTATGCCGCCATTGACCCCTTGAAACTGCTTCTTCCCGGACATGAGGCCGTCATCATCACTGAGCGGTATGCAGCCGACGTGGCCTTCGTCCTTGAGTTGCCGGTTGAACACAAGCGGCGCATGATCTCTTCCTTGCAAGAAGCCACACAGGGCGCCCTGCTCTTGGAATCAGAGCCTTCAGAAACCTAGTCCAGCAATCCGTTGCCTATGCTACAAAACAGAAAACTGGCTGCCTTGCTGCTTGCGGGTGTTGTGCTCGTCCTGGGGCACAGCCTGTGGTGTCTGATGCAGGGGAAATTTCAAGAAGCGATGGTCATGGCCCCGGTTTTGGTTGTTGCCTACGTTTTTGGAGTGGCCAGACACGACCGCCCGGAAGATGGGCGTCACGACCGGAACACTCCCCAGGACCGTCCCCCAGGAGCAGACCCGAAGGACCAGGAATAACGGCATCATGAAGATTCCAGCCCCTTCTTTCCTGCTTGGCCTCGGGGCCGTCTTGATCAGCTTCTCGTCTGTTTTTGTCAAGATCGCCGATGTCGGACCGTTTGCAGCCGGCTTCTACCGCGTGTTTTTCGGCGGGATCGTGCTCCTGGTCTTGCTCCTGGTCAAAGGCTACTACACGGCCATAAGCCGCAGAGGGCTTCGACTCTCAATCCTGTGCGCCGTGTTGTTTGCGCTTGACCTGTCTGCCTGGCACATCAGCATCCATAGCGTCGGTCCCGGCCTGGCCACGGTCCTCTCCAATTTTCAAGTTCTGTTTCTGGCCGGAATCGGAGTCTTTTTCTTCAAGGAAAAAGCAGGCTGGAAGCTGAACCTGGCCATCTGCCTGGCCTTGCTCGGACTCTTTTTACTGGTCGGTCCCGGCTGGAATACTGTCGGCAGGGCCTGGAAGATGGGCGTGTTTTTCGGACTGCTGACCGCCCTTTTTTACGCAGCCTACATCCTCGCGGTCAGAAACCTTCAGACCGGGCAGTCGTTTGCTGCTGTGGCCGTGAATATAACTCTCTTGTCTTTTTTAACGGCCGTGCTCATGGCCGGCGAAACCCTCCTGGCCGGTGAAAGTTTTCTCATCCCGAACACAAAAAGTTTTCTTGCTCTGGCCGGGTATGGCTTTTTTTCGCAGGTCCTGGGCTGGATCCTCATCTCGCACTCTCTGCCCCGGATCAACGTCTCCATTGCCGGCCTGCTGATCCTCCTCCAGCCGGCGCTTTCCTTTATCTGGGATATGCTCTTTTTCAATCGACCCACCGGCCCGTTGGATCTTCTCGGGGCCGGATGCGCTCTTGGCGGGATTTATATGGGATTGACCCGAAACCGTTCCTGATATACTGCTCCAACGTACCTTCTTTACTGCTGTTCAATGAACCAGAGACAAACCACTGCATCCTTCACCGCTTTTTTTGAACGGTTGACCTCAGTGACCCCCCTGGAAAACCAATCCCAACTCGCTGAAACACTTCAGGTTGGCCGTGCAGCCATTTCTTTAGCCAAGCAAAAAGACTCCATCCCCGGGAAATGGATTTTTACCTTGGCCGAGGCCTATGCTCTGAATTCGGATTGGCTGGCCACAGGAAAAGGGTCTCCCTATGCCCTCACAGAAGCCACCCATCAGGAGTGTGTCTTCGTGCCCCACATCGTGCCCCATCTGTCCAAGGACAACGAGTTGCAATTTGACGAAGACTTTGCGCACAGACTGCATTTTCATCACGATTGGCTCAGCCAACACGGCAATCCCCATGCCATGATCAGCCTGACGATGACCGGTCCCTGCATGCTTCCTGAAATCAAGGAACAGGACCTATTGCTCATCAACCGGAGCAACACCACGCTTTTTTCCGGCGGAATTTTCGCCTTTGCCCTTGAAGGACTCATCCTGGTTCGCAGGATTGAAAAATCCCCCCGCACACTGCTCATGATTTGTGATAACCCGGGCTACCCTGATATTTCACTGGACAAACAGGACATGGAGCAGGTCCTGTGTTTGGGGCAGGTGATCTGGACAGGCCGGGAATACTGATGATAGGCTCTTCTTTAGCCTCGATGGAGAGACCAAACCAACGGCAAGCACACAAGGCGGTTACCTATGCAAGACTCATTCAAACAAGCCCTGAAAGACATCACGGATATCTGTAAATTCGAGCATTGGCTTCGTTTTTACTTTCTGCAGGAAAGCGGGCAGCAACTGCAACTCGTGATCCCGGATGAAGCCTTGAACCATATCAATGCGTCCTATGAGCGTTTATCCGGTCTGGCCCATGCAATGAACCATCAGTTTTTAACCCCTGAAATCTCACAAAAAATGATGATCGAATACATCGGCAAAACCCTGGACGGTCCTGTATACGATCATACACTGGTCAACAGCGTCTTGAACAGTAAGACCTTTGAAGCCGAAATCACGGCCTTTCATATCTGGTCGGATGTCCATGCGGACCAATTGGAACACGAGGTCAAGGATTTTCAGGAATGGATGCAGCTCTTTGAGGCCTGGAAACGGACGGAAAAAGGGCAGAACCTCCTGCAGAGCCTGAAAACGCCCAGCAGCAACACTACGGAAACCACCCAATAAAAAAAGGGACACTCTGAGAGCGTCCCTTTTTTTGTGCGAGAAAATGTCC
>CAZUMF010000033.1:0-25514 GCA_964621385.1 uncultured Desulfohalobiaceae bacterium
GGCTTCAGACACGTTCCCCCGGGTTTTTTGAAGAAGATCCTGGACATAGGTTGTCGTGAAATCGTCAATAAGCATGGCTTTGGCCTCCTTATAGGGCACGATACTCTGCTCATCAGGCATCCACTGGTGTCCGAGTCGATTCTCCAGAAAACGAACCTGGTTGAGACCGATCAGTTCATCCGGGTTGAAGACAACCAGCCTGCGGATGAAATTCACAAGTTCCCGGATATTGCCCGGCCACTCCCTGGCCGCGAGGTAGGACAGGGCCTCCGGAGTGATTTTTTTGGTCTCCACATCCAACTCCCGGCAGACCCGACTGAGGAAGGTGTGGGTCAACAAAGGGATATCCTCCCGCCTGTTCTGGAGGTTGGGCAAAAAGACATTGAGAACGTTCAGCCGATAGTACAAATCCTCCCGAAAACGTCCTGCCTTGATACGAGCCTGCAGGTCCTGATTGGTCGCAGCCAGAATCCGGACATCCACCTGATGGCTCTCATTGGACCCTACCGGACGGATTTCCTGCTCCTGAAGAACCCGCAGGAGTTTGGTTTGAATGCCGGGACTGATGTCCCCGATCTCATCCAGCAGGATGGTGCCCTTGTTCGCGGCCTGAAACAGCCCCTTCGAGTCTTTGTCCGCACCGGTAAAGGCCCCCTTGACATGGCCGAACAATTCGCTCTCCAGAAGCGAGTCCGGAATGGTGGGGCAATTGACGATGATCAAAGGCCCCTTGCTGCGGGGACTCATCTCGTGAATGACCTTGGCCGCCAGTTCCTTGCCGGTTCCGGACTCCCCTTGGATGAGCACGGTATAATCGTTCCGGGCCACCGTGGCCAGGGTTTCTCTCAGCCGCTTGGTTGTCAGGGACTCGCCGACGATGGCTGCACCCTGCTCCTCGCCTCCGGTCCACAGCCGCAAGCGCCTGTTTTCCTGGAGCAGATGATACCGTTCCAGGGCTTTTTTCAGCTGAAGCAATACATGCTCATGATCCAGGGGTTTGGTCAAAAAGTCATAGGCCCCTTTCTTGAGGGCCTCGACAGCCTTTTCAATACTCCCGAAAGCCGTCAAGACAATGACATTGATCATGGGCTGAATCTCTATGGACCTGGTCACGACACGCATGCCGTCTATTCCGGGCATTCGCAGATCCGTGAGCAGAACAGCCGTCTCTGTCTGCTCCAAGACCCGAAGACAGGCCTCCGGAGTCGTCACATATGCACAGGGAATGTGCGGAAGGGCGCCTTTGATGATGCGGCTCAGCCCTTTGGCGAAATCCTCTTCATCATCCAGGACGAGTATCTGCGCGTCTTGGTTCATCTGAGCTCCCTAAGGGAAAAGTGACAGTAAATCTGGCTCCCGGGACATTGTCCACGTCGATCTGCCCGCCCATTTCTTCAACCAGACCATACACGATGGCCAGTCCCAAGCCTGTCCCCTGACCGACTTCTTTGGTGGTGAAGAAAGGATCGAAAATTCGTTCACGATGTTCTTGCTTGATGCCCGGCCCGCTGTCCTGAATACTCATCCGGATCGCCCGATTGTCCGGGTCAGCGTTCGTTGCGATTGCAATCCACCCTTTCTGTCCAACGGCATCCAGAGCATTGAGAACCAGATTGCTCAAAATCTGTTCAAGTGCTTCGGGATCGGCTGAAAACAAGGGCAGACCATCCTGAAGATCGGCCAGGAGACGGACGTCTTTCTTTTTGACCTGCACCTGAAAAAAATCGATAAACTTCTGAACCTGCCTGTTTACGTCGCACTGCCTTTTTTCCGGATGTCTGGGACGGGCGAAATCGAGAAGCTCCTGGACAATGGACTGGGCCCGCTTGGTTTGTCGTTCAATGACCAGGAGATCGTCCAGCTGTCCGCCATGCTGAAGTTCGCTTTTGAGCAGGCTGACATAGCACTGAATCGTGCCGAGAGGATTGTTGATCTCATGGGCCAGGCCCGAGGCCAGTCTGCCCACGGAGCTGAGTTTTTCCGTCCGCTGCAGACGGGCGGCCATGATCTTTTCTCCAGTCGTTTCTCGAATGGTGCAGACCACTTGAATGCCTGCCTTCTCCCCATAATGCTGTAATGGATAGAGGCTGAGCTGGAAGGAGCGGCTGTCACTGACCACCAGCTCTTTGGACCAGAGCTGCTGTGTCCGAATCGTTTCCAAGACAAGATTCTGGAATGAGCTCTGCCGATCCAGACCAAGAGCTTCGTCAAAGGATTTTTTCAGGGCCGGCTGCTGGTCCGATTGAAAAATGGATCTGGCCCCTTGATTGGCCAGAATGATTCCCCCTCCCTGGTCCAGCAGCATCAGGGGATCTGAGATGCCTTGAAAGACCGAATCGAGAAGATCTCTCTGTTTGAGAAGACTGTTCAGAGCCTGGATATTCTCCAGGACCACGGCCAGTTGCTCACCAAGGGCCAGCAGGATCTCGTCCGAAACCATTGCCCGGCTTGAACTGCCGGACCGGAGATGCAGCCCGAGAACCCCCCAGAGCTGGTCTTTGGACTGCACAGGAACGTAGGTTCGTTCACCATCAACAATGATTGTGTTTTCAAAGGCGAATTCCGGGAAAGCATCCGGCAGCTTCGGATAATCGGAACCAACAGGATAGCAAAAAGCCTGTTGGTTCAACTGGGTGCAGTAATACACGACCTGCTCTGCATTCAAGCGTTGGGCCAGGAGTTTGAGCACCTTATCCAGCAATTGCCGGGTTTCGGAACTCGTCCTGAGTCCGTGCAGGATGTTGATGAACAGTTGGACATCCGACCTGCGCTCGACGACCTCCTGATCCAGCTCCCGGGTCCGCTCTTCGACCATGACCTCCAGATTGTCGGCATAATTTTTGAGTTGATTCCTGGCCTCGGACAGATTCTCGGCAACCTGGCCCAGAGCCTGAATCATCTCGTCGACCTCCAGATCTTCATTCTCCTTGAACAGGTCAGGCGTGTGTTCATCCGGAAAATGGGACTGAAAGATGCCGCCCAACTTTTGGAGTTTACTGACGACGAGCTTGCGGAATTGAATCTGGACCATGGAAAGAAACAGCAGAAGGGCCACCAGATAAAAGATCAAATAGGCGACTGTGGACTCCTTGATGCTTTGAACAGTCTGCTGGAGTGGAAATCCAACGCTCACCACCCCGGCCACCTGTCCGGGCCGATGACCAAACCCTCTGGTGCTGCCATAGGTATCCAGCAGTTCGCTGGGCGCTTCCGCGGCCCGGCCATGGCAGTGCATGCAATTTTCTGTAAACACCACCGGCCTGGCACAAACATAATACTGATGGCCCTGCAATTCGACCTTTTGTTCCCAGCGACTGCTTTCAGGCCGGCCTTGAAAGTGTTTGATCAGAGCTGATTCGAACGGTTCAGGGACACTCTCCGGATTTCGTGGGTTGAGCGCCACTCGCCGATAGCGGAAATCCGACTGACCCGCCGCTGTTTCCATGATTTTCCGGGAGATATACGAGGAGGACATGGCCTGGAGCACGAACCGATCCGAGTCGAGTTCCTGAAACATTCTCGGCCTGAGTTCGTTGCGGACATAGGCCTGAACCGCATTGACCTGATCGAGCATGGCGTTGGCCCGATCACTGACTTCCCGTATGACGATGTTCTGGAGATGGAAATACAGAATTCCGGCAAAGAGCACCCCCATGACCAAAGCGGCCAGAACAAGACCGGCGATAAAACGCGTCTGGAGACCGAGGGGCCGAAACTCAAACATCATTTCATTCCTGAAGTCGCTCGAAATTTTTCAAAAAGGAACCGGAAAGTCGGGGGAATCGACCTGATTTTAGACCCGCAGCAACCCTCCCATCGATTCACAATCAGATTGTTGTAAGCATAGAGAAAAAACTGAAAGACGCAAGTGCAGCCTCAGGTTCATGGGGTGCGTCCACGCGTTTACACCTTTTTCACAGATTTTTCAAAATAAAAACAGGAAATCAAGTGCTTAAAAAAATGAGCGTCATGGCATCGCCTTTGCAAAAACGGTCCTTACATTCTGGGCATAGCGTGAAACGGATCTGATGCGGAATTTCATTTTCCAAAACGAAGAACCTGCAACACGAAGGAGGACCTATGACTGAACAGGAAAAAGGATCCCTGACCGGAGGACAGTACGAAGCTGAAGATGTCTTTGCCGGGGCCGAAGAGTGGCATCCGGTTGAAACCAAACTCGTGGTCGGCTCATTTATAGCCGCCCTGATCGCCCTTGTGATCCTGGGCGTCCTGATCAACATCCTGATCCTTTAGAGGAGGCCTTTCCATGATTGAGGTCAGTCTATCTCACGATGGGCAGGTCTGGACTGCGGATAACGAGCATTTCAGGGTGAGTGCCCATAGCCTGCCCCTTTTGGACGAGGAGGTTCGATCCGCTGTGGCCAAGAATCGGCATTGCTGGACTGTAAGGCAACGCCGCAAGGTCTTCATGGCCTTTGACGACGCCCTCATCCCAGGATGGATCAGGCAGTACATGCCCCATTATTTCAACAGGATTATTGCTGTGGACGGCAATCAGCATTGAGCAGAAGGAGGATTCACATGGCAGAACAGGTTCGACACACGAGAAAATGGTATGACGGCATGTCCACCAGTGAAGACTGGTGGGCGGTCTGGCTGGGTTTGACCTTTTTCTTTTTGGGCTTTTTATCCATCTTCGGCGGCATCGATCTGGTGGGCTGGGTGGCCTATCCCAGCAAATGGGTGGATATCTCCAAGTCCGTCGGCGCCCTGGGTGGAACGTACAAGGGCCTGGGCGGCATCGGGGCCATTCTGGTCACCTATGCCATTTTCAGCATTGCCACCTGCATCGGGGCCTATTTCCAAAAATTGAATATGAGGCGCTTTTTCTGGGGCTGGACCATTATTTTCTTTCTGACCTACCTGGTCTGGATTGTCGGGCACCATGCCTTTTTTGCAGCCAATGAGGTCAACAGGGCCAAATACGGTCTCAACACCTCGCTCTCCCTCGGGGGGGGTGCCTCCTACATTCTGGCCCTGATTGTGGGGCTGATCATTGGAAACTTTTTCAAAGGCCTGGCCTCGTTTTTAAGCGAAGCCGCCAAGCCGGAATGGTTCATCAAGACCGCCATCGTCTTTTTAGGGGTCAAGGTCGGCTACATGGCCATGAAAGCCGCCGGGTTCGTGTTTGAACTGGCCCTGGCCGGAGCTGCAGCCACGATCGTGGCCTACCTCATCTTCTGGCCCGGCACCTATCTCATTGCCAGGAAGGGCTTCAAACTTCCCAGAAAGATGTCCGCAGTTTTGTCCTCGGGGATCTCCATCTGCGGCGTTTCCGCAGCCGTGGCCACAGGCGGGGCGGTCCGGGCCAAACCCCTGATTCCGGTCATGGTCTCCGCCCTGATCGTGGTCTACGCTGTGATCGAGCTGATCATCCTGCCCCCGATCTTCACCAATACCATGATCAATCAGCCCATCGTGGCCGGGGCTTCCCTGGGGATGACCGTGAAAACCGACGGGGCCGACGCCGCGGCCGGTGCGGTTCTGGATGAGCTCATGCGCAACAAGAAGATCGAAATGGACGGAACCAGATGGCAGGAAGGCTGGATCACCACCAGTGCGGTCATGACCAAGATCTGGATCGACATGTTTATCGGGCTCTGGGCCTTTCTTTTAGCCATGGTCTGGGTCTACCGCATCGAACGGGTCCCGGGGGAAACCGTTCCCTTCTCCGAGGTCTGGCATCGCTTTCCCAAGTTCGTGCTCGGCTATCTGCTGACCTGGTTTATCTATCTGGCCCTGCTCTTCATCGCCCCTGACGTCACGGACGCCGCCAAAGTCGGAGCCAAGCCCGTGGAAAAGGGCATGCGAAAGCTGTTCTTCATGCTGACCTTCGTCAGCATCGGGGTCATCACCAACTTCAAGACTCTGGCCGAGGCCAAGTTCGGCCGAATGATCTTTGTCTATCTCATCGCGCTGTTCCTCTTCATCATTCCGGTAGGCATCATCGTAGCCTATATCTTCCACCACGGCATGCAGGTCCCGGTGGTCGTCTCCTAAAGAGCAGGTTCGACAGGACAATGATCCAAGACAAAGCCCGGCAGAAGCCGGGCTTTTTTTTATCACCCAAAAATCCATGCCCTGACTCCGCATTTCAGGCCCGCTGCCGCTTATGAATGCAAGTCCTTAGGATGTGTCCTGCCGCGTGACCGTACAGCCCAGCTTGAACCCCAGTTCGCAGGCCTTTTCCGCATCCCGCCTGGCCATCTCCTCCCGACCGGCTCTGTGGTGCATCCGTCCCCTGTTGTAATAGGCCCAGCCGTTGTCCGGGTCGAGTTCAATGGTCCTGGAGAGATGCCGGATGCCCTTCTGGTATTCGCTCCGGCGGCCGTAGAGCCAACCGAGATTGGCTTGTGTCTGGGGGTCGTTCGGATCAAGATCCGCAGAGACAAGAAATGCTTCCAGGGACTGTTCGTATCGCTCCAGCATGATCAGCGTGCGGCCCAGGAGATAATGCCCGTCCGGGTCGCCGGGGTGGGATTTGACAGCCTTGCTCAAGGCCTTGAAGGCGGCTTCGTAGTCTTGTTGCTTGTAGAGCCGGTATCCTTTTCTGAGGATCTCAGGCTTGCTGCTGTAAGGGCCTGAGCCCAGGATAGTGCGCACTTTGTCCTTGAGATCCTCTAGTATGGACGGACCGCGGACTGACATGTCCCGCCAGAGAAGGACCGCCATGAGCAGCAAGAGGACGAGGGCCAGGCAGAACACAATCAGGGCCGGATAGTCCTTGCTCCTCGTGTCGAATCTGGACATGATCCGAACGGGCGGAATCTCTCGGCTGCGCTCCGGCCCGGCGGCGTTCCCGGAATCTGAATCATGCGGCATTGTTTCGTTTTTCATGTGCTGATTGTCCTGTAAATTCGGCAGATGACCCCGGCCGCTTCTCTGGCGGTCGAGGCGGGGCAGGACGCGTGATATCTGCGCAAAGACCCGGCTCATGGGATGCATGCTCCTGCATCGGGGTTGATCAGTAACGGGTGTCCGGGTGGACCACATTGATCATCGAGCCCTTGCCCCCGGTATAAACGTCCAGATTGTGCTCGATGATCTCCAGGGCTCGGTTCATGTAGCTGGGGGATTTGCCGCAGACATGGGGGGTGATGATCATGTTTTCAAGATCCCAGAGCGGGCTGTCTTCCGGCAGCGGCTCAGTGTCAAACACATCGCTTGCCGCGGCCCGAATTGTACCTGTCCGCAGGGCTTCGGCCAAATCGTCCTCGTTGACCGTCCGGCCCCGGCCCATGTTTATAAAACAGGCCCCGGGATCCATCCGGTTGAACAACTTCCTGTCTATCAGGTTTTCAGTGGCTTGTGTTGCGGGAAGCAGGTTTATCACATAGTCGCTTTTTTCAAACACATCCCCGATACCTTCGGGGCCGTAGACCTCGTCCGCGTACTCCAGGGCTTCCGGGGTGCGCTTGACCCCCAGCACACGCATGCCGAAGACAGAGGCCTTTTTCGCAATTTCCCTGCCAATTTCGCCCAGCCCCACAATGCCCAGGGTCGCCCCGTAAATCTCGCCCTGGTGAGGTGTGCTGTCCCAGCTGCGCTTGAACCGGTTGTGCAGTATGAAATGGAAGCTGCGCGCCAGCATGACCAGCACGGCAATTGCATATTCACTCATGTGGATGCTGTGAATCCCCCTGCCGTTTGTCAGGAGAATGCCTCGCTCGAATATCGCGTCCAGAGGCAGGTAATCGACGCCGGCGCTGATGACCTGAATCCATTCCAGGCTGGGTGCTGCATTCACCATATCGCTGCTGCACTGGAAAAAAGTGATCAGGATCTGCGTATCCGGCAGGGAGGAATCCACTCCTTTGGCCTCCGTGCTGTGCACAAACCTGAGGTCCGGATATTTCGCCCGGAGACGGTCCACGAATTTCACTGGAAAATCAAAATTGATGAGGACTTGTTTCATTGTATTCCCCCGCTACAAAAGCTGGTGTGAAACTTCAGGTGACCCCTTATACGATTGCTTCGGCGAAGGCGCCTCGCAAAGTCACGTTTTTCCATTGCTCAAACCGGCAGTCGAGATTTCAACGTTAATGAGGGCCAAAGATAGGGGAAACAGGCTTGGTGGTCAAGAAACAGGTCCCTGCAGACAATCGGGACCTGCATCAAGGGAATCGCCCCTGGGATCCGGGAATGCAGGCTGCCCGTCCTCTTTGTTGACAGACAGGGGGGATGCATCTATAGAGATGAGACAGGCCAACTCCAGCATTGTCTGCCATATCTTTTTTACGTGAACACTCATGAAAGCCCTCATCCTCAACGGCGCCAAGTCACTCGACACCGACACGGATCGTTTCCAGGCGGTCCTGGCTGATGAACTCAGGGGACGGCATTGGAACGTGGAGGCGGTATGCCTGCGCGAGACCGCGGTGACCCGCTGTGTCGGCTGCTTTGACTGCTGGATCAAGACGCCCGGGATCTGCCGCTTCAAGGATGCCGGCCCCTGGATTGCCCAATCCTTCATTCAAAGCGATCTCGCGGTCTTTGTGACCCCGGTGACCTTTGGCGGCTATTCGTCGGAATTGAAGAAAGCCCTGGACCGGGCCATCTGCCTCATCAGCCCCCACTTCATGAAGATCAAGGGCGAAGTGCATCACAAGCCGCGCTACAGCCGGTATCCCCGGCTGCTGGCCTTTGGCCTGCGCGAGCAGCCCCGCGAAGACAGCGACGCCGTCTTTGCACAACTCGTCGGCCGAAACGCCTTGAATCTGCACACCCCGGCCCACCACGCAGCTCTGGTGCAGAGCAGTCTGGACCAAAACGCTTTCAAACAGCTGATCCACTCCTCCCTGCAGGCCCTGGAGACCGCCCCATGACCAAGCCCCAAAAACTCCTTCTGCTCATTGGGAGCAGCAAACTCCAGGGCAGCACCTCGGAATCGCTGGGAACCTTCCTCCGGGACCGGCTGCAGGAGCTGGGGTTGGAGTCCGAGACCCTCTTTCTGCAGAAGGCGTTCGCCTCCGGGGCGCACACCACCCGGATGCTGGAGTCGGTCAGGCAGTCCGATCTGCTGATCCTGGCCTTTCCCCTCTATGTAGACACCCTCCCGGCTGTGCTCATCAGGACCCTGGAAGATGTGGCGGGTGATCCCGATCTGAAGGCCGCTTCCCAGAAACCCCGGCTGGTCTGCATTGCGAACTGCGGCTTTCCGGAATCACACCAGAACGATACGGCCCTGGCCATCTGCCGGCAGTTTGCCCTGGAAACCGGCCTGGAATGGGCCGGAGGCCTCCAACTCGGCGCGGGTGAGGCCATCAGCGGCAGACCCCTGCCTGCAGTCAAAGGCCTGGCCAGGAACAGTATCAAGGCCCTGCAGCTCAGTGCCGAGGCCCTCGCCGCAGGCCGTCCCGTCCCCGAGAAGGCCAGGAAACTGATGGCCAGACCCTTGATCCCGGTCTGGCTGTATTGCCTGATCGGGGAAAGACGCTGGCGGCAGGACGCCAAGAAACACGGCGCCCAGCACAGTCTCGACGCCCGGCCCTATAGAGATGAATCAAAGGCCTGAGTCCGTTGTGATCCAACCGGCACTTAGCCTCTCATTGGACATGTTTTCCTGGAACAAGCTCAATGGGAAAACTGTGCAGAGCACCGTCCACGGTGGCCAGCGGCATATCCTCAATTTTCGCCTGGGCAGCGAGCATTCGGTCAAAAGGGTCGCGATGCATAATCAGCCATTGACCTGCCAATTGAGCATGTTCAGGAGTGATCGACAGCGCTTCGAATCCGGCTCTCTCGATCCAGCGAGGAATATCTCGAGCCACTTCACCGGCTTCAGGAAGCTTTCCCAATCGAAATTTGGTTGCAATTTCCCAAACAGATGCAGCACTGACACAAACCCTGTTCCGTCTCATCCGCAGATGGTCTTTCAGGGCGGGAGGAAGGCGAGGATCATCAAAAAGCCACCACAAGAACATATGCGTATCCAAAATCACAGAACGACTCCTATTCCCAGGCTTTCAGCTCGCTCTCGGGCAGAGGCTCAAAAAAATCCTCGGTCACTCTTCCCTGTGCGATTCCAGGAACCCTCTCTGTATCCTCGGTAAGAGGGACCAATTTCGCATAGGGCTTGCCTGCCTTGCCGATGACAATCTCCTCACCGGCATGCACTTGATCCAATAATCTGGAAAAATGGGTTTTCGCCTCATGCACATTCACAATTTTCATGGCTCGCTCCTTGCTTAGACTTAGTCCGTATACTTAGTCTATATTAACGGCATCCAATGTCAAGAGACGAGATCGGGATTGCTTTGATGCGGCTGCAAAAAAATCCTTTTGCAGGACGGACCTGTTTTGGGCATAAGAGGTTTGTGCCGTCCAACGAGCGGCTGAAATCATGAGATTGACAATTTCCTTTCGTTTTGTTACATGTAACAAAAAGGAGTTGTTTTATGTCCGCACAGCTATCAAAGAGGGTGCAAAAGCATAGAGAAAGATTACGGGCTGCAGGTTTGCGGCCGGTGCAAATTTGGGTTCCTGATACTCGCAAAAAGGGTTTTGCTGAAGAATGTCGCCGCCAGAGTCTCCTGGTGACTGACGACCCGCAAGAAGTTGCAATCTTGGAATGGATTGAAAAGGTGTCTGATACAAGAGGCTGGGAATGAGACTGGGCGATATTGTGCCCGTTGTTCAGCCCGGGGCCTATGGCAAGCCACGTCCAGCCTTGGTTATCCAATCGGATTTATTCAATGTCCATCCATCAGTGACTCTTTTGCCATTAACGAGCGACTTGAGAGAGGCCCCTTTGTTTCGCCTTCGAGTTGAACCTTCTGCTGAAAATGGATTACAGGTCACCTCTGAAATCATGGTAGACAAAATCAGCACGGTCCCCCGGGAAAACATTCGCGATATTTTTGGTCATCTCGAAGATGTGCATGTAAAAGAAGCCGAACGCCTTTTGGCTGTATGGCTTGGTCTAGGCTGATTGAATATCAAGAGACACAATCAAGAGGCTTCTCTGATAGGGCTTCCTGATTCCGATTCCTTCCAGACGAGGTCCTGTTCCTTATGCTTGCCATTGCCCTGTCCCTGGCCGCCTGTCTCGGCTGGGGGGTCTCCGACTTCCTCGGCGGGTTGAAAAGCCGCCAGCTGCCGTCCCTGACAGTGCTCATTGTGGCCAACATCTTCGGCACCGTGCTCATCGGAGCCATTGTCCTCCTGCGCTGGGTCCCTCCGCCGCTCCATCCCGATTTGTTGTGGGCCGTAGGCGGAGGCCTGTCCGGACTGCTGGCCATGCTCATGCTCTACAGGGGATTTGCTGTGGGCTCCATGTCCATCATCGCCCCCTTGAGCGCCTCCGGCATCATATTACCCGTCATCTGGGGCCTGTTCCAGGGCGAGGCTCTGGACTTCCTGAAATATCTGGGCATTGCCGCAGCCATCCTGGGCATCATCTGCGCTGCCAGGGAAAAAGACCCCTTCAGTCACAAAAAACAACTCACCCGCGGCCTGCACCTGGCCCTGGGCGCCGCACTGGGCTTCGGCCTGTTTTTCATCCTCATGGACCGGGCCTGCGAGATCGATCCCTATTGGGCCGCGCTCATCATGCGCATCTCCTACGGAGTATTTCCCCTGTTCATGATCCCCTGGGCCAGGCCTTCATTCAGGGTTGATTCTTCCGATCTTCCGGGCATCGCCTTTATCGGAATCGCCGACGCCCTGGCCGGCTTTTCCTTTGCCCTGGCCACCACCATCGGCCTGTTGAGCGTGGTCTCCGTGGTCGGCTCCCTGTATCCCGCGGTGACGGTGATCCTGTCCACCACCCTCCTGCATGAGCGGCAGCAGGCCGTCCAGTACCTCGGGGTGGGCCTGGCCCTGACCGGGGTCGTGCTCCTGTCGCTCTGAAACGGCTGTTCGGCCTGTCTTCACAGTGCAGATCAAACACCCCGTCCGATCAATCCCTCCAATTTCAAGACAAACCCCAAAAAACCTCTTGACAGGTCTCGGCTGTTCGTTTAAAGTTCACATCAAGCATTTGTGTTTCTCTATGCGTATTTTTTGCACAGGCGATGCTGCACCACTAGTGCACTGAATGTCTCCCTGTCCGTTCCCTGCAGAAGGGATCAGAGACCGCCGGGCCCTGAGCTGAGATGTCGGATCCCCACTCCAAATATTTTCTGCAATCCCTGGCCAAGGGCCTCAAGGTTTTGCAGATTATCGCCCAATCTCCTGGTTCGATCGGCATTTCCGAACTGGCCTCGAAGCTGGACACCAACAGCGCCACCATCACCCGCTGCTGTTCGACCTTGGCCTCGCTCGGCTACGTAACCAAGGACGCCCGGAAGCGATGGCGCTTGACACCCAAAGTGCTTTCCCTGGGCTACGCCGCCGTCAGCAGTCTCGGCTGGCGGCGAACAGCCCAGCACTATCTGGAGAAACTGACCGCGGCAAGCGGGGAAACCACGAATCTTTCCGTTCTCGAGGGTGGAGAGATCATTTATGTCTGCCGGGTCAACACCCGCCGCATCCTGCCCTATGACATCAGACTCGGCACCACTCTTCCGGTTTACTGCACCTCCATGGGCAAGGCCCTGCTCGCCCACAGGCCCCCGGAGAAAATCCGCACGGTTTTGGAAGCCCTCAATTTTGTGTCCCTGACCCACAAGACCATCACCACAAAAGAGTGCTTCCTCCAGGAACTGGAATCCGTGAAAAAGCAGGGATATGCCGTCAATGACGAAGAGCTGAGCGTCGGTCTCCGCTCGGTGGCGGCCCCGGTCCTGGACACCGAGGGATGGTCCATGGCCGCCATCAACCTGGCCGTCTCAACGACCCGCATGAACCTGCAGCAGCTGAAATCGCAGCTGGCCCCCCTGGTCATGCAGACCGCGAGAGAGGTGGAATCGGCCATGCTGTACTTGGGGGAGGAGGAACTGCAGGAGGCATGGCGCACTGTTTGAACAAAGGAGCCGGGCTTGAAAAAACTGATCATCACGGCGGCCGTCACGGGGTCGATTCCCAGAAAGTCCAAGACGCCCCACGTCCCCACCACCCCGCAGGAAATCGCCGATTGCGCCCTGCGCTGCGAAGACGCCGGGGCCTCGATCCTGCACATCCATGTCCGGGATGAACAGGAAAACCCGTCGGACGATCCCGAGCTCTTCGCCCGGGTCATGGACAGGCTCCAGGGCCGCACCGGGCTGATCCTGCAGGTCTCCACAGGGGGACGGGCCGGAACGGACCTGGACAGCCGGACCAGGCGCTTGCAGACAAACCCGGAAATGGCCTCTCTGACCACCGGCAGCGTGAACTTCCCCACTTCCGTGTATGCCAATCCACCGGATTTGATTCAATCCCTGGCCCGGGCTATGCACCGTTTGAACATCAAGCCGGAGATGGAGATCTTTGATCTGTCCATGATTGAGAACGCCCTCAGACTGGAGCGAGAGGGCCTGGTCCAACCGCCGCTGCATTTCAACTTCGTCCTGGGTCTGCCCGGGGCCATGCCGGCCAAAGTCGAGCATCTCATCCATTGCCGCTCCTGCCTTCCGGCAGGGGCGACCTGGACGGTGAGCGGCATCGGCCCGGCCCAGCTGACTCTGGGGGTCCACGCCCTCCTGATGGGCGGTCACGTCCGGGTCGGCCTGGAAGACAACATTTATTTCAAAAAGGGCGAGTTGGCCACGAATGAGCAGTTGGTCAAGCGGATGGCTGATCTCAGCCTGACCCTGGGCCGGGAAACGGCCTCTCCCGATGAGGCCAGACGGATTTTGAACCTGAAGCAACCCCAAGGAGGATTGAATGGCCAAAACCATGACTCGAATGGGCGACGGTGAACTGATCGCCCGCACCGATGCCGAACTCATGGATGATATATGGCAGGGGACCGAAGATATAGCTGAAATGGCCGGGGTCGAGCCCCTGAGCAAAGAGGAGGTCGGATATCTATTTGAACTCTGCACCTCCAGGGCCAGGATGTTCGGTGTGGAAAAAAATTCGGAAGTGATCATGAGCTACGACGGCCCCACCAGTGAAATCCGCAGGCTGGGCATCAATTCGGGACGCCTGGACGCCCTCCAGATCTTTGAACGCTGCTTCGGCTCGGACACCGTGGAAATGTCCCATGTGGACTACAGTTATAAACCGGTGAAACCCATCATCCAGGACGAGATCCCCATCCTGGAGCAGGCCCAGTTTCTGCTGATCATTCCTTTGTTGTACGGGGCCATGCCCAATCTCGGGCTGTACACCCGGCCGGACGGCCCGGCCCCCAATCCGGCGGAGCTCATGCCCCTGGGGCAGATCAAAGAAGCCCGGCAGGCCTATGAGGAAACCATTGAATACGCGGTCCAGGACATGGTCTATGTAGCCTCCGCCCTGTACGAGGCCGGGGCCGACGGGGTCAACTTCGACACTGTCGGGGCCTCCGGAGATCCGGATTTCAAAGCGGCCCTGCTGGCCACGGAACAGTTGAAGGCCAAATACCCGGACATCTGCATTGAAATGGGCATGGCCGGGGAATTTGTCCTGGGAATGCACGGGGAAATCGAACACAGGGGCCGGAGGCTGGCCGGCCTGTTCGCCCATGAACAGCTCCAGCTGGCCCAGGAATGCGGGGTGACCATCTTCGGTCCGGTCATCAACACGGCCTCCAAAAAAACAGTCCCCTGGAACCTGGCCCGGGCCATCACCCTGACCAAGGCCTGTGTGCAGCAGTCCCGGATTCCGGTGCACGGCAACATGGGCATGGGCGTGGGCGGGCTCCCGGTATGCGAAATCCTGCCCGCGGATACGGTTTCCATGGCCTCCAAAGCCCGGCTGGACGGGTTGTAGGTAGGCACGGGGGATCCTTTAGGGATGGCCGTTCCGCACTCGATGGCTTCGGGCATGGGCGGGATACGGACTGCCGGAGATCTGGTGGCCCGTATGCAAATGACCCGGGGAATGAAAATCGAGGAGGCCAAGCGCTCTGTCGCCGACAAACTCCATGTCTCAGTCCCCGACTTGAGCAATGAGGTCCTGATGCGGGAAGTCCGCGAAGACTTGAAGATCGGGACCATCCAGTCCCTGGCCGGTTTTCCCAAAGGCATTGAGGCCAAGCACCACATCGCCGATCTGTTGGGGATTGAAATCAATTCCGTGAATGTCTTTCGCAGTCGAATCGGAAAATAATTCCGCGAGTATTGACGCGTGAGGTGCGAAGAGTGCAGAATGGACGTCAATGCAGTGTCTTTTCCCGACCCTTCCAAAACGGAGGAGACCTGCGGACCGGGGACGGAGGCCGGACATGAGTCAAAACACACAGGCGCTTGAGCTGAAAAACATCCACAAGCGCTTCGGTCACCTTGAAGTCTTGAAAGGGGTGTCTTTCTCCGCCAACCAGGGCGAGATCGTATCCATGCTCGGGAGCAGCGGTTCAGGAAAAAGCACCCTGCTGCGCTGCATCAATCTCCTGGAAATCCCGGATGAAGGCCAGGTCATCGTCTCCGGCGAATTAATCCATATGCTGGACAAGGGCAAGCATCGCAAACCGGCCGACATCAAGCAGGTCAACCGAATCCGAAGCGGCCTGGGGATGGTCTTTCAGGATTTCAACCTCTGGTCGAACATGACGGTCCTCCAGAATGTGATCGAGGCCCCGATCCATGTGCTCAAGCTCCCCAAGGCGGAAGCCCGGCAGCGGGCCGATCGGCTCCTGGAAAAAGTGGGCATCTATGAGAAGAGCAATTATTATCCCAGCCAGCTTTCCGGAGGCCAGCAGCAGCGGGTCGCCATCGCCCGGGCCCTGGCCATGGAGCCTCAAGTCCTGCTCTTTGATGAACCGACCTCGGCCCTGGACCCGGAACTGGTGGGAGAGGTGCTTCGGGTCATCAGAACCCTGGCCGAAGAACGGCGGACCATGCTCATCGTGACCCACGAGATCAGTTTTGCCAGGGAGATTTCCGACCGGATCGTCTTTCTGGACGATGGCCAGATCGAACTGCAGGGCACCCCGAAAGAGGTCATCGACAATCCGCAATCAGAGCGCTGTCGAAAATTTCTGTCCATGGATGCGTGATGCGGTCAGAGCTCTTTACAATAAGCGAAAATGTGCAGTCATTGTTGGGCACTTGTTGGTATTTCCTGCCTCTTTTTGAGGTTTCAGGTGTCTGGTTTCAGGTTTCAGGTTTCAGGTTTGCCTCCGGCAAAGCTGACAAATATGTACTTAAAATAAATGAAAAAAGAATGCGCACTAAACTGATGCTAAATTCTCCACTACCGGCTTGATCAATGAAGAAACTTCGTTTTACCGGCATACTGTCACCGTAACCCGTCATTGCGAGGCGTCTTCGCCGAAGCAATCCCTGACAAGAGGCTTTTCTGAAAAGATTGCTTCGCTTTGCTCGCAATGACGAGCTTTGATGAATGTTTAAAAGCATGACTCCATTCGTCATGACAAGGGCTCTTCGCCAACGCAATCGCATAAAAATTCTAATGAAGTTTCATACAAATTTGCAGATTTTGCCTTTCCTGAAACCTGACACCCGACACCTGAAAGATAATGCATGTTCAATCTTCAATATTCAATTCTAGCTTCAACCCTTTAACTCTATCCACAGGAGGATCGACCATGAAAAAAGCAGTTGTATTTCTAACCCTGGTTCTGTTTCTGGCCGCAAGCGCCCCGACCTTTGCCGGCGATGTCCTGAAGATCGCCACTGAAGGGGCGTACCGGCCCTTCAACTATGTTCAGCCAGACGGCTCCCTGGCCGGGTTCGATGTGGACATCGCCCATGCCCTGGCTGCTGAGATGGGACTGGGCAAGGACGATTACAAACTCGTGATCCAGGAATGGGACGGCATGATTCCCGGTCTTTTGGCCAGAAAATTCGATGTCATCGTGGCCAGCATGTCCATCACGGACGAGCGCAAAGAAGCCGTGGCCTTTACCGATCCCTATTATTACGAAACCGGGAGTTTTGTGGCCAAGGAAGGAGCGAATCTGGAAATATCCAAGCAGGGCCTGAAAGGCAAGACCGTGGGCGTCCAGACCGCCACGACCTGGGCCAGATATCTTGAAGGCGTCTATGGAGACGTTGTGGACATCAAATATTATGATTCTGTCCAGAACCATAACCTAGACCTCAAGAGCGGACGCCTGGATGCCGTCCTGGCCACCTCCTTCTATATGGCCAGCTGGCTGGAGACAGAGGAGGGACAGGGCTGTGAAATCGTGGGTGAACCTGTCAGCGATCCGAAATACATCGGCGAAGGCGTGGCCATCGCTCTGCGCAAAGGCGAAGCCAAGCTGCGCAAAGCGCTCAACGACGCCCTGGATGCGATCATCGCCGACGGAACCCATAAGCAAATCGCCCGGAAATACTTTTCCGTGGATATCTATCCCTACGACAAGTGACGGGATCACAGGCAGGCCTTCAGCGGCTGCAACACGCTGATCAACAAGCCCCGTTTTCGGACGGGGCTGATCGAATTTTGGATTTCCGATTGACGATTGACTCAGGCAACAGAGCCTGACCGGCTTTGGGGATGGTGGCAGAGATGTTCGACTTGCACGGCTTTGGCGATCTCATTCTGGCCGGGACCTGGATGACCGTCAAACTCATCCTTTCAATTTTGATCTTTGGTTTGATCACCGGCATGATCGGTGCCGGGGCCAAGCTGTCCAGATTCAAAATCCTCAATCTCCTGGCCGAGGCCTTCACCTCCATTGTCCGGGGCATACCGGAATTAATACTCATCCTGGGCATCTATTTCGGCGGAACCGTGGCCATCAACAACCTTCTGACCGCCCTCGGCTACGGCGGCTATCTGGAGATCAATCCCTTTGCCGCCGGGGTGGCGGCCCTGGGCATTGCCTATGGGGCTTACGCCACCGATGTCTTTCGGGTGTCCATCCAGTCCATCCCCAAAGGTCAGGTTGAGGCCGCCAGAGCCATGGGCATGCCCGGCACGCTCATTTTTCGCCGCATCATCCTCCCCCAGGTCTGGATCGTAGCCATCCCCGCTCTGGGCAACCTCTTCCTTGTCTCCCAGAAAGACAGCGCCCTGGTCTCGGTCATCGGGCTCCAGGAGATCATGCGGGCCTCCTCCTTTGCCGTGCGCTATACCAAAAAGCCCTTTACCTTTTACATGGCCGCGGCCTTGATCTACCTCGGCCTGGCCGTGGTGACCACTGTCGGTATCCAGTTATTTGAAAAACGCGCCGGACGAGGGATGCGAAGGAGCTGAACATGGATTTCGAACTCATGCTGAACAGCATTCCCGCTCTGCTCCGGGGCAGCGTTCTGACCTTCGAGCTCGTTGGTTTGGCCATGCTTTTCGGCATGATCGTGGCCATCCCGCTGGCCCTGATGCGCGTTTCAAAGCGGATCTGGTGCGTCGCCCCGGCCTACGGCTACATCTTTTTTTTCAGAGGCACCCCGCTTCTTGTCCAGATCTTTCTGGTCTATTACGGACTCTCCCAGTTCGCCTGGGTCAAGGAAAGCATTATGTGGCCGATATTGCGGGAACCCTACTGGTGCGCCATTATCGCCTTTACCCTCAACACCGCGGCCTACACCGGGGAAATTTTCCGGGGGGCGATTCAAGCCATCCCCCACGGCCAGATTGAAGCGGCCCTGTCCGTGGGGATGTCCCGGATCATGCTCCTGCGGAGGGTCATTGCCCCCCAGGCCCTGGTGATCGCCCTGCCCGGCTATTCCAACGAATTGATCCTGCTGCTCAAAGGCAGCGCCCTGGCCAGCACCATCACCTTATTGGAATTGACCGGGATCACGAGGAAAATAATAGCGGAGACCTACAAGCCTTTTGAGCTTTTTATTCTGGCCGCCTGTATGTATGTGGCCATCACCTTTATCCTGACCAGAATTTTTCACTGGATCGAATATACATTCACCGCCCATCGACGTCCTCCTGAAGCCATGGAGGATCGTGCGGAACTCCCAGACACGCCCTAAAGGAGGACACATGCGCCGGCCCATTCTTCGAACCACGCTCCCCGGCCCCAAAGGGGCGGAACTCATCGCCCGGGACCACCAATTTCTGTCCAGATCGCTGCCCAGGGAGTACCCCCTGGTCGCGGTCAAGGGCGAAGGGGTCTGGCTGAGCGATCCGGACGGCAATGAATTTCTGGATTTCACTTCCGGCATCGCGGTCTGCAATACCGGTCACTGCCACCCGAAAGTCACCCGGGCGGCCAAGGACCAGCTCGACCGCCTGCTGCATATGTGCAGCGCCGACTTTTACACCACGCCCATGGTGGATCTGGCGGAAAAACTCGCGGCGGTGGCGCCCGGCCCCTCGCCCAAACGGATCTATTTCGGCAATTCCGGCGCAGAAGCCGTGGAATCGGGGCTCAAGCTGGCCCGGTATCAAACCGGACGCCGAGAGTTCATCGCCTTTTTGGGGGCCTTCCATGGCCGGACCATGGGCGCCTTGTCCCTGACCGCGTCCAAAGCCACCCAGAAGAGGAACTTCGGACCTTTCGTCCCCGGGGTCCGGCATGTCCCCTATGCCCATTGCTACCGCTGCGCCTACAATCTCGAATACCCCGCCTGCGATCTGCAGTGCATCCAATATATTGAAGACGTCCTGTTCAAGCAGGTCCTGGTGCCGGAAGAGATCGCGGCCATTGTGGTTGAACCCATTCAAGGAGAAGGCGGCTACATTGTCCCGCCCCCGGACTATCACAAACGGCTCAAGGACCTGGCCGAGCAATACGGTATTCTGTATATGGTCGACGAGATTCAGACCGGCATGGGCCGCACCGGGAAGATGTATGCCATTGAACACTTCGGGATCGAACCCGATCTTCTGACCACGGCCAAAGGCATTGCCTCCGGCCTTCCCCTGAGTGCTCTGGTGGCCAGGGAGGAGATCATGAACTGGACCCCGGGGGCGCACGGATCCACCTATGGAGGCAATCCGGTCGCCAGCGCCGCGGCCCTGGCCTCGATTGAGGTCATTGAACAGGGCCTGGTGGACAACGCGGCCCGGATGGGTCCGGTCCTGCGCCAGGGCCTGGAAACCATCCGCCAGAATCATGAAGCCATCGGCGATATCCGCGGCCTCGGCCTCATGCAGGCCGTGGAACTGGTCAGGGACCGCGAGAGCAAGGAACCGGACAAGGCCCTGCGGGACAAGATCCTGTCTCGTTGTTTTGAAAACGGCCTGTTGCTGCTCAGTTGCGGGGAAAGCACGGTGCGGTTCTGCCCCCCGCTGCTGGTGGATGCGGACCAGATCAGCGTGGCCCTGGAAATATTCGAGCAGGTCATGTTGGAAATTGGAAATGAGAAATTTGATGAGCCGTAAGAGAACACTCTGCTTTTCTGCATTCTTCTTGCCAATTTCCCGCTGGCCGCGGCGACTTGTCACGTCGTTTTGTCACGTCGTAGCTTCTGAGCGAAGACGGAAGCTTCTGAGCGAAGACGGGCAATTTCGAATTTCGAACTATACTGATCCAATGTTGATTTTGGAAACAAAGACTGCTTGTCCTTTGATTTCACCGACAGAATCCTGAAAATGCTCATTTGGAGCAGTATATGCACCCTGTTATTGCTTATTTACACGAACAGGCCCGGGCCGTCCGGCAGTTGGAAGCTGACGCGGATCAGGCCCTGCTCCAGGAAAACGACCCCGATGGCTACCGGGACTGCCTCCTGGAAAAAGTGGAGCTGTTAAGCAGCCTTCCGGACGATATCGAACCTCTCCTTGAGGGTCTCGATCCCCAGGCGCGGCAGGAGGCGAAAACCGCCGTCCGGCAGTTTGCCCGCCGGGCGGAACAGGCCATGGAGGTGAACAGCAGTTTTTTCATGCGGCAGCTCCTCTACCCCGAGGACTACCAGGAAGGCCAGCCGAACAATCTGGAGCGCTGCATCAGCCGTCTCCAGTCCAGGCCGGACTGATCATGCAATGGGTCAGGCGGGTGTTCAGGTGGGTCCATCCGGTCTCGGATGCGAACCTTCTTCAGCTGCCTTCTGCTGGAGGATCTCCCGGAGCCAGTCCTGGAGATCCCGGCCCGCGGCCTCGGCCAGCACAGACAGACGCTCGTGCAGGTCCGGGGAGACGTCCAGGGCAATCCGTCCCGTGAAATCCCGGCGGGGTTCTGCACCGTCCACCGCGCACAGCCGCAAAAAGACCCGGAGCGAGCGCTCGCCTTCTGTATGCAGCTCTGCTTCATCCGGCGCGTAAAAATCGGCCCCGCCCCGCAGTCCGAGGAATTCCCCCCGAAACAGTTCGATCTCCGGATCATAGTGCACCGCGGCGGTGAAGCCCTTGATGGAGAGTAGACGGTTCATGGCCGGACTCCATTGGCTTCCAGCCATTTCCGCAGACTCGCCACGGCCCCTTTGGGCAGATAGGGCCAGGACGGCGGATGATGAAATACCCAGCGTTCACCGAACAGACGAACCCCGAGCCGGGAATCCTCCTCTTCGCTGACCGCAGCCCCCAGCTCGAGCAGCAGGACATGGACATCAAAGCGTTTGATACGTCCGCTTGGAGGCTGTTTGAAAACAGCCTCCAGCAGAGTCTGATAGGCTCGCTGCATAGCCAGAAGTGTTCATGGAAACGAAGAGTTTGTCAAATCCGGACTTCCCGACTGCCTGTCCCGAATCAAGACTGGAGTCCGGGGTCTTTCCGGAAAAAAACCGGGGCGGAAGGACCGGAGGAGCGCTTGTTTTTGCGGGAAGGCCGGCCCTCGACCGGAACCTTGTGACGCAGGAGGCGTTCGATACGGCCCAAAAGGCCGCGCTCTTCAGCACTGCAGAAGGAGACGGCGTCGCCTGCCGCCCCGGCCCGGGCGGTCCGGCCGATGCGGTGAATATAGGTTTCCGCTTCCCGGGGCAGATTGAAATTGATGACATGGGATATTCCGGTGACGTCAAGGCCTCTCGCAGCAATGTCCGTGGCCACCAGGACCCGCACCGTGCCGTTCTTGAATTCGGACAAGGCCTCGGTCCTGGCTTTCTGGCTCTTGTTGCCGTGAATGGCGGCCGCGGCAATGCCGGCTGCCCTGAGCTGCTGGCAGATGCGGTTGGCGATATGCTTCATCTCGGCAAAGACAAGGATTTTTTGTTTTGCCTCGTCCCGGAGCAGATCGGTCAACACAGCGACTTTATCCTGCTTTTCAACAAAGAGGACCTGCTGGTCGATTGTTTCCACAGCAGGCTGTTCCGGGGCGATACTGACCCGGACCGGGTCCTGGACCACTGCATCGGCCAGTTCGGCAATGCTTCTGGGAAAGGTGGCCGAAAAGAGAAGCGACTGGCGCCTGGCGGGCAGCAGCTTCATGATCCTGCGGATATCGGGGAGAAACCCCATATCCAGCATGCGGTCGGCCTCGTCGAGCACAAAGGCCTCGACTGCGTTCAACTCGAGCACCCCTTGATTCAGTAAATCGAGCAGCCGGCCGGGAGTAGCGACCACAATATCCACGCCCCGCCGGAGGGCGCGGACCTGAGGATTCTGCCCGACCCCGCCGAATATCGTGGTCTGGCTGACCGGCAAAAAGCGGCTGTATGCCTTTATGCTCTCAGCGACCTGGGCGGCCAGTTCACGAGTGGGCGCCATGATGAGCGCCCTGGGGGCCCCGGGTTTCGGACGGATGTTTCTGCTCTGAAGACGCTGCAGCAACGGCAGAGCAAAGGCGGCGGTCTTTCCGGTTCCTGTCTGGGCACAGCCCAGAAGATCTCTGCCCTTGAGCAGGTGCGCAATGGACTGCTCCTGGATTGGCGTGGGACGGGTGTAGGACTGCGTCTTGAGGGCCTTTTGCAGTTCCGGGATCAGAGTCGTGAAGACTCCGGTCAAAGCAGCCGGGGCGTCGTCTTTTTCACGGGTTTCCGGCTGTGCTGCAGGCGCTGAAAAGAGGGGAGGCAGCGAGGTTGACTGATTGCCTGAAGACTGGGTTTGTTTTTTGGGGGTTGATTTTCGAGTCGATTGACTTTTGTTTGCGTACACTGAATCTCCTGTCCGGCGTTTGTGATATCTCAACTCGCCGGACGGGAAGCGGAGAAAGCCTGCAAAGGCTGCAGGGCTGCATCAGGCACACAGGATTGTGTGCACAACAAAACAGTATTGCTTACAATGCCCATGCTGTCAAGCGGAAAAATACGAGGTCCCTTGCGCCGCCCGCCGGGCGGATGCGGCTGCAAATTAACGCCGGCAGTGCGGCTGTGATAGGGATTGCCCATGCTTTGAAGAACTGCCGTGGAAAACGACCCCAGTTCATGATCATACTCAAAACCGTCTGGAAGGTCCTGACCGGTCGCGGGGCCTACTAGGGAGTTGCTGCAGCGCCCCGGCCCTCAAATCCGGAGCCGGACGTGATAGCCCTGATCGTCCCTGGCCACATACAGCATGACGCTCTTCAACATCCGGGCCCGGATAAAGGCCTCCACAAAATCGTCTTCCGCTTTCATCCGCCGGCCCGCGATCTGATAAATGCGATCCCCCGGCTGCAGGCCGAGTGTGTCCGCCGGACTGCCGGGCTGCACCCGGGTGACCGCCAGAAAATCGCGCCCCTCCCGGAAGGCAAAGCCCCATCGCTGCCGGGCCAGATCAAGGACCCGGTCCCTGGAAAAGGCCTCCGGGGTCACGGCCAGGGTCTTCGGCTCCCCGTTCCGCCAGATGGCGACCTCGATCCGCTGGCCCCGGGTCATGTTGCGGATGAGCTGCAGGTAATGCCCTTTATCCTTGACCAGCACCCCGTCCAGACGGAGCAAAACGTCGCCCTGCTGCAACCCGCTCTGCTCCGCCGGAGTGCCGGCAAAGACCTCGGCAATGAGCATGCCGCTTAAATCGTTCAGGCCGAAATACCGGGCGATGCGCTGATCCACATCCTGTCCGGTCAGACCGAGCCAGACCGGTTTGACCCGGCCATAATCCATGATTTCCTGGATGACCCGTTCGGCCTTGTCAATGGGAATGGCAAAGCCGATCCCCTGGGCCTTGGCATAAATCGCCGTGTTGATACCGATCAGCTTGCCGTAGATGTTCAACAGAGGGCCCCCGCTGTTTCCCGGATTGATGGCCGCGTCCGTCTGGATGAATCCGGTATAGGTGCCGGTCTTGGTCTCCACGGCCCGGTCCAGGGCGGAAATCACCCCGGTGGTCACGGTGTGCCTGAATCCGAAGGGATTGCCGATGGCGATGATCGGCTCGCCGATGAGCAGATCGTTGGAATGCCCTTTGGACACCTCGGGGAGCGGCTCTGTCACATCCAGTTTGAGCAGGGCCAGGTCGAAATCAGGATCCGAGCCGGCCAGTTCGGCTTCGAACCGCCTGCCGTCCAGCAGCCTGACGCTGATGTTCGCGGCGCCGGTGATCACATGGGCATTGGTCAGAACCAGGCCCTGTCCGCCATCGATGATCACCCCGGAGCCCAGGCTCTTGGCTTCATACTGCCGTTTTTGGCTGGGGAAGATGTCCTTGAAAAAGGGGCTGAAAAAATCATTCCCCCCCAGAAACCCGCCGAACGGGTTCACTTCCCGTTCATAGACCTTGGAGGCCTGAATATTCACCACCGCGGGAGAGGCCTGCTCCACGGCCCGGACCACCGGGGTCCTCCGCAGATCCTCGTCCTGAGCCAGGGACCGGGCATGCCAGCCCGGCCCCGCCAGACACACCATCAGCATGACACTGAGCAGAAGGGACTTATTGGACATTTGTTGGTATTTCCTGCCTCTTTTTGAGGTTTCAGCTTTGCCTCTGGCAAAGCTGAAACCTCATTAATTGATTTTTATTACAATACACGACTAAGCTTTTATGCTGTTCATTGAAAACAACGACTGCCAGTTTGATCAGTGAAGAAACTTTGCTTTTCCAACAGGCTGTCGCATTCACACGTCATTGCGAGGCGTCTTCGCCGAAGCAATCCCTCTTGTGAAACTTCAAGAATGAACATCGAACGTTGGACGTTCAAATTCTTGACAGCAGGAAAAGCCATCGACGGTGAGAGTTTCTTCACTGATCAAACCGGCAGTTGCATATTTCAATAAATATCAAATGATTATGTGTCAGCTTTGTTAGAGGCAAAGCTGACACCAGAAACCAAAAGAATGTCCTCATTAAACACCATTTTGTTTAGTGTTCATTATTGAAAAAGGTTCATATTCAACGCCGCAATTTCCGTAAGAAGTCTGAACAGAATCTGCCCCGGCTGGTTCTGGAGATCACAGGGCCATCAAACGCTGAATCCGCTCCTGCACCGGCGGATGGGTGCTGAAGAGATTGGCCAGGTTCTGCCCGCTGAAGGGATTGACGATAAACATGTGGGCCGTGGCCGGATTTCCCTGCTTCATGGGCAGCCGCCGGCTGTAGGCATCCAGTTTCTCCAGGGCTCCGGCCAGATGCCTCGGGTTTCCCGCGAGCTGAGCCCCGGTGCGATCCGCAAGGTATTCCCTGGACCTGGAAATGGCCATCTGAATGAGCATGGCCGCAATGGGCGCCACAATGGCCAGGACGATGGCCAGCAAGGGATTGCCGCCTTCCTCGTCGTTGCCGCCCATGCCGAAGATAGCGGCCCACTTGATCATGCTGGAGACGAACAT
>CAZUMF010000034.1:0-24950 GCA_964621385.1 uncultured Desulfohalobiaceae bacterium
GCCGCTGCCGTGATCCCGCCCGAGGACAATACGAAAGTGGCCCAGCTGTTCAAGGTTCCCCTGGGACCGGATGCCTTTTTCAAGGAAGCCCATGTCAAGCTCCGGCCGGTGGAGTTCAGCGCGGAAGGGGTCTATCTCTGCGGTACCGCCCACGCGCCCAAGCATATCCAGGAGACCATCAGTCAGGCCAATGGTGCGGCCGGACGGGCCCTGACCCTGCTCTCAAGGGACATTGTCACCGTCTCGGGGTCGGTCTGCGAGGTGGACGAGGCCAGCTGCGTTTCCTGCGGGGCCTGCATCGCCGCCTGCACTTACGGGGCCATCGAGTTTCACGAAACCCCCAAAGGCAAAAAGGCCCAGGTCAATCCGGTTCTCTGCAAGGGAGACGGGGTCTGCAACGCCAAATGCCCCACCGGGGCCATCCGGCTGAAGCATTTCACGGATGAAGAACTCTTGAGTCAGATCGACGCGGCCCTTCCCGAGGAAGCGGCCCTGGAAGAAATCCTGGAGGCAGCAGTGGGGGAGTGAGGGGGGATTGGAAATTCGAAATTGGAAATTGGTGAAGAAAGAGGTGCTGTATTGTTGCAAAGGGAGAGAACGTCGAACGTTGAACGTTGAACGTCGAATGATGAATGAAGAATATGAATGAAGAATGACTGTGATGGAGAGGTAGGGGAGAGAACGTCGAATATCAAATATTTTTTTCAGGTCTTCCTGAAAAAAAATATGGGGGACTGGTTATGAGTGCTGACTATCACTTCACGCCCAGAATCATCGGCTTTGTCTGTCAGTGGTGAGCTTACGGAGCTGCGGACCTGGCTGGAGTTTCCAGACTACAATATTCCACTGAGACCCGGCTCGTCCGGGTCATGTGTTCCGGCAGAGTTGACCTGAAGTTCGTGTTCAGGTCCTTTCTCCGCGGCATGGACGGGGTGTTCATCGGCGGCTGTCATCTGGGGGAATGCAACTACATCACCCACGGCAATTATGATGCCTTGAACATGGTGCTCGTCTGCCGCAGGATCCTGCAGCAGATCGGGCTCAATCCCGAACGGCTGCGCATCGAATTCATGTCCGGGGGCGAGGGCCAGCGGTTTGCCGAGGTCGTTCAGAATTTCGGAGCCGCGGTCAAGGCAATCGGCCCCCTGGGACGAAGCGAAAGGCTGGAGCCAAAGGTCCTGAAGCAACGGCTTGAAGCCGTGGACAAACTGGTGCCCTATCTCAAACTGGTTGCGGCCCAGCGGCTGAAGCCGGGGATTCGTTCGGAAGCGGCCTGCCGGCAGTTCCATGAAAGCGATACAGCCGCTCGAATGTACGAGGCACTGATCGGGAAGACCCTGGCCATCGGACAGATCCTCCAGCTTCTGGAGGGCGAGCCGCGATCAACAGGAGACATTGCCCGGGAGCTGAGCATGAGCCCTTCCGAAGTGTCAGGGTATATGCAGGACTCCTCCCGACAGGGGCTTGTTCGCTACGATGTCCGGAGCAATCGGTATGCCCTTGCGGCCATGGGATGAGGCCGGGGCCACTTCGTCAACAGTGAAGTCGAGAGAGTGCGATCATGGATCTGCAGAGAGTCGATCAGATTATTGACAAGCATCAGGGAGAGGCCAGTTCACTGATTCAGGTTCTTCTGGAGCTGCAAAGCGAGAATCACTGGCTGCCCAAGGAAGCCCTGGAACGGGTGGCCAAGAGGCTGGACGTGCCCTATACCCGCATTCATCATATCGCAACCTTTTACAAGGCGTTCAGTCTTGTGCCCAAAGGCCGGCATGAAGTGCATATCTGCATGGGGACCGCCTGTCATGTGCGCGGGGCCACCCGGGTGCTGGATACGGTCCAGGATGTGACCGGCATTAAGCCGGGAGAAACAGACCTGGATCTCAAGTTCAGTCTGGAGACAGTGAACTGTTTGGGCTGCTGCGCCTTGGGTCCGGTCATGGAAATCAACGGCAAGACCCATGGCAATCTGTCACCCGGAGAAACCGCCGAAGTCTTGAAGCAGTATGAGTGAGGGCTGAAGTTATGTCGCGGATAGAGTCAGCAGCTGCCTTGGAAGAATACAGAGCCTCCATTGTCTCGAGCCGGGACCCGAATGCGCCGAGCATTTCCATATGTGTGGGTGCCGGGTGTATGGCCTCCGGGGCGGATCAAGTCTTTGAAGCCTTCCAGGAAGAAATTCAGAAACAGGGTTTGGACCACGAGGTGCAGACCAAAGGAACCGGGTGCCCGGGATTTTGCGAAAGGGGCCCGGTCGTGGTCCTGTATCCCGAGGAAATTTGCTATCTTCAGGTCAAGCCGGAAGACGTTCCCGAGATCGTCTCCGAGACCATCCAGCAGAACAAGGTCGTGGACCGTCTCCTCTATACCGATCTGGAGAGCGGGGAAAAGGCGGTCCATGAGTACGATATTCCCTTTTATAAACATCAGAAACGAAACCTCATCAGCCGGAACATCCGTCTGGATTCTCGAAAAATCGATGATTATCTTGCCCTTGACGGCTATTCAGCCCTGGCCAAAGCCCTCGGCTCCATGAGTCCCGAGTCTGTGCTGGAGGAGGTCAAGAAATCGAATTTACGGGGCAGGGGGGGCGGCGGCTTTCCAGCCGGCAGAAAATGGGAGGGGACCAGAAACGCCCGGGAAGAGGTCAAATACGTCATCGTCAACGCCGACGAAGGCGATCCAGGGGCGTTTATGGATCGTGCCCTGCTCGAGGGCAACCCCCATGCCATTTTGGAGGGGCTGGCCATCGGGGCCTATGCCATCGGTTCTCACGAGGGCTATATTTATGTCCGGCAGGAGTATCCCCTGGCGGTCAAAAACGTGTTCCTGGCCATTGAGCAGGCTGAAGCCTATGGCTTTCTCGGGGAGAATATCCTCGGCTCCGGCTTTGATTTCAGGGTGAAGGTGCATCAGGGGGCAGGGGCCTTTGTCTGCGGGGAGTCCACGGCCCTGATGACCGCCTTGGAAGGCCGGGTGGGAGAGCCCCGGCCCAAGTACATCCGTTCCAACATCAAGGGCCTCTGGGAAAAGCCCAGTGTGCTGAACAATGTGGAGACCTGGGCCAACGTCCCCCTGATCATCAACAAGGGGGCGGACTGGTTCACCAGCTTCGGAACCGAGGGCAGCAAGGGCACCAAGATCTTTTCCCTGGTGGGGAAAATCGTGAACACCGGCCTGGTGGAAGTACCCATGGGCATGACCCTGCGGGAGATTATCTACACGATCGGCGGGGGCATCCCCGGCGGCAAGCAGTTCAAGGCGGTCCAGACCGGCGGGCCGTCCGGCGGGTGCCTCCCCGAGTCGCATCTGGATCTGGAAGTGGGATTTGATGAGCTTGCCGCAGCCGGGTCCATGATGGGCTCGGGCGGGATGATCGTCATGGATGAAGACACCTGCATGGTGGATGTGGCCAGGTATTTTATTGAATTCTTGACGGACGAATCCTGCGGCAAGTGCGTTCCCTGCCGGGAAGGCCTGCGACAGATGCTCACGATTTTGACCAGGATCACCCAGGGCCGGGGCCGGGAAGGGGACATCGAGCTCCTGGAGGAGCTTTCGGAAACCGCCATGGAGGCATCCTTGTGCGCCCTGGGCAAGAGCGCCCCCAACCCCCTGCTGAGCACCCTGCGCTATTTCCGGGATGAGTACGAGGCCCATATCAGGGAGAGGAAATGTCCGGCCCTGTCCTGCAAGGAACTCATCACCTATTCTATTGACCCGGAAAAGTGCCAGGCCTGTATGATCTGCCTCCGAAAGTGTCCCGCAGATGCCATTATCGGGGGCAAGAAGACCATCCATGTCATTGATCAGGACACATGCACCAAATGCGGGACCTGTTTCGAGGTCTGTCCCGCCAAGTTCGGCGCGGTGCAAAAAATTTCCGGAGAGCCCGTCCCCGATCCCCTTCCGGAGGACCAACGAACCATTCAGAAAAAGAGTGCAAAACAATGAGTGAGATGCGCCTGACCATTGACGGACGGGAGGTCACGGCCACTGAAGGCATGACCGTCCTGGAGGCGGCCCGGAGCGTGGGGATTGCCATTCCCACCCTGTGTTATCATGAAAAACTGGAACCCTATGGCGGCTGCCGCTTGTGCATGGTGGAAGCCGAGGTCCGGGGACGGACCAGTCTGGTGGTGGCCTGCGTCTACCCTGTGGCCGACGGACTTGTGGTGCGCACCCGCTCTGAAAAGGTTGATCGAATTCGCAAGACCGTTCTGGAGCTCTTGCTGGCCCATGCCCCTGCGTCGCCGGTTTTGCAGGATTTGGCCGCGGAGTATGGAGCCGAGGCCGATCGGTTCGAGCAGCAAGCCTCCTTCTGTATCCATTGCGGGCTCTGCGTGCGCTACTGCGCCGAGGTCAAACAGGCGCACGCCGTGGGCTTTGTGGACCGGGGCATCCGCAAGGAGATCAGCTTTATCCCGGAGATCGCGGCCAAAGCCTGTCCGGACTGCCAGGAGTGTTTTCCCCTCTGCCCGACTTCCTATCTCCAGTCGGTGTACGTCTTGACCGAGGCCCTGGCCTTTCCGGCATCCAAGGATGCCGAAGACGTCTGACCTCTTCAAAAATGCCGGACAGCATTTTTGAAGAAAGGAAGCAAATAGTGGATAGTGGGAAAATGACGCAATCGTTTCGATGCGTCCGGTATGATCAGGGGGAATTTTCCAGGGACGGTCTCGAGCTGATCGTTGAAGAGCCTCTGGTGATTCGCATCCAGGAGAGCCCTTATTCCGTGGTGATGCGCACGCCGGGAGAAGAGCTGGCCCACGCGGCAGGGTTCTGCCTGGCCGAGGGACTGCTTGACTCGTCCGAGGACCTGCTGGATCTGGACTATTGCCGGCATCTGGATCCCAATGTCGTCGACGTTTGGCTCAAACCCGAGCGCCTGGAAAAGGTCCGGGGCCTCTTAGAGCGGCGGGGGTTCGTCAGCCAGACCAGCTGCGGCATCTGCGGCAAGGAGCTGCTCGATGATCTCCATCAGATCGTCCGGCCGCTGGACAGCAGCTTTAAGCTCCCGGTGGACGGGATTTTCCAGTGCCTGGAGATGCTTTTTTCCCGGCAAAACTTCTACCAGCGGACCAGGGGTACCCACGCCGCGCTGCTCTTCGACCGGCAGCTGGAGAGCCTCGCCTTTGCCGAGGATGTGGGCCGACACAACGCTTTGGACAAGGTCATCGGCAGGGCTCTGCTGGATGGCTCCCTGGGACGGGCCGGACCGGTGGTGCTTTCCTCGCGAATCAGCTTCGAGCTGGTGCAGAAGGCGGCCCGTTCCCGGCTGCCGGTGATGCTCAGCAAGTCCCGGCCCACGGCCCTGGCCGTGACCATGGCCCGGGGGCTGAACATGACCCTGGTCTGTGTCTACGACGAAGACAAAGCAGAGGTTCTGTGCGGCGAGCAGCGGATCGAGGGCTGTTCCTGACCTGAATGCATAAGCGATGGAAATCCCCCCAATGGGGGTATATTTTTCAGCGTCTCACGACAGGAGATATACTGCTCCAACTTACCTTTTTCCGGATTCTGTCGTTGAAATCAAAGGACAATAAGTCTTTGTTTCAAAAACAAAAATTGGATCAGTATAGGAGGCGGTGTGGCAGGCTCGTATAGAATTTCAGCAAATATTTATTTACGCGTCCAGACTCCGCTTATTCAGTAACGATTCATCATGTGAACAAGGACGTACGCTGTGACATCCCTACATGACCAGCGTAAATAAAGGAGGGAAACCGCTTTGAAAATTCTGACAACAGTCAAAAAAGTGGTTGATGTGGAGTTGAACATCCGCGTCAAGGACGGGGCCATTCAGGAAGAGGGCCTGCAGTACGTGATCAATGCCTGGGATGAAACCGCGGTGGAAGCCGCTGTGCAGCTCAAGGAGCAAAGCGGGGCCGAGACCGCCTTGGTGAGCATCGGCGGTTCCGACAACACGGATGTCATCCGCAGATGCTATGCCATGGGCATTGAACAGGGCATGCATATTGACGATTCCGCCCTGGACAAGCCGGATTCGTTCATCTATGCCAAAATCCTGCAGAAGGTCTATGAGCAGGGCGACTACGACCTGGTCATCACCGGCAAGCAGGCCCAGGATACGGATAACGGGCAGACCGGGATCATCCTGGCTGAATATCTGGGCCTGCCCTGCGTGAGCAATGTCATCGGCCTGGAGGTCCTGGACGAGACCCATGTCAAGGTGTCCCGACTGGGGGACAGTGGGACCGAAGTGGTGGAACTGGAGTTGCCGGGAGTGGTCACCGTGGACGTGAGCATGAACGAACCCCGCCTGCCGGCCATGCGCGGCATCATGATGGCCAAGAAAAAGAAGATCGCGAGCATGGACCTGGCCGGTCTGGGCCTTTCGCCCGATGCGTTGGGGGACCCCAAATCCGAGGTGCTGGCCTTCCAGGAGGTCGCCAAACGCCAGGGCGGGCAGAAGTATGAGGGCGACCCCGCGGAAGTGACGGCCAAGGTGGTCGGACTGCTGGCTGATGAAGCCAAGGTCTTGTAGAAATGGACTATTGAATATTGACGATTGACAACTGCAGAGCAAAAGCTGTTGATGTAAGTGAAAATCCACAAAGGAAGTGATGATCATGACCAAAGTACTCGTGATTGCAGATATTAAGGACGGCGTGCTCAAAGGCAGCACCGCGGAACTCGTGTCCAAGGCCAGGGAGCTTGGAGCCGAGACCGCCGTGGCGGCCATTGGCAGCGGAGTCAGCTCGCTGACCAACGACCTGGTTCAGGCGGGTTCAAGTACGCAGTACATTGCGGATGATCCCGGTCTGGAACTGTTTTCCGCCGCCCCCTATGCCGCCTGCGTTGTGGACGCGGCCAAACAGTTCGGGGCGGATATGATCTGGTTCGGTTTTTCCGAAAGCGGCAAGACCCTGGCCCCCAGGGTGGCCGCCCGGCTGGATGCGGCCTGTGCCAGTGAAATCACTGATGTGCGGCTTGAAGGGGAGCACATCGAAATCACCCGCCCGGCCATTGCCAACAAAGTGCTCCAGCAGGTCAAAATCAAAACCGGGTCCATGGCTGCGGTGGTTAGGGCCGGGGCCTTTGAGGCTAGAGGGGATCTCAGCGGGACGGAAAACGTGATCACCCGCACCCCGCCGGAGACCGACGCCAGGGCGGTGATCAAGGAAATCATCTCCGATGCGGGCGGGGAAATCGATCTGACCGACGCCAATATCGTCATCTCCGTGGGCCGGGGGGTCAAGGACCAGGACGGGGTAAACCTGGTCAGGGAACTGGCCCGCGAGCTCCAGGCCGGACTGGGGGCCTCCCGGGCCATGGTGGACGGCGGGTTCATGCCGCACAACACCCAGGTCGGACAGACCGGCAAGATTGTGGCTCCCTCCCTGTACATGGCCATCGGCATCTCCGGGGCCATCCAGCACCTGGCCGGAATGAGCGGGTCCAAGTACATTCTGGCCGTGAACAAGGATCCCGAGGCCCCGATCTTCAATGTGGCTGACTACGGTATTGTCGGCGACCTCTTCGAGGTGGTCCCCATCCTCCGGGAAGAGATCAAGAAGGTGAGAAGTCATTAAATTTATGGCTCTTCCGGTTTTTGCGTACCTGGATTTGAAAAGGATGCCAAGAAGAAAAGAGTTTGGTTCCGCGCCCGCTCCCAGAGTCGCTTGAGCCGCAGAGTCTTCAGAGAGCTTGAGGAGAGAAGATTGTTTTTGGGCAATTGAGCCCGGACGAGAGGAAGAACGTCCGGTCTCAAGTAGCATCGCCTCCGGCGAATCGGAATACACATTCCCTTTGCCCGTCCGGGCGGAGCTACTTTGGCCGTGTCCTGCCTTTCTCCGACACGGCCAAAAAGAAACTCTCTTCTCCCTCCGCTCTCTGTGCACTCTCAAACTCAAGCGAGTCTTCGAGCGGGCGCGTAATCATTCTTCAAAGTACGCATTAACCGGATGAACCAAATTTATGCTTGAATCATGAGCCGGTCTACGGTATTGCACGGCTCGGGATTGCAGAAGCATCGTGAGCCTCTCGCGCCTGCACGAAAATGATTTCGGATGTTTTCGATATAAAGTATTGATTTTTTTGTATGTAGCAAGATTCTCTTTTCAATTCTCTTGAACCGCTCAAACCAGGATGAGGAATTATGAGCCCCATTTTCATGTCTGTGCTGCTCATCGTCGGGGTGGGGATCTTCGCGCACACCATGTACCGGAGAATCCGGCTGCTCCTGGCCCTGGAGCCGGAGAACCGCTTCGACCACATCAAGACCCGGCTGAAAAACCTGCTTGTTCTGGCCATTGGACAGAAGCGCCTGGTGGGTCGCAAGAAGGAGCGTCTCTCGGGGATCATGCACGCCTTTATTTTCTGGGGCTTTTTGATCCTGCTCATTCGCAGTCTGATGCTCTACGGCGAAGGCTTTGTGCACGGGTTTCAATTCCCGGTCCTGGGCGGGGAAAACCTGGCCGGATACCTCTACGTCTTTCTCAAGGACATCGTGGAGGCCGTGGTCCTGTTGATGGTGCTCATCGCCATCTACCGCCGGGCCGTGCTCAAGCCGGAGCGGATGCACAACAACTGGGAGGCCTATTTCGTCCTGGCCCTGATCGGAATCCTCATGGTCTCGGACCTGCTCTATGACGGGGCCCGGCACAACCTCGTCCTGCTGCACGACAATCCAGGGCAGCTCCATTTCCTGAACGCCTCCGCGTACGGCTCCGAGTTCCTCTGGACCCCGGTCACCAAAGGGGCGGCCGGTCTGATTGCCGGACTGGGAGCCGGGGCCACCGGCGGTCTTCTGGCGGTCATGTTCTGGCTGCACATCATCACCCAGCTGACCTTTTTGAATTTCCTGCCTCTGGGCAAGCACTTCCACGTGATCACCGCCCTGCCCAATGTTTTTTTCAAGAAGCTGGGCTATCCCCACGCCAAGACCAAAGTGCTGGATCTGGAGGATGAATCGGCCTGGGAGGACGAGTCCCTGGGAGTGAATCACATCCATCAGCTGACCTGGAAGCAGGGGCTGGATCTGTACACCTGCACTGAATGCGGGCGCTGCAAAGAGGTCTGTCCCACCTATGTCACGGATAAGCCCTTGAACCTGCACGACGTCAACGATCAGCTCAAGGCCGAGCTCTATGGCCGCTCGGATCAGCTCATCCGGCGGGCGGAACTGGCCAGAAAACTCGATCCCGAGGGCGATTCCGAGACCCAGGACCGGCTCAAGGCCGAGATGGCCGAGCTGACCAGCGACAAGGCCCTCATCGGCGATGTCATCGGCGAGGACACCCTCTGGGCCTGCACCACCTGCCGGGCCTGCGAGCAGGTCTGTCCGGTGACCATTGAGCAGGTTCCCAGGATTATCGCCATGCGCCAGGGCCAGACCCTGATGCAGGGCAACTACCCCCAGGAGCTGAACACGGCCCTGCGCGGCCTGGAGCGCAACGGCAATCCTTGGGGCATCGGCTATGACAAGCGGGCGGACTGGGCCAAGGATCTCGGGGTGCCCACCATGGCCGAGAATCCCGATGTGGACTATCTGCTCTGGGTGGGCTGCGCCGGGTCCTTTGACGACCGGACCAAGAAGGTCTCAATCAGCCTGGTCAAGATCCTGCAAAAGGCCGGGATCAGCTTCGCCATCCTGGGCACCGAGGAAAAATGCACCGGGGATTTCGCCCGCCGGGTGGGCAACGAGATGCTCTATCAGATGATGGCCCAGGAGAACATCGAGACCTTGAACGGCTACGGGGTGAAGAAGATCATCACCGCCTGCCCCCACTGTCTCAACGCCCTGAAGCACGAATACCCGCAAATGGGCGGGCACTACGAAGTCATCCACCACACCCAGTTCATCCGCCGGCTCATCGAGGCGGGCAGCATCAGGCTCAAGCAAGCCCTGCCGGGCATCCTGACCTACCACGATCCCTGCTACCTGGGCCGCTACAACGAGGTCTATGAACAGCCCAGGGAGATCCTGCAGGCGGTTTCCCAATCCGGACTGACCGAGCTGGACCGGCACGGGCAGGAAAGTTTCTGCTGCGGGGCCGGGGGCGGCCGGATGTGGATGGAAGAGACCATCGGCAAGCGCATCAATCTGGAGCGCAGCGAGGAGATGCTGGGCAAGTCGGCCGAGACCGTGGCCGTGGCCTGTCCTTTTTGCCTGACCATGATCGAGGACGGCATGAAGGAGCTGGAAAAAGACGAGTCCGTCAAGACCCGGGATATCGCCGAGCTCGTGGCCCAGAATCTGGCCTGATGCCCGGATCGCGGCGAATACGGATTCTGCCCCCCGGATCACGTTTTACCAAGGTAAAAATGGCATTTCTTCACATTTGAGCAACGTATTATTGACATTGGTGCACCACTTTATGCGGTCTCCCTGTTCCCTGATCCACCAAAATTTGCGGCAACGAAGGAGATGCGTGAGTTTCCGTCCAAACCCTAATCCGCTTTCGTGCCGCTGTAGAGCACGGCCAGCCCGTTGTGCAGCCGTTCGAAGCCGGCCCCCTCGAAACCGAGCTCTGTCAGCTGGAACCGGATCCGGTCCGGTTCGGGAAAGACCCGGACGGACTCGGCCAGGTACTGAAAGGGGGCGGCTGTGCCGCAGATCAGCCTTCCAGCCGGGGGCATGACCCGGAAGGAATACAGGTGATAAAGCCCGCGGATCCAGGCTGTTTCCGGGATGGAAAATTCCATGGCCAAAAACCTCCCGCCGGGTTTCAGGACCCGAAGAATCTCCCGCAGACCCTCCTCCAGGGAGACGAAATTCCGAATGCCGTAACCCACCAGAACCGCATCGAAGCCATCCCGGGCCAGGCCCATCTGCTCGGCGTCGGTCCGTACCCAGGACAGCCGGCCGGCGACACCGGCCCTGGCCGCTTTTGTCCGGCCAACCCGCATCATGGCCCCACTGAAATCCGCGGCCAGGACCCGTCCCCCTTTCCCCACGGCCCTGGCCGCCAGGATCGCGAAATCTCCGGTGCCCGAACACAGATCCAGAACCGTTTCTCCGGGCTGGAGCTTTAGGCGGCGCAGGGCCCGGCGCCGCCAGAGAATATGCAGCCCGAAGCTCAACAGGGTGTCAGCCAGGTCGTAGCGCCGGGCAATGGCCTCGAAATGGTCCCGGACCAGGCGGCGCTTCCGGGAGGCGGGCAGGGTCGTGTAGCCATAGGAGGAGGTTTCAGGCATGGGTGTCCGCTCCCGGGAAGAGGCGTCTCCCCCAGTCCACGTCCAGGGCGTAGCCCATGCAGGCCGCATAGATGTCGTAGCTGAATTCCGGGCAGACGATGCCGCGCTCGGCCAGCAGGGCCGAGGTCCTGGCATGCTCGAAGATCCGGGTGTCCTGCAGGTAGGGCCCGTAGACCCGGATGTGCTTTTCAAAGAGTTCTTCGAAGCCGTTGCGCGCCCGGGCCTTGAATTCATCCGGGGAGGCGATGCAAATCCCGGAAAGCTCGAAAAAACGCCGGGTGTAGTCTTTGATCCGCTCCAGGCTCGTATTTTCCGGATTGACGATATGGAAGACGCCGCCCGGGGGAGCCGCCTCGCGGATGGCCATGAAGGCCCGGACGAAATGGTCCACCGGGATGAGGTTGATGCCCTGTTCATCCCTGCTGCTCAGGCGCAGGGGCAGGTGCAGGCGGCCGTCGGGTTGAAAATGGATGCCCATGGCCCGGGCCTTGTGCCCGCTGTTTTCCCGGAGGTCCCTGGTGTAGAGTTTCTGAAAGTAGTGGACGGTCCGGATCGGGTAATACAGGGCGTTGAAGATCAGGGTCCTCCCGCTGCGGGCATCGCCGTAGACGATCGAAGGGCGATAGACCTGGAGGCCGAGACCGGTGTCGGCACATCGCCGCCGGGCCAGCCGTTCCGCTTCGAATTTGGTTTCCTCGTAGACATTGTGAAAGCCCGGGGGCTGGTGGAAGTCTTCGGGACAGGGGCCGCTGCTCCGGCCGGCCACATAGGCCGTGCTGATCAGATGCAGGCAGCGGCAGGGGCTTTGTCCCAGGAGATCCAGGAGGCGGGACAGGCCCTGGATATTGGTTCGTTCCACCTGGTCCCGCTTGCGGGCGGCAAAGGAGGTGTCCGAGGCGCAGTGAACGGTTTCCTCCACCTTTTCCAGGACGGAGCGGAGATCCCGATCCGAGAGACCCAGCCGGGGCTCGTCCAGGCTGCCGTTCAGGACCTCCAGCCGGCGGCGTGGCTCAGGTGGAAGTTCGAACCAGTCCAGAAGGCGCTGCACCCGCTGCTCCGGGCTCTCCCGGTTTCGGCCCCGGGCCAGGAGAAGGACCCGGTGTCCGTCGGCCAGAAGCCGCACCGCCAAGTGGCTTCCGAGAAAGCCGGTTCCCCCGGTGAGGAACAAGGTTCGGGGTCTGGGGGCGCTCATGAGTACAGCACGGCCTCTTTGCGGGCGCAGCCCTGGGAAAAGATGTATTTCAACCACTTCACCCCTTTGACCCTGGCGCTCAGCTCGTCCAGGTAGGGTTCGAATTCCAGCCGGGCCTGTTCGATCTTTTCCGCTTCTTCCGGATTCCGGTGGTCGATGTAGTAGTCGTATTCCAGGATGCCGCGCTTGCCCAGATCCAGCGGGGTCAGAAAGCCGTAGTCGGCCTCGATGCCCTGGCGCTCGGCAATGCTTTTCAGGGTGGCGCACACCGAGGCGATGAGTTCGACCCTCTCCAGCGGCACGTAGATCAGAAAGGCGAACATGTGCTTGTGCCGGGACATCCGGGCGCTCAGAATCCGGAACATGTTCAACCAGACCATGTCGCTCATCTCCGGGCGGGTGTACAGCCTGGTGTAGGTCTCCCGCAGGTCCTCCTCCACGCCCCGGGCCGCGGTCTGGGGGGAGGGATCCAGGACCGCGTCCAGCACCGGCCGCATGGCCTCGGTGAAGAGGGTCGCGTAGGGCGGCTGGTCGCCGTCCAGGCCCGAAACCAGCTCCAGCCATTCCTCGTCGGCCAGGCGGGGAAGACCGAGCATGAGCATGCGGAAGGTCTCCTCGTCGATCAGGCTGTCGTGCATGGAGCGGATCGCTTCCCGGGCGAAACGGTCCCCGATCAGGAACACCCCGTACTCCAGGCCCAGGCCCCTGCTCAGGCTGGAGCGGACCTGTTCCGCCAGTTCGGCCGAGGGGGCCATGAAGGTTGAGAGGTAATGGCCGCCCAGCACCCCGATAGCCAGGCCGATCCGCCGCTGGCTCAGTTCCCGGGCAAAGGCCGCGGCCTCCCCGAAATCCGCAAAGGGGACGATCAGTCCCGCCTCGTCACTCGTCATGGGATGGAGGCGGATCCAGGCCCGGGTGCAGATTCCGGGGGCGGGGCTTCCGTCGGGCTCGAAGCCGAAGGCATTGGGGGCCGATTTCTGGTTGAGCCGGAAGACCTCGCCCTGTTCATCCACGAATTCCATGTCCACAAAGGCGTCCGCGTTCACCCCGTAAACATTGGCCCAGGTTGAAAACAGCCCGGTGCAGACCACGTTGCCGCAGACCGTGGCCGCCGGTTCCGCGGTGTTGGCCCGCAGGCCGTGTCGGTAGGCTGCCTGCTGGAGTTCAAAGGAGGTCACCCCGGGCTCCACCTCGGCGCACCAGTTTTCAGGATCGATGTCCAGGCCCTTCATCCGGTTCATGTCCAGGACCAGACCGGGGCTGAAGACAAAGCCGAAGACACTTCCCCCGTTGCCCCGGACCACGTAGGGTATCTCCCGGGAGGCGGCGAAACGGACCAGGGCCGCGACCTCTTCCCGGGTGCCGGGCAGGGCCACGAAACGGGGCCGCTGCATCCCGGCCAGGGGAAAGGGGTCGTTGGCGTAGGTCAGCAGAACGGCTGGATCGTTCGTGGCCCAGCGGGGACCGACAATAGCCTGCAGGGCCTCCAGGTCGGGGGCGTCGGCGGCCTGGACAGGCTCGTTGCCGGCTTTTATCCAGTCCCGGACATGGCTTTTCAGGGCCTTCATGACCTGCAGGGGGCGCAGGCCGGTCACGAAATGGCATTGGGTCTCGCAGATCCCGCAAAGATCGCAGGAATCGGCTATCTCCACCAGCTTCGTGGTGACGGGCACCAGGTCCCGGGCCAGGGCGTCATAGAGATCCATGCGGCCCTGGGGGAAATGGCTGACATACTGGTGTTTTCGACCGGAGGCGCACAGGCCCGTCCCGAGATAATCGATTTTGCACATGGCGTAGTGGCGGCACTGGGCGGCCGTCTGCCTGATGTCCTCTGCAAACATGCGTCCTCCGTTTGTTCCCGCCCGGGCGTTGTCCTGATCGAATCCGGCATCGTGAGGTCAAGGTTTCTGATTACGTCAGTTTTTTGTCGAGTTCAAGCAAATTGGAGGGTACCTGAAGGCGGGGTCTCGTGTGAATGGGGATGATCAGAGCTCTTTACAGTACGCGTAACTTTGAAATATTTTTGGACTTCGGAATAATCATACACCATTTTTTTTGAACTCTAACCATCCGAGCCAACCATGACTCTCCATTCTGGATCAATGTTTGCACAGATTCCTCAGGAGCTTCCTGAAGAACTCGTGCAGACACTGCTCTCTGCAAGACAGATCAGAATCGAACGGATCGTCTCCAGAGGACAGGCCTCCCCTGAAGGGTTCTGGTATGACCAGGAACAGGCCGAGTTTGTTCTCCTGATATCGGGAAGCGCTGGTTTGCGAATTCAGGGATATGAGGATGTCCTTATTCTTAGATCGGGGGATTATTTGAACATTGATGCCCGCCTCAAGCACCGGGTCGAGTGGACCCAGGCCGGGTGCGACACGGTCTGGCTGGCTGTGCATTATTCTGAGGGAAACTTGCCTATTCAACCCCCTTCTGTGCCTTGACGTGGCTATTGGTTCTGCTATGGTGAAGACAATCTGCTGAACCAGAGCATTGATGTGCACCCTTACCCGCGTTACAGCCGGGTTCGGAACAGGCAGGCAGAGAGCCTCTGGTCAAACAGGTCTGAGGGGCTGCGGACATCTCCAGGGACAAGGGCATTTTTTACTACAAAGGAGGATCTATGCCGGAAAGCGTCTATAAAATCATTGAACTGGTAGGCACCAGTCCGGAGTCATGGGAAAAGGCAGCAAAAGCAGCCGTGGAAACAGCAACCAAGAATCTCAGAGAAGTCCGGGTGGCAGAAGTCTCTGAACTGGATATGAAAATTGAGGAGGGGAAGGTTTCTGTCTATCGAGCGAAGGTCAAAATCTCTTTTAAGTATGTAGGCGAATGAGCACATGGTGAAGAAAATGTCTCGTTCTTTGTGTCTGTTGGTGTCAGGCTCCATTTTCAGGGGGTCCGCAGCTTTGCTCCGGACCCCCGCTTGAGATCCGCCTCAGCCAGTCCTTTTTTCTAAAGGATCCGCAATCTTTCAATCCCTTTGACAGCCGCTATCCTTCCTTCATAAGGAGGTTTTCATGAAATTCAATGTGTTTTGTCTTACGCTCGTCATCTGCTTTGTCTCCATCCCTGTCTTTGGCCACAGTGAAACCGTCTGTGGCAAGTGGAAGACCTATGACGACACAAGTGGAGAGGTGAAGTCGGTGGTTCATATCTATCAGGAGCAGGGCGAGATTTTCGGAAAAATCATCAAACTTTTCAGGGGGCCTGATGAGGATCCGGATCCGGTCTGCGAAGAGTGTACCGGGGAATTGAAGAACCGGAAAATTCTCGGAATGCAGATCATCAAGGGGCTGAAGCAACAGGGTCCGAATGAGTGGTCCGGAGGGACCATTTTGGACCCTGACAACGGCAAGACCTATGATTGCAAGTTGTGGCTGGAGAAGGGCAAGCTCAAAGTCAGGGGATATCTCCTTTTTTTCTATCGGACCCAGACCTGGGTGCGGGTCACGGAGTGACCACTCCCGGGGCGGCATCAATGCCATTGAGGCAAATGCAAATCCGGGCCTCAAAGTTCTTGTTTTTGTGATGAGCGTGCTCAAGGCATCAGTTTTCAGCTGCCAGCTCGGATTTCTCTGTACAGCCTTGGTTACGCTGATCTATGGACTCGTTCTGCGTTTGACAGAAAAGAAAACGAATGTTAGTTGATAAACATTCTTATTTAGGATGCAATTCTTTCGCTGGCAATATCCACAGGAGGAGAGACCATGAATGATGCAAGCAAGTGTCCGGTAACCGGCCGAAAAGACAAACCCATTGCCGGCGGCGGCACCTCGAACCGGGACTGGTGGCCGAACCAGTTGAACCTTCACATTCTGCACCAGCATTCCCCATTGTCCGATCCCATGGGCGAAGCATTCAACTATGCCGAGGAATTCAAGAAACTCGATCTGGAGTCCCTGAAGAAGGATCTCTATGCTCTGATGACCGACTCCCAGGACTGGTGGCCGGCTGATTACGGGCATTACGGTCCGCTCTTCATCCGGATGGCCTGGCACAGCGCCGGCACCTACCGCATGGGAGACGGACGCGGGGGTGCGGGTTCCGGCAGCCAGCGCCTGGCGCCGCTCAACAGCTGGCCCGATAACGTCAATCTCGATAAGGCGCGCCGTCTGCTGTGGCCGATCAAGCAGAAATACGGCCGGAAGATATCCTGGGCCGATCTCATGGTTCTCGCCGGCAACTGCGCCATCGAGTCGATGGGACTCGAAACCTTCGGTTTCGCCGGCGGCCGCGAAGACGTCTGGGAACCGGAAGATGATATTTACTGGGGAACCGAAAGCGAATGGCTGGGGGATACGCGGTACTCCGGTGAACGGGAACTCGAGAACCCCCTGGCCGCCGTGCAGATGGGCCTGATCTATGTGAATCCGGAAGGTCCGAACGGCAACCCGGACCCGGTTGCCTCCGGGCACGACGTACGAGAGACTTTTGCGCGCATGGCCATGAACGACGAAGAGACCGTTGCGCTGGTCGCGGGCGGGCACACCTTCGGCAAATGTCACGGTGCGGGTGATGCATCTCTGGTCGGTCCGGAACCGGAAGCCGCCCCCATTGAAGAGCAGGGACTCGGCTGGAAGAGCAACTTCGGCAGCGGCAAAGGCGGCGACACCATCGGCAGCGGCATCGAGGGCGCCTGGAAGCCCAAGCCGACTACGTGGGACATGGGCTATCTCAAGGTGCTGTTCAAGTACGATTATGAGCTGGTCAAGAGTCCGGCCGGTGCGAATCAATGGCTGGCCAAGGACGTGGCGGACGAGGATATGGTGGTCGACGCGCACGACCCTTCGAAGAAGCACCGGCCGATGATGACCACGGCGGATCTCTCGCTGAAGTTTGACCCGGCCTACGAGCCCATCGCCCGGCGCTTCCTGGAGAACCCGGAAGAATTCGCAGATGCCTTTGCCCGGGCCTGGTTCAAGCTGACCCATCGCGATATGGGCCCCCGTTCGCGGTATCTCGGCGCCGAGGTCCCGGAGGAGGATCTGATCTGGCAGGATCCGGTGCCCGCAGTTGACCATGAGCTGATCGACACCCAGGACATCGCCGGCCTCAAGTCCAGGATTCTTGATTCCGGACTCTCCATTTCTCAGCTGGTTTCCACAGCCTGGGCCTCGGCATCCACTTTTCGCGGCTCCGACAAGCGCGGCGGAGCGAACGGAGCCCGCATTCGTCTCGCCCCACAGAAGGATTGGGAGGTCAACGAGCCGGCAAAACTCAAGACGGTTTTGGAGACGCTGGAGGGAATCCAGAAGGCGTTCAACAGTGCCCAGTCCGGCGGGAAGAGGGTCTCACTTGCGGATCTGATCGTTCTGGGCGGCTGTGCCGCTGTCGAGCAGGCGGCCAGGAATGCCGGTCATGATCTGAGCGTTCCCTTCAGCCCGGGACGGACGGATGCGACCCAGGAGCAGACCGATGCGGATTCCTTCGCCGTTCTTGAACCGGCTGCCGACGGGTTCCGTAACTACCTCAAAACGAGATACGCTGTCTCGGCAGAGGAGCTGCTCGTTGACCGGGCGCAGCTGCTGACCCTGACCGCTCCTGAAATGACGGTGCTCATTGGGGGGCTGCGTGTCTTGAATGCCAACGTCGGGCAGTCCCGGCACGGCGTGTTCACTCAGCGGCCGGAAACTCTCAGCAATGACTTTTTCGTGAATCTGCTGGACATGGGCACGACATGGAAGGCGGCCTCGGAAGACCGGGACGTATTCGAAGGCCGTGATTACGACAGCAACGAACTCAAGTGGACCGGCACCCGTGTCGACCTCGTCTTCGGCTCGAACTCCCAGCTCCGGGCCCTGGCCGAAGTTTACGGTTGTGAGGACGCCCAGGAGAAATTCCTGCAGGATTTTGCCGCGGCCTGGAGCAAGGTCATGGACCTCGACCGTTTTGACCTGAGGACGGCATAAACGCCTGGAGGGCTGCCGACGCAAAGGCTGTATCCGCGAATCGAACGGTCCGGAATTCAGACTTCGTACCGACATTACGGCTTTGAACCTTAACTAACTAAAATAAAGGGATCAAGCCGAAAAGCTGAGGGGCCTTTTTGAGGTTCACCACTGCTGGGCGCAGGGAAGAGGGCGGTGTTTCCAGACACTCTGAAACGCCGCCCTTTTGTATGGAAAAAGCAAAGGACAGGCAGTCCTGGGCCGTACCGCTTAGGGCCGAAGACATATTCGTATCCTTGACCATCCGGGATTGGACAGGATATGTCAGGTGTTCATCCTGTTGCTGGAAAGCACAGGCCGGAGAAGCCGGCTTACCGGTTGAGGGAGGCGCAAACGATCGGCTGACGAATTGAACCGGTTTACGCACAGGGACATGCAGAGATGATAGTTGCCAAAATCGGCGCCTTGATCGGGGGCATTGGGCTGTTCCTGCTGGGCATGCATCTCATGACCGACGGCTTGAAGAAGTCCGCCGGCGGCGCCTTGCGGGATATCCTGGACCAGGGGACCAGCACGCTGTTTCGAGGGGTCCTGTGGGGCGCCGTGATGACGGCCTTGGTGCAGTCCTCCAGCGCCGTGACCGTGGCACTGATTGGATTCGTGAACGCCGGCCTCATGACGCTCCGCCAGGCGGTGGGGGTTATCTACGGAAGCAACCTCGGCACCACCATGACCGGGTGGCTGGTGGCCCTGGTCGGCTTCAAATTCGACATCAAGGCGGTGAGCCTGCCCCTGATCGGCATTGGCATGGGGCTGTGGCTCCTTTTCGGGCAACGGCGGCAGGGCGCCTTTGGATTCGCCCTGGCCGGGTTCGGAGTGTTCTTCATCGGCATCGATGTCCTGAACGTCACGTTCCATGACCTTAAGGCCACGATTGAACTCGAAGCCCTTTTCAGGCACGGCTTGTGGGGTCTCATTCTTTTCGTGGGGATCGGATTCCTGCTGACCATGCTCATGCAGTCCTCCAGCGCGGCCATGGCCGTGACCCTGACGGCCGCCTCCGGAGGGGTGATCCCCTTGAACGCGGGAGCGGCCATGGTGATCGGCGCCAATCTCGGAACCACGTCCACGGCCGCCCTCTCCGTTATTGGATCGACGCCCAATGCCAAACGCGTGGCCGGAGCCCACGTTGTTTTCAACCTGCTGACCGGGGCTGCGGCCCTGCTGATTCTGCCCCTGTTCCTCGAATTGCTCGTGGGCCTGCGCCAGGCGGCGGGCCTGGAGAACGAGCCGGCACCGCTGCTCGCCCTGTTTCACACCGCTTTCAATATCCTCGGCGTCCTGCTCATGTGGCCGTTGAGCGGATCTGTGGTGCGTTTTCTGGAAGGTCGGTTCCGGGCCGCCGATGAGGAACTGTCCCGGCCAAAATATCTGGACCGGAATATCGTGAGCACTCCGTACCTGGCCCTGGAGGCCTTGTTTCAGGAACTGGGCCGGATCGGCGATATTTCCCGCCGGATGGCCCGGCGCAGCCTGAGCAGCACAGTACAAAGCGCCCAGGCTCAGACCGAGGACCGCAAAGCCTTGGACAGCCTGATCGACGCTGCAGGCGGGTTTGCGAATCAGCTGCGCCAGCACGGAATGCCCGGGGATTTGTCCGGGTTGCTGTCCGACGCCCTTCGGGTTTCCCGATATTATTCCGAAGCAGCGGAGCTGGCGGAAAGCGTGACCGTCGCCCGGGACACATACGGCCGGATCGAGGCCCCTGAACTGGAGCAGACCATCCAAAGCTTCGAGGGCTTGGTGTATGAGCTGGCGGCCATGGCGGATTCCGGTTCTGTTGCGTATGCCCCTGCCCAGGGCCGGCGCCTTGCGCAGCAGGTCCAGGAGGACTATCAGGCGCTCAAATCCAGACTGCTGCAGGCTGGGGCCGACGGGCAGCTTCCGGTCCGCAGTCTGGTGAATGAACTGGATACCCTGAGCAGCATCAGACGCATCGCTGAACAGCTGGAAAAGGGCTCGCGCTATCTGGCGTATTTGAGGCGGCGCTCCGCAGCTGAAGCCGGAGACAGGACAACACCCGAAACCTGAATGAGGATCGAATATGCATCAACACGAACCAGACAAGATCATCTACTCCATGCGGGGGGTCAGCAAGCGCTACAACCAGCAACTGGTCCTCAAGGACATATCCCTGTCCTATTTTTACGGGGCCAAGATCGGGGTCATCGGCCTCAATGCCTCGGGCAAGAGCTCCCTGCTGCGGATCATCGCCGGCGTGGACCGGGATTTCGAGGGGGAGACTCACCTGGCTCCCGGGTACAGCATCGGCTTCCTGGAGCAGGAGCCTGCCATGGACGAGGCCAAAACCGTTCGGGAGGTGGTGGCTGAAGGGGCCGCGGCGACCTTCGAGCTCCTGGATGAATTCGAGGCCATCAACGCCCGGTTTGCGGAACCCATGGACGACGAGGCCATGCAAAAGCTTCTGGACCGGCAGGCGGATGTTCAGTCCCGGCTGGATGCGGCCGATGCCTGGGAGATCGACAGCCGCCTGGAGATGGCCATGGACGCCCTGCGCTGTCCTCCAAAGGACACTTCGGCGGCGATCATCTCCGGTGGGGAACGGCGCCGGGTGGCCCTGTGCCGCCTGCTGATACAAGAACCGGACATTCTGCTTCTGGACGAGCCCACCAATCACCTGGATGCCGAAACCGTGGCCTGGCTGGAGCACCATCTCCAGGCCTATCAGGGAACGGTCATCGCGGTCACTCACGACCGCTATTTTCTGAACAACGTGGCCGGATGGATTCTGGAACTGGAACGCGGGGTGGGGGTCCCCTGGAAGGGGAATTATTCGTCCTGGTTGGATCAGAAAAAAAACCGCCTGGAGAAGCAGAAAAAGGGTGACACCCGCTGGCGGGTGACCCTGGAACGGGAGCTGGAATGGATCCGGATGAGTCCCCGGGAGCGACAGGCCGACAGCCGGGAGCGCGTTTTGAACTATGGGCAGCTGGCGGCCGGGAGCGCGCGGACCCGGGATGAGGACCTGCAGATCAGTATCCCGCCGGGACCGCGCCTGGGGGATGTGGTGGTGGAGGCGGGCGGGTTGAGCAAGGCCTATGAGGACCTCCTGCTGCTGGAGGGCATGTCCTTTCTGGTACCGCCGGGAGCCATCGTGGGAATCATCGGGCCCAATGGGGCCGGCAAGACCACCCTGTTCCGCATGCTCACCGGAGAAGAGGCCCCGGACAGCGGTACGCTCCGCCTGGGACCCAGCGTGCGGATGGCCTATGTGGAGCAGAGCCGGAGCAGACTGAAACCGGAGCAAACGGTCTGGGAGGCTGTCAGCGGCGGTCAGGACACCATCCGTCTGGGGGATCGGGAGGTCAATTCACGGGCCTATGTGGCCCGCTTCAACATCACCGGGGCCGAACAGCAGAAAAAGGTCGGGGAACTCTCCGGGGGGCTGCGCAACCGGGTGCACCTGGCCATGATGCTCAAGCAAGGGGCCAATCTTCTGCTTCTGGACGAGCCGACCAATGATTTGGACGTGAACACCATGCGCGCCCTGGAAGACGGCCTACTCAATTTCGCGGGCAGCGTTATGGTCATCAGCCACGACCGCTGGTTCCTGGACCGGGTGGCCACCCATATCCTGGCCTTTGAAGGCGGCAGCAGTGTGCTTTGGTTCGACGGCAACTTCAGCGAATACGAACAGGACAAACGGGATCGTCTCGGTGAGGAGGCCCTCCGGCCGCATCGAATCAAGTACCGGAAACTGACCCGTTCCTGAGGGATGGCCTGATCTCTAGCTTGTCTCATGTGAAACAGGCCTGTGCAGGGAGGACGCACCTGCAAAAAAGTCGTAAATAAACGATTCGAGTGACTCAATATTCTTATACTCATCTGGATTTACTGACTTCTGACCACTGACTACTGACATCTGGCGGCTGCAAAAGGATTTTTTGCAGCCGCATCCGGGGAGACCATGACAGAAAAGCAGTTGACCATTAGAACAATGCACCGGGCGGAACTCGATAGCGTACTGGATTGGGCCGCGGCGGAGGGCTGGAATCCCGGGCTGCATGATGCGGACTGCTTCTTTGCCGCAGATCCAGAGGGCTTTTTTGTGGGTTTGCGTGGCAATGAGCCGGTGGCCAGCATTTCCGCCGTGAAATACGGCGAGTCCTTCGGCTTTATCGGGTTCTACCTGGTCAAGCCGGGGTATCGGGGCAGAGGGTACGGTCTTGCCGTATGGAAGGCCGCCATCGCCTCCCTGCAGGGGCGCTGCATCGGACTGGACGGGGTCCCCGCCCAACAGGACAACTATCGCAAATCAGACTTTCAACTGGCCTATCGCAATATCCGGTACCAGGGGACCGGGGGCGGACCCGCTCCAGAGGATGCCGGGCTCGTTGACCTGTCGACGATCCCTTTTGAGACGGTCTGCCGCTATGATGCAGCCTTGTTTCCGGAGGACCGCAGCCGATTCTTAAGGTCCTGGCTTGATCAGCCCCAAAGCCTGGCCTTCGGCGCTTTGAACCCGGAGGGCCGGTTGACCGGATACGGGGTGATGCGCCGCTGTCGCTCTGGTTACAAAATGGGTCCGCTTTTTGCGGACCGTGCACAAATCGCAGAAGCATTGTTTCTGGCTCTCAAGGCCCATGCGGCTGCAGATGAACCCGTCTTTCTGGACATTCCGGAAGTGAATCCAGAGGCGCTTGCCCTGGTACGGCAACAGGTCATGACGCCGATCTTTGAGACGGCCCGCATGTATACGGGAAACATCCCGGAACTGGATCTGAGCCGACTTTTCGGGGTGACTACGTTTGAACTGGGATAAGGCCGGAATCGAGAGAGGGTGGCGCCCTGAACTCAACTCCTCCCTGCCGCTTGCAGATCGCAGGCGATGATGGTCAGGTTGTCGGAGCCCAGTCGCTTGTCCAGAACTTCCCTCTTTAGGGTCTGGACCAGGTCTTCGGCATCAAGGCTCGAACGGGCGATGGCACCGACTGTTTCATTGTCCACGTGATCGTACAGGCCGTCGCAGCCGGCAATGAGAAAAAGATCCTCTTCTTCAAGAGGGCGGGTGAGAGTAAAGGGTTGGGCGATGATCCCGGTTTTGCGGAATGATGCGTCGCCAAGGCTTCTGGTGGGCATGAGTCCCTGGAATCCGGACATGACGTAGGGATAGGAAATTCTGGCCCCGGCTTCTTGAATTCGTTCCCTTTCGGCCTCGTTGTCCAGACGGTGATCTTGGCTGAGCTGGACAACCGCGTCTTTCTGAACGAGCAGGAGCCTGGAATCCCCGCAGTTGGCAGCAGTCATCGCGGCGCTCAGAATACAGAAGCAGGCGGCGGTGCAGCCGGATTCTTCAGCGGCCAGTTCCGCATCAAGGGAAGCGTAGGCTTGCCTCCAGGCTGTTTGAGGATCTTCTGCAGACAGCAAAGACTGGAGAAAGTGCTGGTGCAGGTGCCGGGCCGCGTACTCTGCAGCGGTGCTTCCGCGATGACCGTCGAAAACGCCTCCGAATATCCAGCCTTTGCCTCCGAAGTCTGAGATCAGGGTGTACCGGTCCTCCATGCTCCAGCGGCGGCCCTGTTCTGAAATGACCGCGGTGTGCATACAGCGTCTCCTTGTGTCATCTCATGCCTCTGGTGAGATTTTGAGCAGGGTTTCCAGCTGCGCCAGTTCCTGGGCGTTGCAAAACAGGATCTCGCAAGCCAACAGAATGGTTCCGTAAATTTTCCCGGCCACCGCCAGTTCTTCCGCAGACCAGTTCTCCTGATCCGAGGCGGCTCTGGCCAGGGTCAGAAAATAATTCCACATGTGGGGTTCCATTGTTTGCAGCACGTCGGACAGTTCTGATCCCGCCTCTCCCTGGGCCAGTTTCCACCAGACCGTGTCTAAAAAGCCATTGTCCAGTTTTCGCGACGGACTGTGGTTTCCGTCTCTGAAGGCCCAGATGGTCGCGGCTACGAGATAGGTGATCAATGGTCTCACCCGGCCGAGGGTTTCCTCCTGCCGTTTGAGAAAAGGAAACACCTCAGGGAAAAACTGCAGCTGTTCCATGACGTCCTGGGGGCCCAGGGGGTCGATGTCCAGCTTGTCCAGACATGATTCACTGATAAGAGGCATGCAATGAACTCCACTCTTGAACCGTTTGCAAAGACTGCGAGAGCTTTTTCCCGGCAGCAGACTGGCTTGGATGGAGCCGTGCGCTGTCCAGGAGGCTGGAATCAGAGCTTTGCTTGAACGGATGCGGTTTTCGCCTGCATTCGTTTTTCATCGCCGGATCGGTAATCCACTTTCAGGTTGAGGGATATCCGGTCGCAGTCCTGCTGGAGATCCTGAAAGCAGCGGTTCACTGTCTGCAGAACCTCCGGCCATTGGCCTTCGATACAGGTTCCCATGGGGGTTAATTGATACTCCAGGCCGCTGTCTTTGATGACCGCGATGGCCCGGGCCACAAACGGGCTCAGGCTGACGCCTTTATCCAAAGGAAAAATAGACATTTCAGCTACAACACTCATCTGTGCCTCCCTTCCATTCGAGTCTTAAAGGTGTATCATAGCAAATTAAACGGCCGGGGGCAAATCATATTGACATATGCAACGGGCTTGCTATAGTTCCACCTCAGCAAACGGCCGGCGTAGCTCAGTTGGTAGAGCAGCTGATTCGTAATCAGCAGGTAGTGAGTT